>JBECLA010000130.1:0-46507 GCA_040235565.1 Thiohalomonadales bacterium | reverse complement strand
AGGTACAGGAAGGTGACTAAAATTTCAGCGTTTTAAAGCGCCTATTGTACCATAGACGTCTCTCCTACTGCATTAACCGAAAGCGCCGTGAGAGAGCCCTTACGGGCGTATCATTGAAATTCAGGGTGAGGAAAATCGGGATTTACTGCTTTGCCTGATTGGTTTTTTGATACCAGGCCACTGTCTCGGCCATTCCCTGTTCCACCGGGATCGCCGGTTGCCAGCCCAGGGTATGCCGGGCCTTGCTGATGTCCACCTGGAGGGACCCGGCCAGGCGCGCCCATATCGCCTGTTGCCCCAATAACTTGCTGAGGCTGGCCAGCAAGGCGGTTGGAAATGGCACTAGCCGGCATGGCCGACCCATTGCCGCGGCCAGCAGACGAAGCAATTCCGGGGTAGAGAGATCCTGCTCATCAGCAACGAGAAAAACTTCTCCCGCTGCCGCTGGATGTTGCATGCACACTTCAAGCAAACCGCACAGATTGCGAATACCGACCAGACTGCGTCGATTACGAATACTGGCCAGGGGCAAGGGCCAGGCCCTGGCCACGAATCCCAGCAGGCGCAGGAAATTACCCCGTACTTGCGGTCCATACACCAGCGGCGGTCGGACAATGCTCACTTCCAAACCCGTGTTGGCAGCCAGTGCCAGCAACTGTTGCTCTGCTTCCCATTTGGACAGGGCATACGGATCCATTGGAGCGGCCGGATCGGTTTCACAGAAAGCGTGATCGGTTGTCTGTTCACCATTGACTTTAATGGTGCTGAGATAGACAAACCGCTTAATCCCGGCATCGGCGGCCTGCCGGGCCAAACGCAGGGTACCCGCCGTATTGACCTCACGAAATGCCGACAAGGGATCAGCCGTCTGATCCTTCATCACATGTACCCGGGCCGCCAGATGAATGATTACCTCAACCCCCTCGAGTGCTGCTGACCAGTCCGTCGCCGGATCAATCTTGCCAACCACAACGCGGCGTACCGGCGTATAGTTGAGTTTGCCGTGATCGCGTCGCGTTGCCGCCACCACCTGGTGACCCTGCTGAACAAGGTGCGCGCCCAGATGCTGCCCCACAAATCCATTTGCCCCGGTGAGTAAAACTCTCATCATACCCGTCTCACTATTCAGTTTGCGGTCATCATGGCCTGCATCTTTTCACGGTCTGGATTGAGCACCACGCCGCGTTCAGTGACGATGGCATCGATGAGCTCCGCCGGCGTCACATCAAATACCGGGTTCCAGGCGCTGGCCCCTTCTGCCGCTACCGGCTGCCCCGCCAGTTGCAGCACTTCGGCTGCGTCACGGGTTTCAATCGGGATGGCCGCACCGTCGGGCGTGTCCATGTCCACTGTGGTGCTGGGGGCCACGACCATAAACTTCACCCCGTGGTGACGGGCGTTCACCGCCAGTGAGTAGGTGCCAATCTTGTTGGCCACATCCCCGTTGGCAGCGATGCGATCACTGCCGACAATGACCCATTGCACCTGACCACTTCGCAACAACGCCGCGGCGGCGCCTTCGCAAATCAAGTCCACCGGAATTCCGTCCTGCACCAGTTCCCAGGCGGTCAGGCGTGCACCCTGCAACCAGGGCCGGGTTTCATCCGCGTACACTTTACTCAGCCGCTGTTCACTCCAGGCCTGGCGGATGACTCCCAGGGCGGTGCCAAAGCCGCCCGTGGCAAGCGAACCGGTATTGCAATGGGTCAGTACCCCCGCTGGCGGGGTGATCAGGGCCGCCCCCAGCTCACCCATGTGTCGATTGGCGGCGATATCCTCGTCATGAATAGCTTGCGCCTCCTTAACTAATGTCTTCACCGGTTCACTCGGGTCTGAAGCGATCACATGTTGCATGCGCGACAGGGCCCAGAACAGATTCACGGCCGTGGGTCGCGAAGCCGCCAGGATATCAAGATCAGCCTGCATGGCGTGTTGCCAGTTGATGGCAGATTGCCGGGTGCACTGTTGTGCCGCCAGCACCACACCGTAAGCCGCCGTGATGCCGATGGCCGGGGCACCGCGCACTACCATTTCGCGAATGGCGTTCGCTACCTCGGTGGCGCTATGGCACTCGAGATAAGTGACCTCCGCGGGTAACTTGCGCTGGTCAAGTAATACCAGTTTGTCGTCCTGCCAACGGATGGCACGAATGGAGTCGTATTGCATTGTCGGAAAATGTTTACTCTTCAGGTCTCAAAAGGGAGTGTACATCACTCTGATTCTCACGGGATTTATATAGTCTAACCCTGTTGCCTGATAAAAAACTATCCGACATCAATAAACTGTTTTGCTTATAATCAGGCGCAAGCTATTAATTCAGACAATAAATATTTATATGACGATTGATGCGCTCATTCATGCCCGCTGGATCATTCCCGTTGAACCAACAGGGACAATTCTCGAACAACATGCGCTTGCCGTTCATGAAGGTCGCATTCTTGAGGTCCTCGCTTCCGATCTGGCTGAAACAAAATATTCCGCCAATACGGTCACCCGCCTGGACGAACATGCCTTGATCCCCGGATTGATCAATGCCCATGGTCATGCCGCCATGACGCTTATGCGCGGCCTGGCGGATGATTTGCCCATGATGAGCTGGTTACATGACTATGTCTGGCCAACTGAACAGAAATGGATCAGCGCCGAGTTTGTCCATGACGGTAGCTTGCTGGCCTGTGCGGAGATGCTGCGTGGTGGCATTACCTGCTTTAACGATATGTATTTCTTTCCGGAAGAAACGGTCCGTGCGGTTGAACAGGCCGGCATGCGTGCCACCGTCGGCCTGATCGTGGTCGACTTTCCCAGTGCCTGGGCCGAGAATGCCGATGACTATTTAAATAAAGGTATCGAACTGCATGACCAGCTGCATAACAATACTCTGGTCACCACGGCCTTTGCCCCCCATGCTCCGTATTCCGTTTCCGATACCCCTTTACAGCGTGTCGCAACCTACGCCGAGGAACTGGACATTCCAATCCATATGCATGTCCATGAAACAGCCGAGGAAGTCCGCCAGGCGCTGGCCAAACATGGCAAACGCCCGCTGCAACGCCTGGATGAACTGGGATTACTCAGCCCGCGGCTGATGGCGGTACATATGACCGAACTCAGTTCAGATGAAATACAACGCTGTGCGGAAACGGGCGTCCATGTGATTCATTGCCCTGAATCGAATCTCAAACTGGCCAGTGGTTTTTGCCCCGTGCACCAACTGCAGCAGGCCGGGATCAATATCGCCCTCGGTACCGACGGTGCGGCAAGCAATAACGATCTCAACATGTTCAGTGAAATGCGCACCGCCGCGCTGTTAGGCAAGGGCATCGCGGCCGATGCCACCGCGGTGCCGGCCGAACAGGCCTTGCGCATGGCAACCATTAACGCGGCCCGCAGTCTGGGGCTGGATGAAGACATCGGTTCCTTGCAAGCGGGAAAGGCGGCTGATTTCATCGCGGTACAGCTGAATGAAATTGAAACCAGCCCGGTCTATCATCCGGTGTCGCAACTGGTGTATGCCACCGGCCGCGACAAGGTGACGGATGTGTGGGTGGCCGGGAAACACCTGCTCAAGGATCGCGTTCTGACTACCCTGGATACCGAGGAAATCCTGGACAAAACCCAGATGTGGCGTTCACGCATTGCCCGGAGCTAGGCACGTATCCGTCTCTGTCGAGCCTGGACATCACTTACTTTAAAAACAGGATTCGCGTTATCCTTATCGCTTGAGAATACTTTAATCATGAGCAGCCAGAACATGAACGTTGATCAGCAGGAAATTGCCAAATTCGAGGAGCTGGCCCATCGCTGGTGGGATCCGGAAAGCGAATTCAAACCCTTGCATCAAATCAACCCGCTGCGCCTCGACTATATCGACCGTCGCGCCGGCTTGAAGGACAAACAGGTACTGGATGTCGGATGTGGCGGCGGCATCTTGTCGGAAAGCATGGCGCAACGTGGCGCCCGGGTTACGGGGATTGATATGGGGGAGGCACCCCTCGCCGTGGCACGTCTGCACCAGCTGGAATCCGGGATTGAAGTCGAATACCAGCGGACCACCGCCGAAGCCCTGGCCCAGGAAAAACCGGCGGCCTTTGATGTGGTCACCTGCCTGGAAATGCTGGAACATGTGCCGGATCCGGCCTCGGTCATTCAGGCCTGCGCGCATCTGGTAAAACCCGGTGGCCAGGTGTTTTTTTCGACCATTAACCGGAATCCCAAAGCCTATGTGTTTGCCATTATCGGCGCGGAATATGTGCTGAACCTGTTGCCCAAAGGAACCCATGATTTCAGCAAGTTCATCAAACCTTCGGAACTGGAAAGCTGGTCACGTACGGCGGGTTTGCAGCCGCTGGAACTCACTGGCATGAGTTACAACCCATTTAGCCGGACCTATTCACTCGGACCGGACGTGATGGTGAACTATTTGCTGCATTGCCAGAAAGCCGCTGACTGATTCTTACCGGTGGCTGATTAGTTACGTTGTCGAGATGCTGTTTTGAATCCTCAACCATTCAGAACCGTGCTGTTTGATCTTGATGGGACACTGGCGGATACCGCCCCGGATCTGGCCGATTCACTTAATACCGTACTGATCAACAACGGTAAGTCCCCACTCCCCTTTGAACGGATCCGGCCGGTGGTCTCCCATGGCGGCATGGCCCTGGTACGGCTGGGATTTGGCATTTCCCAGGATCACCCGGAGTTTGAATCCTTACGGCAGCAGCTACTGGACGTCTATGCCAGGGGCATTGCCAACAAGACACAACTGTTTCCCGGCATGGCCGAATTGCTCAACAGTATCGAACACGCCGGCATGAACTGGGGCGTGGTGACCAACAAACCGGCCTGGTTAACGCATCCTTTGCTGGATGCGCTGCAACTGACTCACCGCGCGAGCAGTATTGTCAGTGGCGATACGCTGGCAGAGCGCAAGCCGCACCCGTCGCCGTTGCTCTATGCCTGCCAGCAAGCCGGCAGTGAGAGTATGCAATGTGTCTATGTGGGCGATGCGGAACGTGATATTGTGGCAGGGCATCGCGCCGGCATGGCCACTGTGGTGGCCCTGTTCGGGTATATCGACCAGGACGATCACCCCGAAACCTGGGGTGCCGATGCGCTACTGGAGTCACCTCACCACATCAAGCAATGGTTACAACTCAGGTAAACTGATGAAGGAAATCCTGCAAGATCCCCAGGTTATTGTGCTGCTTGTCGCCGCCGCTCTGCTGGGTGCGCTGTTGGTTTACCTGCTACTGCAACGCCGTATCAACCGGCTGCAGCATGAAAAAACCCAGTTAACCACCACCCTGGAACTGGAACGACGCAACCACATTGAAAAACTCGAGACCCTGCAACGGGCCCGGGATCAGCTGGCCGACACCTTCAGTGCCCTGTCGAGTCAGGCGCTGAAACATAACAGTGAAGAATTTCTGAAGCTTGCACAGGAGAATCTCAAACGCTTTCAATCCCAGGCAAGCAGTGATCTGGAAAAAAAAGAAAAAGCCATCGAACACCTCATCGGACCGATCCGCGAGGCGCTGGAAAAAACCGAACGTCAGATCCAGGGCATGGAGAAGGAACGCAAACAAGCCTACGGTGCCTTACACAAACACCTGGAAACCATGGCCGAAACCCAGGCAAACCTGCAAACCGAACCCGCAGCCTGGACCAGGCCTTGCGTCGACCCGAGGTTCGCGGTCAATGGGGTGAACTGACGCTGAAACGACTGGCGGAACTCGCCGGTATGGTTGAACACTGTGATTTCTACGAACAGCAAAGCGTGCAGACCAGTGAGGGCCGGCAACGTCCCGACATGATCGTGCGGCTGCCTGGCGGGCGTGAAATCGTGGTCGATGTCAAGACTCCACTGGATGCCTATCTGAATGCCGTGGAAACTGATGATGACACAAAACGCCAGCAGGCCCTGGTGCACCATGCCCGCAATGTACGCCAGCGGGTCACCGAGTTGGCCAGCAAGGCCTACTGGTCACAGTTCAAGGCCGCACCGGATTTTGTCGTGTTGTTTATCCCGGGGGAACAGTTTCTCAGCGCGGCGCTGGATCAGGATCGTAAACTGCTGGAGTATGCCCTGGGGCAACATGTTATTCTCGCCACGCCCACCAGCCTGGTCGCCCTGTTACGCGCTGTCGCCTATGGCTGGCGCCAGGAGCAACTGACCCGCAATGCCGAGCAGATCAAGATCGTTGGCGAGGAATTATACAAGCGCCTGCTCACCTTCAGCTCCCACCTCGACAAACTGGGACGCAGCCTGGACAACAGCCTGAAACACTACAACAGTGCCGTCGGTTCCTTTGACAGCCGCATCTTACCCGGTGCGCAAAAATTTACCGAGATGGGTATCTCCTCCAACCGCGAGGTCGAAACGCCGGAACAGATTGAAACCGGCGTTCGGAGTCTCGCCAACAAATCAGATTAGTCATCCAGAGATTTACGCAAGGCGCGTTTGGTGTCTTCAATTGCTTCTGATGTTGTTTCCTTGGCTTTTTCCTGTAATTGCTTGTCCGCAAAAGGGTTGCTCAATAGCGGTCTTTCTTTGCCAATATTTACACCAAACCAGAGGCCGAACACCAGTCCGATCACAATCCCGACAAGTAGTAACTTCAGCTTCTTCATTGTTTCTTCCTGTTTGAAATAGATTATTGTTCGAGACTATCCCATACCTTAGCATAAGTATATGACTGTCCCCATGCTGCCAGCGGCCTATCAACATTGCCGACAAATCGCCGCGAGCCACTACGAAAACTTTCCGGTTGCCTCTCGCCTGTTACCCCGGCGGTTACGCCAGGCCGTCACCGTCATCTATGCCTTTGCACGTAGCGCGGATGACTTTGCCGATGAAGGGAATGACAGCCCTGCTGTGCGGCTACAGTTGCTCGCTGAATATGAAGCCGGCTTGCAATCACTCAGCACGGGCGATCCTGTCCGGGACCCCGTGTTTGTCGCGCTGGGCGATATCATTCAACGTCATCAACTTCCCCTGCAACTGTTCAGGGATTTATTGAGCGCCTTCAAACAGGATGTCACGCAACAACGCTACGCAAGCATTGCTGAGGTGCTGGATTATTGCCGATGCTCCGCCAATCCAATCGGTCGCTTGTTGCTATACCTGTACGGTTATGCCACCCCGGCCAACCTGTTACTCTCCGATCATATCTGTACGGCGTTACAGCTCATCAATTTTCTACAGGATCTGGCCCAGGACTTCGACGAACATAACCGGATTTATTTACCCGAGGACGAAATGCGGAGATACGGAGTCGGTGAATTACAGCTACGAAACCATCTCACTGATGCCGCCATGCAACAGCTGGTTGAGGCGCAAATTCAACGGGCTTCCGCCTTGCTGCTGGCCGGCGCCCCGCTGGGCGATCAATTACCCGGCCGCATCGGCCTGGAAATACGACTGATCATTCACGGAGGAAGCTGTGTGCTAGACAAATTACGCGACCATGACGGTAATGTGTTTCGCCGGCCCCGTCTGCGAAAAATGGATTATCCTGTCATGTTCTGGCGAGCCCTGATGAAAAGACCGATACCAATCAGCAGCTAGGTCAAAACCAGCATCAATGCTAGAATTTGTGTTCGCCATAGATTAACGCAACATTCGATGACCCCCGAACAATACTGTCAGGACAAGGCCGCGCGTAGTGGTTCCAGTTTTTACTATAGCTTCCTGTTTCTGCAGCCTGAGCAACGCCGCGCCATTACCGCCTTATATGCTTTTTGTCGTGAAGTCGATGATGTTGTCGATACCACCAGCGAGCCCGAAATCGCGAGAATTAAACTCAACTGGTGGCGGCAAGAAATCGCACGTTTATTCAGCGGTCAGCCACAACATCCGGTCACCCGCGCCCTCACCCCGGTGATTGCCAGATTCGATCTCCCCCAGGAACAATTTCTCGAAATTATCGATGGCATGGAGATGGACCTCGATCAACCTCGTTATGCCAGTTTCAAGGACCTGGCACTGTATTGTTATCGGGTAGCCAGCGTGGTGGGGCTACTGGCCGCAGAAATCTTCGGCTACCAGGACAGGCAGACATTGAAATATGCGCATGATCTGGGGATCGCGTTTCAATTGACCAACATTGTGCGCGATGTCTATGAAGATGCGCAGCGTAATCGCATCTATTTACCCCTCGATGAACTGCAACGCTTCGGCGTGTCGGAAACCGATATTGTCAACCAGAAAGAAACCCCGGCCTTTCATGAACTCATGCGGTTTCAGGCTGAACGCGCAAAATACTATTACGCCCAGGCCTTGTCGCATTTGCCGGATGCGGACCGGCACAATCAGCGTTGCGGACTCATCATGGCCGCCATTTATCGCGCCACCCTGGAAGAAATAGAGCGCGACGGATTTCATGTGCTGCAACACCGCATCAGCCTCACCCCCCTGCGCAAGCTCTGGCTGGCCTGGAAAACCGGTTTCCAAACCCGGCGCTACAAGCATCAGGCCGTCTCCGGCCAATGAAGTCCCCCACCCGCAGGACCATTGTTGTCGGTGCAGGCTGGGCCGGTCTGGCCACTGCCGTTTCCCTGAGTCAGGCCGGTATACCGGTGAATGTTTATGAATCAGCCCGACAGATCGGTGGTCGCGCCCGGCGCGTGCCTTTTGAACATTTGACCATCGATAACGGCCAGCATTTGTTGCTTGGTGCCTATCACACCACCCTGGCGATGATGCAAACCATCGGGATTGATATTAACCAGGTGTTGCTGCGCCAACCGTTGCAACTGGTTTCCAGTGCTCCTGTTGGTCACAACGTTGCCATCAAGGCACCCTCCTTGCCCGCCCCCTTGCATCTGCTGTGGAGTCTGTTGAACGCCAGGGGGCTGTCGTTACGGGAACGCTGGCAGGCCAGCCGCTTCGGTTTGAAATTGAAGCTTGGCAAACTTGCTTTAACACAGGATGTATCGGTCAGTGATCTGCTACAGCAACAACAGCAACCAGCGGCACTTTGCCAGGCTTTCTGGTATCCCTTATGTCTCGCCAGCCTGAACACCCCCCCGACGGAAGCTTCTGCCGAGGTTTTTCTCCGTGTCCTGACAGATGCCTTTCTGCATCAGCGACAGGATTCCGATTTACTCTTTGCCCGCCGTGACTTGAGCCAGCTTTTTCCGGATCCCGCCATTCAGTATCTCGAGCAGCACGATGGTCAGCTGCATCTCGGCCAGCGGGTCACGGCTCTGGAAATACACAACCGGCAGCTGCGCGGAATCTGGTGTCATGACCAGTTACATGCGGTCGACCAGCTTGTCCTGGCCATTCCGCCTCATGCGATTCATCCCCTGCTGGAACCACACGTGGAACTCAAGCCATTAAGCGACAGTCTGCAACAATTCGACTATGAACCCATCTGTACGGTCTATCTGCAGTACCCGGAAACGGTCACTTTGCCACTGCCGATGCTGGGACTGCGCGACACCATCGGCCAATGGGCGTTTGATCGCCGCCTGTGTGATCAACCCGGCTTGATTGCCGTGGTCATCAGCGCCCGCGGCACCCATATGCATTTATCCAATCCCGACTTGATCAATGTCATCAGTGCGGAACTGGGATGGTTGTTTCCTGCCTGGCCGCCACATCAGTCGGCCCAGGTGATCCGGGAGAAACGTGCCACCTTTGCCTGCCGGGTGAATATCAACCAGCACCGTCCCGCCAATCGCACCGGCATCGACGGCTTGTGGTTGGCAGGTGATTTTACGCCTACCGGCTACCCGGCCACCCTCGAAGGTGCCGTGCGCAGTGGGGTACAATGCGCCCAGCAAATTTCTGCGCTGTTGAATTGAACCGGACTCTGTATGAAAACCATTCCTGCAAACTATCAACCTTCTGCCAAACTGCTGCGTGATCGCATCATTCTCGTCACCGGTGCCGGGGATGGTATCGGGGCAACAGCCGCCAGGACCTTTGCGGCCCATGGTGCCACGGTCATTCTGCTGGGGAGAACCATCGCCAAACTGGAAGCGGTTTACGATGCGATCGCCTCGGCGGGCCATCCACAGCCTGCGATTTATCCCCTGGATCTGGAAGGGGCGACCTATGAACACTATGAAGATCTGGCTGCCACACTGGAGAAGGAATTCGGTCGGCTCGATGGCTTGTTACATAACGCGGCCATTCTGGGTGCGCGCATGATGCTTGAACAGTATGATCTGAAACTCTGGGCACGGGTCATGCACATCAACCTGACGGCGCCATTTCTGCTGAGTCGTGCCTGTCTGCCCCTGATGCGGAAATCTGAAGATGCGCGGGTCCTGTTTACCTCCACCGACGTGGCGCATACGGGTCGCGCCTACTGGGGGGCCTATGGTGTCAGTAAGGCCGGAGCAGATAATCTGATGCAGATTATGGCCGATGAACTCGAGACGAACACGTCAATTCGCGTCAACAGCATCGACCCGGGCGTCGTCGCCACACGCATACGGCGCCTGGCCTATCCCGCGGAAGATGCCGCCACTCTGCCGTCCACGCAGAGCGTCATGCCCGCTTATCTTTATCTCATGGGTCCGGACAGCAAGAACGAGATCGGTCAGATATTCCTGGCCCAACCTTCGCAATGACCCCTCATATATGCGCCGGCGGGACTTTCACCCGGGCACAAGCTATTTCCACAAATCAACATGAATCCCCTGGGCTTCCAACTCATCCGCCCGGGCCGCGATAAAGCGCTGAAAATTCGGTTGCGAGCGATATGCCCCCGAGGCGACGTAGTCCAGTACTGACTGGGTATGGAAGGCTTTCAGATAGGCCTCGGTACGAAACACTTCCTTACCCCTCTGGTTGATAAACACCATGCTTGGCGCATATTTCACATCCAGTTGTCTGGCCAGCTCACGTGCGATGGTCTTTTGGCCATCCAGACCAAGCAACGGCGTATCTCCCCACATGTCCAGGCGAACGATATTAAAGCGCGCCAACTGCTGCCGGGTTTCAGGTCGCTGATAAATATCCGCATGATATTCATCACAGGGTTTGCATTGCTTCTGCTCGAATAACAGCAGCAGGGGTTTATTGCTGCTTGCCAGGCTCTGCAAATCATAAGGCGGCTGGAGAAAAAAGTCTTCATCATGCAACTTGCCGCTGGGCTTAACCGGTTCCAGTTGATGGTAATAGTCCGCAAAACGAAGGGCTTTTTCCTTGTGCTGCCCAACATAATCCAACGCCGCTTCAAACTTGACCGGATGATAGTAACCATTGATGCGCAATATGACCTTGCCCTGTTCGTTCAGCATCAGAATGGTCGGGGTAAACATGACTCGCAGCGCTGCAGCGAATTCTTTTTCCGTCATCGCCTTACCGTCCAGGCTGGTAACCTCCCGGTCGCCCCACATATTTACGGCGATGACGTCAAGATACTTGCGGGACTTTTCGACAATGCTGCGTTGACTGAAATTATCCCTTAACAGTTTGGCGCAGTAAGGGCAGCCATCCTGATAAAAGTACAACATGACACGCTTACCCGCGTCCGCGGCTTCTTCCACGTCCTCCCGGATATCCAGAAAGGAATTCTTGAACCAGTCGGGTTTTTCCTCATAACCAGGATTCACCATGCCGGTTTCCAGGCCAGCCTGCTCCGCAGCGTAGACTGCCTGCTTACCCGGTCCTGCTCCTCCAACCAGAACGATGCTCAAAAACAACAGAAAATATTTCGACATCACTCCATCCTCACAATAATTTCAGATTTGTTATGGTTTTTAATTATTCATTAGACCGTCAAATTTCAATAAAGATTCGATTTAGCAGTGGCATTTATACCAAATATAAACCGGTTATTTGCGCTTATTTGTTTCCTGAGGCCTAACCCGCGGTAGAGCAATACCGTTCACTATATATATGGAATGGAAGCGATAGCGAGTTCAGATCCCCTTCTCTATAGTGAATCTGCGGATTAGCCGTAGTATGAACTGCTTCACACAGTGTTTACTCCCCGCCTCACTCTGTGGGACTATAATAAAATCAACTGTATAGCTGGCCTGAGGCTCTGACTAAAATGGATTATCTGCACCATTTGGAAAAAATGCTGGAATCCAAATACCGCCTGATCAGTATCGAATCTTATGATACCGAACGGGTACTGGATTTGTTCCTGCAATTGAGTCGCTTCAGTAACAAGGCCTTTTATCTGGCCAATGCCGGTGAAGGGATGCACCGCATGGGCGCCTCACACATCACTATTCCCCGCACCCAGGGCGCCAAGGAACAACTGGAGTACATTGAGGCGAGTAAACATTACGGGGTTTTTATCATCCGCGACATCGGTGATGAACTGGACAATCCCAAAAACATCACGCTGTTGAAGAATATTGCCACGGGAGAGAAACCAAAAGTCGTGATTTTACTGAGCGAATATCTGGATCTGCCGCGGCAACTCAAACCCTATATCCTGCGCTCCAAACACCAGTTGAAAGAATCTGCCTGAAGCCGATCGGTCAACCTCATGAAGGTTCCGCCTTTACGTAGCAGATTTCAAATTAGCGTGACTTCCTCGTTTTTTTGTGCCGACCTTTGGGGACTTTTCCACGCCGTCGCGGTGTTGACGAGGCTGTCGGTTGGTTGAATCCCACCAGTTGAAACAGCTGTTGTTGTTCAGCGGCGTCAAGATCCCGAAATTTGCCGGCTCGCAAACCGCGGCCGAGTTCAACATTGGCATAACGAATCCGTATCAGGCGACTGACTTTCATCCCTGTCGCTTCCCACAGTCGTCGCACTTCGCGATTTCGACCTTCGTGCAAGGTCACGTGATACCAGTGGTTGCTCCCCTCGCCGCCGCTGTCGAGGATGCGATCAAACCGGGCCATCCCGTCTTCAAGCATGACCCCGTTTTGCAGTTGTTGCAGATTTTCGGGGGTAAGCGTGCCCAGCACACGCGCCGCATATTCGCGTTCAATCTCAGAGGAAGGATGCATCAGGCGATTGGCCAGTTCCCCATCGGTCGTCAGTAACAGCAAGCCCGAGGTGTTGATATCCAGGCGCCCTACCGCAATCCAGCGACCATTTCTCAGGCGCGGCAAGTGATCGAAGATCGTGGGACGGCCCTGGGGATCCTGGCGGGTACAGACTTCGCCGACCGGCTTGTGGTAGGCGATCAAGCGGAACCGTGGAGCCTGCTGAATGCGCAAAGGTTTGCCATCAAGGCTGATGTGATCCTCGGGAACAACACGATCCCCCAGCTTCGCCGTCTTCCGATTAACCTTGATACGCCCTTGTTCGATCCAGGTTTCGATCTCACGCCGCGAGCCGTAGCCGGCCCTGGCCAACACTTTCTGGATTTTCTCGTCCATACGGACGAATCAGCTTTCGGCACTGAGGGCTTGCTTGAGCACGGCTTCGGTCTCACCCTCAGACGGGGACGGGGTTACTTGTTCGGATTGGGATTCGGGTCCCGTATCACTCTCTTCGAGACTGACGGCTTCGCTGCTTGCCGCTTCAGTCGAATCCACCTGACCGAAACCGGGTTCACTCTGGTTCGATCCGGCGTCACCCGGATTGGCATTCGTTTCCGTCGGCATGGTCAATTCAAGCTCAGCGTTGATGGCATCAATATCCCGCAGTTCCGCCAGACTGGGCAGGCCATCCAGACTTTTGAGGTTGAAATAATCAAGAAATTCGCGGGTCGTGGCATACAGGGCGGGTTTACCCGGCACATCCCGATGTCCCACGACCTTGATCCAGTCGCGTTCCATCAGACTTTTGATGATCTGGCTGCTGACACTGACGCCACGGACTTCCTCAATCTCGCCCCGTGTGATCGGCTGTCGATAGGCGATCAATGCCAGGGTTTCCAGGGTGGCGCGGGAATAACGGGCCGGGCGCTCTTCCCATAACTTGCTGGCCCACTGGGCATAGTCCTGTTTCACCTGGAAACGATAGCCACTGCCAACTTCCTTGAGCTCGACACTGCGATCGGCGCATTCTTCCTGAATCCGGGCAATGGCCTGTTTAATCATATCCCGTTCGGGGGCACTTTCCTCAGGAAACAAACTCATCAGGCGATTCAGGTTTAGCGGCTCGTCCGCCGCGAATAAAACCGCTTCAATAATCTGTTTCAGTTGATCTTCATTCATACCGACGTGTTTCCTGTCTATGTATCCTGGCGGTCAAACACGGGTTGCTTCCGCTGCCTTCACATGAATCGGCCCATAGGCCTCGGTCTGTACCAGCTCAATCAATGACTGCTTCATCAGTTCCAGAATCGCCAGCAAGGTCACCACGACACCACTGCGCCCTTCCTCAAGCTTGAATAATTTAGCGAAGTCGGTGAAATGATCCGTTGTCACACTGCTCAAAACGATCGACATCCGTTCGCGTACCGAGAGGGGTTCCATCTGGATATGATGATGCTCATACATGGCCGCCCGCTGCATGACCTCTTTGAAGGCATTGAGTACATCCTTTAAATCCACACTGGGTGGCAACCGTACGACTTTGAGATCCGGTGCCGCGACCTCGGTCGGAAAGACTTCCCGCCCGACCCGCGGCAATTCGTCGATATCTTCTGCCGCCTGCTTGTAACGCTCGTACTCCTGTAAACGCCGGACCAGTTCCGCCCGCGGATCGCCTTCCTCTTCCTCTGCCTGGGCCGGTCTTGGCAACAGCATGCGTGATTTGATCTCGGCCAGCATGGCAGCCATCACCAGGTATTCGCCGGCCAGTTCCAGGTGCAGATCCTTCATCAGTTCGACATATTCCATGTACTGACGGGTGATCTCGGCAATGGGTAAATCCAGAATATCCAGGTTCTGGCGCTTGATCAGATACAGCAACAGATCCAGCGGGCCTTCAAAGGTCTCCGCCAGAAACACCTCCAATGCATCCGGGGGAATATACAGGTCCTTGGGCAACGCCGTAATGGCCGTGCCCTGCACGATGGCAAACGGCATTTCCTCCTGCTCCGGAGCGGACGTGTCTTCAGTTACATTCATGAATTCAAGCTGTTCCGTCTAACGGTATTCCAGTCCCATGGCCTGTCTGACTTCGGTCAACGTCTGTCGTGCCACATCCCGCGCTTTATCACAACCTTCGGTTATTATTTTTCGGACGAGGTCGAGATCCTTTTCGTATTCCTTGGCGCGCTCATGGATGGGCGCCAGCTCCGCCTGCACAGCATCGATAAGCGGAGCCTTGCAATCCAGACAGCCGATCTCCGCACTGCGGCAACCTTTTTGCACCCAGTCACGCACATCTTCAGGGGAGTATACCTGATGCAGTTTCCACACAGGACACTTTTCCGGATCCCCCGGATCGGTGCGTCGCACGCGGGCCGGATCCGTTGGCATTGTGCGCAGTTTCTGGGCAACCTGGGCGGGATCTTCGCGTAACGCGATGGTATTGGCATAGGACTTGGACATTTTCTGGCCATCCAGGCCGGGCATTTTGGAAGCCGGTGTCAGCAAGGCATCGGGCTCGGGCAGGATTATGCGCCCACTCCCTTCCAGATAACCAAATAACCGTTCCTTGTCACCGAGGGTAATGTTCTGCTGGCTTTCCAGCAGGGCGCGCCCGGTGTCCAGAGCCGCTTCATCCCCCTGTTCCTGGTATTTGCGCCGTAACTCTTTGTAGAGCCTGGCGTTTTTCTTGCCCATTTTCTTGATCGCGGCATCGACCTTGTCTTCAAACCCCGCTTCCCGGCCGTAGATGTGATTGAAGCGCCGCGCGACCTCGCGCGTCATTTCCACATGCGCCACCTGATCCTCACCCACCGGTACCAGCCCGGCCTTGTAGACCAGGATGTCCGCACTTTGCAGCAAGGGGTAGCCCAGAAAGCCGTAGGTCGCCAGATCCCGTTCCTTGAGCTTTTCCTGCTGATCTTTATAACTGGGCACCCGTTCCAGCCAGCCAAGTGGCGTGATCATCGACAACAGCAAATGCAGTTCCGCGTGTTCCGGCACCCGTGACTGGATAAACAGCGTTGCCGAGCCGGGATTCACCCCCACTGCCAGCCAGTCGATGACCATATCCCAGACACTCTGTTCCAGAATCTGGGGCTCCTCGTAGTGGGTGGTGAGCGCATGCCAGTCAGCGACGAAGAAAAAGCACTGATATTCGTGCTGGAGTTTTAACCAGTTTTTCAGCACACCGTGATAGTGACCAAGGTGCAAGGCACCGGTTGGGCGCATGCCGGACAGCACACGCTGCTGCAGGTTAGGTATCGAGCTCAATGGGATCTCCCGGAAATTAACTCATTCGGATTCAAGACTGATCATGCCAAGCGGCAGGGTTTCACTGGTATTAACACGATATATTTAATTTTATTGTCTACAACAGCCGTTCAGCCTGTGGGCCGCATTATACCCCGTATCGGGACTCGGCTCGAGCCGGTATCAGTCGGCAAACGGCGTCGGATCCCCCTTCCCTATCCGGGTCACCACTGGATGATTGCCGGTCATGTCCACCACGGTGGTGGGCTCAATATCACAGTAACCGCCATCGATCACCAGATCCACCGAGTGCTCCAGCAGTTCCCGGATTTCATCCGGGTCGGTCATGGGCATCGTTTCGCCCGGCAGAATCAGGGTGCTGCTCATCAGTGGCTCATTCAGTTCGGCAAGCAAGGCCTGACAGATGCGATTGTCCGGCACGCGCAGGCCAATGGTCCGGCGCTTGGGGTGTAACAAACGACGCGGCACCTCGCGACTTGCCTGGAGAATAAAGGTATAGGGGCCCGGGGTATAGGCATTCAGGATGCGGTAGGCGGCATTATCGACTTTGGCATAGCTGGAGAGTTCCGAGAGATCGCGACAGACCAGGGTGAAATTGTGTCTGTCGCCGACCTGACGAATTCGCCGGATCCGATCCAGCGCTTTCTTGTCGCCCAGATGGCAGCCCAGCGCATAGGCGGAATCGGTGGGATAGGCAATCACCGCCCCGTCTCGCACCATGTCCACCGCCTGCCGAATCAGGCGCCCCTGGGGATTGTCGGGATGAATTTGAAAAAACTGACTCATGTGGCTATCGCTTCATTCCGGCCGGGTGGTGAAGTGCCAATCCGGATGCTGCCAGATGGGCTGGCATTCCGGAGGCAGGTCGGGCAAGCGGCCCAGATCCAGGTAAGGGCTCTCCGGTCCGTGATAATCCGAACCGGCCGAAGCCGCCAGTTGAAAGCGGCGACTCAGGCTGGCCATGCTGAGGATGTCATCACGACTGTGGCTGCCGGAAACGACTTCCAGTGCCGTGCCGCCCAGTTCCAGAAATTCTCCCAGCAATTGTCGCAGCCGGGTGGCGCTGATTTTATAACGAGCCGGATGAGCGATCACCGCCAGTCCCCCGGCGTCCCGGATCCAGCCCAGCGCCTCCGCCAGGCTGGCCCATTCGCCCGGTACATAGCCCGGCTTGTTACGAACCAAAAAGCGCTTGAAGACCTGGCGCAAATCCCGGGCATGGCCCTGTTCGACCAGAAAATGGGCAAAATGCGTGCGGCTCAGAATGTTCCCCCTGGCATAGCGTTGCGCCCCTTCGAGCGCTCCCCCGATGCCCTTTTTCGCCAGACGACGGGCAATTTCCTCCGCCCGCCACTGGCGGAACGCGCGCAATCGCTTGATACCGGCTTGCAGTGAAGCGGTAGTGGCATCGATCCCCAGACCCACAACATGGACCGTCTGATGTCCCCAACTGACCGACAACTCGATCCCCGGAACGAAGCCGATGCTCGCGTCCTCCGCCGCCGCTGACGCTTCGGACAGCCCCGCGATTTCATCATGATCGGTCAGGGCCAGGACCTCTATCCCGTGGGACGCCGCTCGCCGGACCAATTCCGCCGGCGCCAGGGTGCCGTCGGAGGCAGTGGAATGGGTATGTAAATCAAAGCGTAATCCAGACATCAGGACAGTATACCAGCCCGGCCTCAGTCGACGCATGCTGCGATGACATTGATATGATAGAGTGTGTCGACTTAATTCATGGCGCCAATCGCAACCAAGACCGATGTCAAAGCTGGAAATCAATTTACCGGAATTGACCGACACCATGCTTGCACTGTGTCAAGCTACCCGCAGTGTGGCCGAATCAAGTGACAAGTCCGCCTCACCGCTGACGGATCCGGAACAGATCTGCGCCGGTTTGAACCGCTTTGCCGACATTATCCGACATCTGGACAAGCAACCCGAAGTCGGTGTGGAACAGGTCCAGAACACCAGTGCCGCAAATGAGTTTCAGGAGTTATCGGATTATGGTCTGAGCCTGCTTAATCAGCTCGGTGACTGGTGCGATCAACTGGAGTTGACCGATTCACGTCAGGCCCTGGACGAGGTGATTGTTACCCTCGGGGTCTGGGCCGCGCGTCATCTTGGCCCGCTACACACCCTGGAACCAATTGTGAATGCGTTGTCCAAGGTAGCAAACAGCACGACCGATCCGGCTTTTCTGGCAGAATTGAGTCACGTGTACCGGGAAATTGCCGATGCAGTGGCTTCAACGATCAAGCAGGATCTTGACAAGAGTAACCCTGGCCGACCGTGGCGAATTCTGAACCTGAACTATGCGATCGTCGCCACCCGCAGTCATCAGGTTGATATTATGGAACAAGCCTATGATCTTTTAATCATGCGCTTACCGGAGGATGCACCCGGCTTTTTCAGCGAAGGCATGCAACAAATGGACATCATCGGCTATCCTGATCATGTGCGTCGTGTCATGGAAAAATATTTTCAACTCACTAACAATCCCACTCTGCATTAACTTGACTGAACCAGCATGAAGTTTCTGTTTGATTTTTTCCCCGTCCTGTTATTTTTCATCGCCTATAAGGTCTACGGGATTTATGTCGCCACCGCGGTGGCGATCGCTGCGTCCTTCCTGCAAGTCAGTCTTTACTGGCTCAAGCATCGACGTTTTGAAAAGATGCACCTGATCACCCTGGGACTCATCGTGGTTCTGGGTGGCGCGACATTATTATTACAGGACAAAGCCTTTTTCATGTGGAAACCAACCGCTGTGAACTGGGCTTTTGCACTGGGTTTCCTGCTCAGCCAGGTTATCGGTGACAAAACGCTGGTGGAAAGAATGATGAGCCACGCTATTGAAGCACCACAACACGTCTGGCGCCGACTTAATCTTAGCTGGATCGGTTTTTTTATCCTCATGGGCTTTGCCAACCTGTATGTTGCCAATTTCTATTTCCAGGCCGAAAGCGCCTTATTTGAGGCCGCTGGTCAAGCGGTCGATCTTGAAACCTGTCAACAGATGTATCAGGGTCAACTGCTTGAGTTGTGCATGCGGGCACGGGAATTTGAAAATAACTGGGTCAATTTCAAGCTGTTCGGCATGCTGGGCTTGACCCTTCTGTTTGTTATTGGCCAGGCCGTTTATCTTGCCAAACACATGAAGCCACAACCCAACGCTGTCGAACAGAACGGGCAAAATAACGAGGCCTGAAATGCTCTATGCCATTATTGCCGAAGATGTACCTGACAGTCTGGAAAAGCGCCTGGCCGCTCGCCCGGCTCATCTGGAACGGTTACAATCCTTACAAGCCGAAGGCCGGTTGGTACTGTCGGGCCCGCATCCTGCCATTGATAGTGAAGATCCCGGGCCAGCCGGTTTTACCGGTTCATTGATCGTGGCCGAGTTCGAATCACAGCAAGCTGCCCAAGCCTGGGCTGATGCCGATCCCTATGTCGCTGCCGGTGTTTATGCCCGGGTCAGTATTAAACCCTTTAAAAAAGTCTTACCCTGAACTGTAAATATCACTAAACCAACCAAGGAATTGATTATGCGTACGCGCCTTTATGGAATCACTCTCGCCAGCCTGCTCGCTGCCACGATGCTGCCTCTCACCGGATTCGCAGCCGATGAACCGGTTGCCGTTGTGAATGGCAAACCGATCAGCCTCAAGACCTATGAATTCTATTTACGCCAATTACAGGCAGAACGGCCCAACGCCAATCTCGCAGGTAACCGTCAACTGGTGATTAATGAACTCGTTAATCGTGAATTGTTGTATCAGGATGCGGTGAAGAAAAAACTGGACAAGGATCCGGAAGTTGCTTTCGCGCTGGAACAACTCCGGATGAATACCATGATTCAGGCCAATGTTGGCAAAATCGCCAGTGACATGAAAATCACCGATGAAACGCTGAAAAAGGAATACGACGAAAAAATTGCCAAGGCAGACGTTACCGAATACAAAGCCAGTCATATCCTGCTGAAAACCGAAGATGACGCCAAAGCGGTAATCAAGGAACTCGATGGTGGCGCCGTGTTCAGTGATGTCGCCAAAGCCAAATCAACGGGTCCGACCGGACCGGATGGTGGTGATCTGGGTTGGTTTAAAGCCGGCCAGATGGTACCGCCCTTCGCCCAGGCCCTGGCCCAGATGAAAAAGGGTACTTACTCCAAGACACCGGTACAGACCCAGTTTGGCTGGCATGTCATTTTGCTGGAAGACACCCGCAAAGCTACGCCACCCAAGTTTGAGGATGTCAAACCGCAGTTGGCCAACATGATGCGTGGTCAGCAGATTAACGGCTACATCGAAAATCTGCGTAAAAAAGCCAAAGTCGAAATCAAATAACAAACAAAAGGGATACCTTTCATTGGTATCCCTTTTTTATCTCCTTTCACCAGATTCCCGGCGAAAGGTCATATCACGGATTCGTTATTCCGGAGTAAAAGTAAAACTCTGTCCACCCACCGAAGCTTCATACATCAGCCCGCCTTTGGGCATCACAAATACGGCGATACCATCTTCATAGGCCGCCTTGGCAGCTGCGCCAAGGGTTACCGCAATGGCCGAGACCTGAGCATCAAACTCCAGCCGTCCGCTCTTGAAGCGGTCAAAAGCCTGTTTGTTTTTGAAAAACACAATCTCGCTGTAAACCTGACCACCCAGTTGGAAACCGATCGTGCCCTGCACGATAGAAGTTGAACCGATTATCTGTCCCTGACGAAATACCTTCCCGGTGCCATAGGCACCGCCGATCACCCATCCGCCTTTGCCAACTGATGGGAATACGGCATAGCCGTAGGCATCATTAAAGAAAGTCTGGATGCCGGGATCTTTCTTCTTGAACGCCGCGATGGTTTGCTGCGCTTCCTGGCGTTCCTGGTCGGGCTTGTTCGGATTCCATCCGCAGGCGCCCAATAATAGCGTAGTTACAAGTAACACAATAATTATCGGAGTTATTTTAAGTTTGGCTGACATATCGTCTCCATTTGGTTTTAATTAATTCCTGTTTAATCACTTCAATCTTGTTTTAACAGTTTCTGCAGTGCTTGTTCATCCAGCATTTCAATACCCAGTGATTCCGCCTTTTCCGCCTTGGAACCGGGGTTTTCACCGACCACCACGTAATCAGTATTTTTTGACACACTTCCGGTTACCTTGGCACCCAGTGCCTGCAGGGCAGCTTTGGCTTCATCACGGGTCATCTCACTCAAGGTCCCCGTCAACACAAACGTCTTCCCCTTGAGAGGTAATTCTCCGGCAGGTTTAACCTTGACTTCAGGCCAGGAGATAACCCTGGTTAATTTCCTGATCACATCCTGATTATGTTTTTCTTTGAAAAACTCGATGATACTTTTGGCAACAACCGGGCCGACATCGGGCACGGCCATAAGCGTAGTTTCATCTGCCTGCATGATGGCTTGCAGAGTCCCAAAATGCGTGGCCAAAGTATGGGCGGTTGTTTCTCCAACGTCGTGAATACCAAGCGCGTACAGAAACCGTGCGAGGGTCGTCTCACGACTCTTTTCGATCGCCTTGGTCAGATTGGTGGCTGATTTCTGTGCCATACGCTCCAGGCTCGCCACCTGCTCAACACTCAGTTGATAGACATCGGCCACATCCTGCACCAGACCTTGGTCCACCAGTTGGTCCACCAGTTTATCGCCCAGACCATCGATATCCATGGCGCGGCGCGATACAAAGTGCTTGATGGCCTGTTTACGTTGCGCGGCACAATACAACCCACCGGTGCAATAGGTTGCCGCTTCACCCGGCAACCGCATGGTCGGTGAACCGCATACCGGGCATTGTTCAGGCAAATGATAGCGACGCGGTCGACCCTGGCGGCGGCTCAAGACTACCCCGACGACCTGCGGGATCACATCCCCCGCCCGCCGCACGATGACAGTATCCCCGATGCGCGCATCCAGCCGATCAATTTCATCCTGATTGTGCAGGGTGGCATTACTGACCGTTACTCCGCCGACATGCACCGGCTCGAGCCGGGCAACCGGTGTCAGCGCACCGGTGCGTCCCACCTGCACATCAATCGCCAGCAAGGTGGTCATCTCTTCCTGGGCCGGAAACTTGTGCGCCAGGGCCCAGCGTGGCGCACGCGAGATAAAACCGAGTTCCTGTTGCTGTTCGACAGGATCAACTTTGTAAACCACGCCATCGATGTCATAGGGCAAACTGTCCCGCTTCTCCAGCATCTGGCGATAGTATTCAAGGCAGCCTTTCACTCCTTTAACAACCCGGCTTTCCGGATTTATCGGCAACCCCCAGTTCTTGAGCTGCTGCATGATTTCACTATGCCGTTGCGGCAAGGTTGACTCACTGACCAGGCCAATACCATAACTAAAAAATGACAGGGGACGGGTCGCAGTGATACGGGGGTCCAGTTGCCGCAGACTGCCGGCAGCGGCATTGCGTGGATTGGCAAACAACTTGGCATCATTCTTCCGTTGTTGTTCGTTCAATGCTTCAAAACCAGCCCGGGTCATGATGACTTCCCCGCGCACTTCCAGCAAGGGTGGATACGCATTGCCAAGCAAGCACAGGGGAATCGCATCAATGGTCCTGACATTCAGGGTCACGTCTTCCCCGGTGGTACCATCACCCCGGGTCGCACCACGACTCAGGACACCGTCCTCGTAGAGTAAGCTGATCGCCAGGCCATCGAGTTTGGGTTCAACACAATATTCCAGCTGATCCACGTCGAGCCGTTCCCGTCCCCGCCGATCAAAATCGTCGACTTCCCCGTCGGAAAAGGCGTTTGCCAGTGACAACATCGGAATTTCATGCCGTACTTCTGCAAATTGCTTCAGCGGCTCCGCTCCCACACGCTGGGTCGGGGAATCGGTGGTGATCAGCTCCGGATATTTTGCTTCCAGTTGTTCGAGTTCGCGCATTAACCGATCAAATTCAGCATCGGTAATTTCCGGATCATCCAGGACGTAATAACGGTAATTATGGTAATTAATTTCTTGACGCAGCTTTTCAATACGCTGGCGAGTTTCGGCTGGCACAGACATGGGACAATAATGGGTTAATGATGACGTTGGTTTTGTGACGCCATTTTCTGTTTAAAGTAGAAGGCGTCTATTTTTTCCTGGATATGGCCAATAGTCTGCAACGTTAACACACTGCGTGATTCATCACACAAGACACCATCCAGTTGTTCGGTCAGTCCCCGTCCCAACTCCAACAGCCGTTCAAAAGCATGTTTACCATCCAGTGGTCCGGGTAATTGCGTGAACAGCAACAATCCCGGTGTCTCCAGGTCCGCCATTTGCTCAATATCAAAGGTGCCAGGCTCAATCGTATTCGCCAGGCTACAAAGCGGTGTTCCCACGCCGGCTGGATCCGGATAGACATGAAACAGATTCATGTCACCAAATACAAATCCCTGGTCCCGCAAGGCCTGCAGAACAGTCGCGCCCTGAAAATGTTCCCCTTCCCTGGCCATGACATTCAAGGCGACAACAAATGTCTCTCCGCTTGCGCCAGGCTCGTCCGTCAAAGCGGACATGGGACCGAGCGCATCGACATCCACTTCTGGCTCAGTGACCGGCAGACTCAAACCCGACAACGCGGCAATATCGTCCGCATCGGGATCATTCTCATAGGATTGGGGTAGCGGAGCGGCCAACACCTCATCCGTATCGGTCGAACGCGGAAATTTCAACCAGTCAAACAGATGTGGAAATTTCGGTTTTTTTTCAAAGCTAATCCAGTAATACAACAGCATCGCGCCGATCAATAAGGCACCAAGGATTAACAGGATTAAACGAAGTGTATCCATACTGCCCGTTCTCCACGGAGATGGATGGTATTGCTGGCACGGTTACTGAGGCTCAGCATGAATTATTATCAATCGTTAGCAGACGTGATTATACCGCCGCCAGTTGCACTGCTTCATCAATATCGACCGCCACCAGGCGCGACACCCCGGGTTCATGCATGGTGACACCGGTCATGTGTTGAGCCACTTCCATGGTCACCTTGTTATGAGTGATAAAGATAAACTGGGTGCGCTCCGACATTTCTTTAAGCATCGTGCAATAGCGCCCGACGTTAGCATCATCAAGCGGCGCATCCACTTCGTCCAGCATACAAAACGGCGCTGGATTGAGTTCAAAGATCGCAAACACCAGGGCAACGGCGGTCAGGGCTTTCTCACCGCCGGACAACAGATGAATGGTGCTGTTACGCTTACCCGGCGGCCGTGCCATTACCGTCACCCCGGTATCCAGCAATTCATCACCCGTCATTTCCAGATAGGCGTGACCACCGCCGAACAACCGCGGGAACAGATCTTTCAGGCCACTGTTCACCTTGTCATAGGTTTCCTTGAAACGGGTGCGAGTTTCCCGATCAATCTTGTGGATGGCATTTTCCAGGGTCTGCAGTGCCTGTGTCAGATCCTCGTTCTGGGCATCCAGATATTCCTTGCGTTCTGATTGCTGCTCAAATTCCTCGATGGCCGCGAGATTGATGGGCCCGAGCCGATTGATCTTCTGTTCCAGATCTTCCACCCGGCTGTGCCAATCGGTTTCATTGGCCTCTTCCGGCATCTCTGCCAGTAATGGCTGCAGTTCAAAACCGGACTCCCCGATCTGTTCTTCCAGTGTCTGGCGGCGAACTTTCACTTCCTGCTGGTTAATCCGGATTTGTTCCAACTGGCTGCGCACCTCCTGTACGGCCTGTTCCGCTTCACCGCGCGACTCTTCCAGTTGTCGCAGTTCATGTTCAATGGATTCCAGTTGTTTACGCGCTTCCGTCAGTTCCGCTTCCACACTCACGCGTTGCTCCAGCAGGGTCTCAAGCTCCTGGCTCATCTCTGCCAGTGGCGCCTCACTCTCATCGAGGGCTTTTTGCAGTTCACTCCGTCGACTGCTGACCTGTTCCAGTTGCGTGTTCAACCGCATCATCGCCTGGCGAGTGGAATTGAGTTCGGTATTGAGGGTTTCATACTTGAGTTTGATTTCATGCGCCTGGTTACGGGCTTCCTGGGCCCGTCCCCGCGCCACTTCCAGGACTTCTCGTTGTGCATCCCGGCGACGCATTAATTCTTCCCGCTGCTGCTCCAGGTCACCCATTTGTTCCAGGGCGGACTCGAGGGTACCCCGCGCCGCCTGCAAGGCCTGTTGATCGGCTTCCATCTGGCCGCGCAGTTCATGCAATTCGGTTTCCAGCTTGCTCTGTCGCGCCTGTGCCTGCTCCAGCTGGGCCCGACGTGCGTTCAGGCGCGATTGCTGTTCGGCGTGCGCCCGGTTGGCCTGATTGAAACTGGCCTGCACGCTATCGCGTTCCAGTTCCAGTTCATGCAACTGATTGCGCTCACTTTCCAGCTGCTCCTGCAACACGCGGACTTGTTCGCTGAGTTGCGACATCTCCACGGCCAGGGACTTGAGGTCCTGCTCCCGCTGCAAGATCCCGGCCTTGGCATCGGTATCACGCACAACCCGTAACCAGCCATTCCCCAGCCAGATGCCGTCCCGGCAAATCACCGATTCATGGGGTGCCAGCCGACCGCGCATAGCCAATGCCGTGGACAGATCCTCGGCAACATAGACACCCGCCAGCAAGGCATTTAACGACCAGGGAGCACGAATTTTCGCCAACAAGGTATCGCTCTTGTCTGCCTCGGCCGCACCGGCTGAAGTCTGGGTATCGAATAACGTCAGGGTCCCTTCTTCAAAGCCACCCAGCACTTCCGCCAGGGGATCCACGCCTGCCACACACACGGCTTCAAGATGGCCGCCCAACACACATTCGGCCGCCCGTTCCCAGCCGGCTTCGACCTGCAGTTCCTCCGCCAGTCGGGGGGCATCCTGCAGATGTTGACCACTTAACCATTGGCTGACCGCACCCTGTTCTTTACCCAGGGCGGCCTGTTGCAAGGCTTCCAGTGAGGCGCTGCGACCGCGCAGATCCTGCAATTGACGCCGGGTCTCGTCCAGCTGTTGGCCGCGTTGATGCGTCACCTCGCGCAATTCACTGATCTGCTGCTGATGCTGTTGCAGCACCTGCTGGCTCTGCTGGACCGCCGTTTCCGTTTCGCCCAGTTTCTGCTGCAACTCCGCGATATCCTGTTCCACGGCCTGGACGGACTGTTCGCTCAGTTCCTGTTGTAATTTTTCACTGCGTTCCTGTAACTGGGTCAGACGTTGCTCCAGATGCACAATGCGGGTGCGTTCCACATCCGCCTGCCGCGCCGGTTCCGTGGCTTGCTGATTAAAGGCATCCCATTCTGCTTGCCACTCCTGCATGGCCGTTTCGGCCTGGGTGCGTGATTCGCTGGCAGCTTGTTGCAGTTGTTCCGCATTCTCATAATCCGGGGTCAGGGCAGCGAGTTGCGTTTCCAGACCCTGAATGCGTTGTTGATCCGACTCCAGGTGCTGGGTGGTTTCCTGGGCGTCTTTTTCCAGCTGGGCCAGATCCTGTTGTTGTTGGGTCCGTCGCTCCCGGGCATGCTGGATTGATTGCTCCAGTCGGGCGATGTCCGCGCCAACACTGTAAAAACGACTCTGCACCGTGTTGTGGCTATCGCTGGCATCCGCCTGGAGGGCGCGTTGTTTTTCGATCTCCGCTTCCACCGCACGTTGTTTGGCAATGGCGCCCTGTAATCCCGTTTCCTGTTCCCGTAACCGGCTTTCGGCGGCACTGGCCTGTTCATTCAGGACGGACCAGCGCAAGGCCTGCAGCTGGGCCTTGACCAGACGTTCTTCCGCTTTCAGGATCTTGTAACGCTCCGCGGTACGGGCCTGCCGTTTCAGGCGCGCCAGTTGTTTCTCCAGTTCATCCCGCAGATCAGTCAGTCGATCCAGGTTCTCACGCGTGTGACGAATGCGGTTCTCGGTCTCACGCCGCCGCTCCTTGTACCTGGAGATCCCGGCCGCTTCTTCCAGAAACATGCGCAATTCTTCGGGTCTGGCTTCGATAATGCGGGAAATAGTGCCCTGCTCGATGATGGAATAACTGCGGGGCCCCAGACCGGTGCCAAGGAAAATATCGGTGATATCCCGGCGCCGACAACGCGTCCCGTTGAGGTGATAGACCGACTGGCCGTCACGGGTCACCGTGCGTTTGATGGATATTTCATTGTAATTGGCGTATTGCCCGCCGAGACTGCCTTCACTGTTATCAAACACCAGTTCAATCGTCGCCTGCCCCACGGGTTTACGTGCGGAAGACCCATTAAAAATGACATCCGCCATGGAATCACCACGCAGATGTTTGGCGGAGGATTCTCCCATCACCCAGCGTACCGCATCGATGATGTTGGACTTGCCACAACCATTGGGTCCCACAATGCCTATCAGATTACTTGGCAGCGGAACAGTAGTGGGATCGACGAAGGATTTGAATCCGGCTAGTTTCAACTTACTCAAACGCATCGACGCAAGATACAGAAACCCCTAGCCAGTGACAAGATTGACAACGAAAAATTAGTGCCAGGCAGCGAGGGACGAGTGACGCGGAAAGGGGTAATGACTTTTAGTTCATCTGGCGGGATATTCTTTGCTTTTATTCTGAGCGGATGAAGGTATGGACATGATAGCTCGACAGTTACCCAAATAAACTGAGGTACAGCCTCGTTGTTCCTCGGCCCTCGTCCCTCGCTACTCCGGACGAAGTCCGGTATAGTGCGCGCCATGCCAACACAACCGTCCAAACAGCTCGAAACCTTTGATAATCCCATGCCGGAGCGGGATTACACCATTCGTATCGAGATCCCCGAGTTCACCTGCCTGTGTCCCAAAACCGGCCAGCCGGATTTCGCCACCCTGTATCTGGAATACGTCCCCGATCAGCACTGTGTGGAACTGAAGTCGCTCAAGTTATACGTCTGGGCTTACCGGGAGGAAGGCGCATTCCATGAAAAGGTGACCAATACGATTCTGGACGATCTGGTGGCCGCCACTTCACCACGCTTTATGCGCCTGACCGCCAGGTTCAATGTGCGCGGCGGGATCTATACCACGGTCGTCGCCGAGCATCGTCAGCCAAGCTGGCAGGCGCCCGAAACGGTCCACTTACCCTGACGTTGAGATGGAGGGACAGGTAACGAGGTTTCCAGAATGACGGCCTCGAAACTTGATCCTGGCAACTCGCCCCTGTTTCTGGGGATTGATCTCGGCACCTCGGGCATTCGTGCGATGGTAATCGATGCACACGAGCGGATCATTGCCAGTGCACGGACTCGCCTGCCGCCAGCAAAGCAACAGGGCACACGCGTCGAACAGGATCCCGGACTCTGGTGGCAGGGAGTGATCACTGTCATGGAGGCACTGCGGCAACAAATCCCCCTGGTTGCGGTGCAGGCCATCGCTGTGGACGGGACTTCCGGGACGGTACTCCTCACCGATGCGCTGGGCCAGCCCTTGCACCCCGCGCTGATGTACAACGATGCCAGGGCCAGCGATCAGTTCGCCACCTTACGGAAGCTGGCCCCCGCCGATAGCCCGGTACAGAGCCCGACTTCCGGCCTGGCAAAGCTGTTATGGCTGGGCAAACAACCGTTCGCAGCGCAAGCCCGCCATGCCCTCCACCAGGCCGATTGGGTAGCCGGCAAAGTGGCGGGAAGCTTCGGTTTCAGCGATCCCAATAACTGCCT
Source organism: Thiohalomonadales bacterium (assembly GCA_040235565.1). Classification (GTDB taxonomy): domain Bacteria; phylum Pseudomonadota; class Gammaproteobacteria; order UBA6429; family Thiohalophilaceae; genus JAHEIJ01. The sequence goes on along the minus strand of JBECLA010000130.1, from coordinate 17,701 downwards.
GAAGACCGGTTATGATGCATTCCATCGGCGATGGCCGGACTGGCTGCAGCAGCTGTCACCGCTGGCCGACTGGTTGCCTGATGTGTATCCCCAGGGCGCCCCGATCAGACCCATTGATCCGGCTGTCGCCGAGCGGTTCGGTCTCTCTCCCCGGGCGCAAATCATCGCCGGCACCACCGACAGCACGGCCTCATTCATCGCCACCGGTGCCGGCAAGATCGGGGAGGCCGTCACCGCCCTGGGTTCCACCCTGGTATTGAAAGTCATTGCTCCCAGGCCGGTCACGGCCATGCACTACGGCATCTACAGTCAGCCACTGGGGCCACACTGGCTGGTCGGTGGGGCATCCAACAGTGGTGGCGCCGTTTTACACCATTATTTCAGTGACCCAGCCATGGCCGAGATGGAAGCCAGTGTGCAACCGGACAAGCCGACCGGCCTGGACTATTACCCCCTGCTGACACCGGGGGAACGCTTTCCCAGCAATGATCCCGAGCTGCTGCCCCGCCTCACCCCCCGGCCGCAGGCTGACTGGCAGTTTTTTCAGGGAATGCTGGAAGGCATCGCACATATTGAACGACTGGGTTATCAGCGTTTGAAGGCTTGCGGCGCGCCCTGGCCGCACAGCATCCGCACGACCGGCGGCGGGGCACGGAATTCCGCCTGGACACAAATCCGCGCCAGGTTGTTAAATGTACCCCTGATACCCGCCGATCACAGCGAAGCGGCATTTGGTTCGGCGCGACTGGCCCGACAAGCAATGACAACAAGGAGTCCCGTATGATGAGCAATCCCGTAACTGGCGCCGGCTATTTCTTCAGGGGATTGTCGCTGCTCAACAAACCGGGGGTCCGGCGGTTTGTCATCGTCCCGCTGCTGATCAATATCCTGATCTTTGCCGGGCTGATCTGGCTCTCGGCAGATCAGTTTGGTGGTTTTATCGACTGGATGACGCCCACCCTGCCGGACTGGCTCCTCTGGCTGACCTGGTTGCTGTGGCTGATTTTTGGCCTGATGGCCTTTATTGTGCTGTTTTTTGGCTTTTCCATCCTCGCCAACCTGGTGGGATCGCCCTTTAACAGTTTTCTGGCCGCTGCCGTAGAAAAATACCTTACCGGTCAGGCCCTGCCCGACACCGGCAAATCACTCTGGCAAGAGGTAATCGAAGCCGTGCTGGGTGAACTGAAGAAGATTCTCTATTACCTGCTCTGGGCCATTCCCCTGCTCATCGTGAATTTCATTCCCGGGATTAATTTGTTGTCGCCCGTGTTGTGGGCCGTATTCGGCGCCTGGATGCTGAGCCTGGAATACCTGGACTACCCGCTGGGCAATTATGGTCTGACCTTCCCGGCCATTCGACGCAAGATTCGCGAACAACGCATGCTCTCCCTCGGTTTTGGCGGGGCGGTCATGCTGGCGACCCTGATCCCGCTGTTTAACTTTCTGGTGATGCCGGTCGCCGTCGCCGGGGCCACTGCCCTGCGGGTAGAACAGGTGCCCGTCGAGGACCTCAGCATGCACGAGCGCAACAAACTACCCGACGCGTAGTGGTCCCCCCAGCCCCAAAGCACGCGGGCCTGAGGCGAATAAGATTTTAAATCTCGCGGACAAAGGCCCGCAGACGTTCCACCCCTTCCTGCAAGCGATCCAGCGAGGTAGTGTAGGCAAAGCGCAGATGTTTTTCCGGCTGGTTGCTGCCGAAATCCAGACCGGGAGTCACGGCCACACCTGCCTGTTCCAGCAGTGTCTCGGCAAATGCCAGACTGTCCGCCGTAAATCGCTCACAATTGGCATACAGGTAAAAGGCGCCTTGCGGCGTGACCGGAATCGTAAAGCCCAGTTCCCGCAGAGCCTGTAACAAAAAATCCCGCCGCTGGCGAAAGACCTCACGGCGTTGTTCCAGAATACCCAGCGTCTCGGGTTGAAAGGCCGCCAGCGCGGCATGCTGCGCCGGGGTCGGGGCAGCCAGAAACAGATTTTGGGCCAGTTTATCCAGATCCGCGACGGTTTCTGCCGGCGCAACCGCCCAACCGATGCGCCAGCCGGTCAGACCGAAGTACTTGGAAAAGCTGTTGATCACAAAGGCCTCGTCATTCTGGACCAGTACGGTCTCGGCCTCGCCTTCATAAATGAGGCCATGATAAATCTCATCCACAATCAGGCGTCCTCCCCGCTCCGCGGCAATTTGACCGATCGCCTGCAGTTCCTGGGCCGGTATCACCGTCCCGGTGGGATTGCTGGGCGAGGCCACCAGCACGGCTACGGTACTGGTATCCCAATGGCTGGCCACCTGCTGTGCTGTCAACTGATAGCCACTGGCTGCGGTTACCGGGATGGTATCGCTCTGCCCTTCCAGAAAACGCACAAAATTCCGATTGCAGGGATAGCCAGGATCCGCCATCAACACACTCTGCCCCGGATTCAGCAGACTGCCCAGAACCAGTAACAGGGCCCCGGACGCCCCGGGCGTCACCACAATCCGGCCCGGATCCACCAACAAACCATAGTGATGCAGATAAAAACCGGCAATCGCTTCCCGTAACGCCGGCAGACCGGTAGCGGGGGTGTAATGTACATCACCCTCCGCGATTGCCTGGCGGACAGCCCGGAGCACCGGTTCCGGCGTGGGGAAATCCGGTTCCCCGATCTCCATGTGAACGATATCGCGGCCCGCCGCTTCCAGACGCCGGGCCCGGGCCAGGAGTTCCATGACCCGAAACGGCTGGATCTCCCGCATGCGCTCAGCGCGCGGAAATGCCGGTATGTCAGCCATCCTGATGCAGGCGCCGCAGCGCCGCCACATTCAGGTAGGCGGTACCGTTCAGGGTGTGCGCATCACCTGCCAGCACATGACAGGGAGCATCAGGTTCACCAAAGGTGTCCAGTACCAGCGTGGCCTCACTGAAATCATCATCCCGGGTGTAATCATTGATGGTGATGATGGTTTTCAGCTGCGCCCCGCGGGAGGCGCGAATGCCGTTGATCGAATCCTCAAAGGCGAGACAGGACACCGCCTCGAGTGCCATTGCCTGCAGCGCATAGAGGTAGATATCCGGAGCGGGCTTTTTGGCGGGCACAATGTCCCCCGCGGCAATGACGTCGAACCAGCCGAGTGATTCCGGGCCAACGGTATGCACCAGTAAAGCCTCAACATTGGCCGGGGTGGTGGTGGTTGCAATCGCCAGGCGCAATCCCGCTTCCCGGGCCTCTTGTAACAACCGCTCCACGCCCGGGCGCAAGGGAATCCGGCCTTCGGCTAGCAAGCGGGTGTAATGGTCCGTTTTGGCCTGGTGCAGGCCGGCGATAAAGTCGTTCAAATCCGCCGGGGCAGCGAATTCGCGGTTGACGTTCTCCAGGTAAAACCGGATCCGCTCCTTGCCGCCGGTTACGCTGAGTAATTTTCCATACAGTGCGACATCCCACTCCCAGTCCAGCCCGGCGTCCCGAAACGCCAGATTAAAGGCAACCCGATGCCCATCCCGCTCGGTATCCGCCAGGGTGCCATCCACATCGAACAACAAGGCCTGTAAACCGCTATTATTCATCACAAATTCCTGTCTCCAAATATCAAAAAATGATGCGCAGGTTACCCCAGCCGCGTGCGCATGCCCAATTTTCCGGTGCCACAATGTGGCAGAAATCGTCTGTTCTCCCATTGGTGCTGTTCCGGGGTATTTTATTACTTTTAATCAAGTAGTTAACACGATAGCCGATTGATTTCACCCCGCAGCGGGGCAAAAAAAACCGGCGATTTATTGCGTCCTCAGTGGGATTCTGGTATTAAAGCGCGTTATTTTTTCACCAAGGAATGATTTGATGCCTGCGAAGAAGAAAACCGCTAGCAAGAAGAAGACCGCGAAAAAGAAACCCGCGGCCAAGAAAAAGACGACCGCCAAGAAAAAGCCCGTCGCCAAAAAGAAACCCGCGGCCAAAAAGAAAACTGTAGCGAAGAAAAAGACCGCGAAAAAGAAACCCGCGGCCAAGAAAAAAACCGCTGCGAAAAAGAAACCGGCTGCCAAGAAGAAAAAGAGCGCGGCGCGTAAATCAACGGCCGGTCAGGAATTCAAAGCCTACACCCCATATGAAATGAAAAAGGGTGAGGAATATATGAATGAAGCCCAGGAAGCGCACTTCCGGGCTATTCTGCTCACCTGGAAGAAAGAGTTAATGGAAGAAGTGGATCGCACCGTCCACCATATGCAGGATGAAGCGGCGAATTTCCCGGATCCCAATGATCGCGCATCACAGGAATCCGAGTTTGCCATGGAACTGCGCACCCGGGACCGCGAACGCAAACTGATCAAGAAGATCGAGGAATCGCTCAACGATCTCGATTCCGGTGAATACGGCTATTGTGAACAGTGCGGGGTCGAAATCGGGATCCGCCGTCTTGAAGCCCGTCCTACGGCCACCCTCTGTATCGATTGCAAAAGCCTGGACGAAATCCGGGAAAAAACCCGGGCCTGAACCGGTTCTAAGATATATATAAGGAGGCCACCGCCTCCTTTTTTTATTACCCTTCACTGCGGCGTGAGTCATCCGCCCATCGGGCGTCCGGATTGTCAGCCTCCAGTACCAGTAATATATGGAGAGTGAATAAACCGGTTGAATCCTGTATGCACGCAGGTTTCTGCCAATATTTAGCAAACCCGAAACCATTTCGTGTCATACCGGTAGCTGCCATAGAGATAGTTATGCCAACATCACCCGTATACCGCGGCCGCTTTGCCCCCTCACCGACGGGGCCATTACATTTTGGATCGCTTATCGCGGCGCTGGGCAGTTTTTTGCAAGCCAGGAATCAGCATGGTGAATGGTGGGTCCGTATCGAGAATATTGATCCTCCCCGCGAGGCTGCCGGGGCGATCGATGCCATCCTCTATAGCCTGGAGGCCCATGGACTCACCTGGGACGGGGAAGTGCAATATCAATCTGATCGTCAGGAACGTTATGCTGCCGCGTTGGAAGACATCCGGCGTATGGGACGCCTGTATGCCTGCCAGTGCAGTCGCCAACAGATTGCCAATGCTGCCGGGCATAAGGGTGGACCGCTGATTTATCCGGGCACGTGCCGCAATAAAGCCGTTCCCGGCCGCAGCCCATATGCCCGACGCGTCAATACGCAGGACAGTCACATTCAGTTTGCGGACACGCTTCAGGGGACACAGCAGGTCGACCTGGAAAAGGACAGCGGTGATTTTGTGTTACAGCGCAGCGACGGGCTGTATTCCTATCAACTGGCAGTGGCCCTCGATGATGCCGAACAGGGTATGACCGAGGTGGTGCGGGGCAATGATCTACTGGCTTCCACCCCGCGGCAGATTTTCATTCAACAACTGCTGGATTTTATCCCGCCCCGCTATACGCATTTACCCGTTGCTATCGATGCCGCAAGCGGGGAGAAACTGAGCAAGCAAACCCTGGCCCCTGCATTGCAGGACAACCTGGCAGTACAGAATCTGTGGCGGGCCCTCGACTTTCTGGGTCAACGACCCCCCACTGAATTACGACATACCAGTGTAGAGGAACTGCTCGGCTGGGCGATTCCACGCTGGCAACTCAATACAGTACCTCGTTGCGCAACAATCAAAATCGATATTGCTGCTGACGTGTAATCATGGTTAAGTTTTCTCGTACCAAACATACAGGTAACCAGGTAACATCATGACTGCGCTTGATCCCTTTATCCAAACTTATCGTGGCGCCTTCAGCGGTATTTTGCGTTGGCCGCAACTGGATGAGTTATGGGCAAACTTGCGTCAACAAACCACTACACAATGGTATGTCTATGCCATTGGGGAAACACCCCCTGCCGCACCCAGTACCACCGAACAACTGGATACCTTTTTGACAGCGATTCATGAATTGCTTCGCTCCGAACATAAAGAAGATTATTGCGGCATCGTTTATGTCGACAATCGCCAGACGCCGACATTTATTAAAATTTATGATCCCAACAATCTCGGCGTTGTTTGCGGTTTCAGTGATAATCCCCCGTTACCGGGCTGGATCCTGTCACTACAAAAACCGATTGATCTTGAAGCCGCGTTACCACCACCCGGCAATCGGCGTCGCTGGTGGCAAAAATTGTTTGCTCGTTAAATTAATAAAAATCATTGTGAATGCTTAATCATTCACGTTAAGCGGGTTTACTTTGCTACCTGACGATTAAACTGACACCATTCCTCTGTATAAAGTCCTTACACACATCATGTTAATCACATACCTTGTATGCATCATGCACTCTGCACACTATTGCCAGCATTCACATGGTGGGTATCAAGCGAGGTTGCGCATAACCAAACCACACTTTTTTGACTAATTCTTAAACAATCAGTACATCATCCTTTATATTTTTATGACTAAGCGCAGGATGGCGCGAAGTATGCTTGGCAAATTTGCATTCAGTAATTATCGATATTCTTATATTTAGTCTAATTTACTCTTTTTGCTGTATGCATGTTGTTATTGTTCTAAATTTGTTTAATCATTAGTACCGATTATCTTTCCCAATAAACAGTGTCGTTCTTCAGAGGGGAGTTCTTCACCCTCGGCGACTATAACAACAAGACAAGAGAGGTTGCGAAATATGGATGCAAAGATGATTTGGTTGTTCATATTCGTCGCGTTGTATTGGGGCTATTGCATCTTCTGGGGTATCAAGGGTGCAATGTCAGCAAAAACCGCTTCCGATTATTTTATTGCCGGGCGCAGCATTTCGCTGTGGGTTTTTGTACTAGCCGCAACCGCGACGTCCTTTTCAGGCTGGACTTTCATGGGTCACCCGGGCCTGCTCTATCGTGATGGTTTTCAATATGCGTATGCATCGTTTTATGCCATTACCATTCCATTTACCGGCGTACTTTTCCTCAAGCGGCAATGGATCCTGGGCAAGCGTTTTGGTTTTGTGACCCCGGGTGAAATGCTATCCGCCTACTTCAAGTCGGATGCGATTCGTCTGCTGGTGGTACTGGTCGCGCTGATATTCTCGATTCCCTATCTGGGTCTGCAATTGCGTGCCTCCGGTTTTCTGTTTAACGTGCTGACTGATGGTGCGTTGGGTGTTGAAGCCGGTATGTGGATGTTATCCGCCGTGGTGCTGATATACGTGGCCTCGGGTGGTTTGCGTGCGGTGGCCTATGTAGACACCATGCAGGCCATTCTGCTGGCGTTGGGTATCATTGCCATCGGGATCATTGCCTATAACATGCTGCCGGAAGGCAAGACCTGGGCAGAACTGCTGGGTACACTGGCACAATTCGACCCGAAGAAGACCGCCGAAGGTTACAGCCACTACATTGCCATTCCCGGCGTGATTCAATTTGTTGCCGGGCTCGGGGTTGAAAACCCGGTGGGGGGTGCCTGGACCGGTATCATGGTGCTGACTTACATGTTTGCCCTGATGGGTATTCAGTCTGCCCCGGCGTTTTCCATGTGGGCCTTCTCCAACCACAATCCGAAACCGTTTGCCCCGCAACAGGTATGGGCTTCCTCTTTCGGAATCGGCTTTATCCTGATGGTGTTCACTGCGTTCCAGGGATTGGGGTCTCACTTCCTGGGCGCGGACACGGCCTTTATGGCAGCCCATCCGGACATGGTCAATAACGTCATGGGTGCCGGCCTGCAAGGCAAGGATCTGATGGAATCGGCCGGTAAGCAGGGCATGCTGGTGCCACAACTCATTCACCTGATGGCCGGTGCCGCGCCCTGGCTGGTGGGTTTGTTATCCGTGTGTGCCCTGGCGGCGATGCAATCAACCGGTGCCGCTTACATGTCCACCGCCGGTGGGATGCTGACACGTGACATTCTGAAACGGTATATCATGCCGAACGCGTCGCACGGCCAGCAGAAACTGTGGGGCCGTATCGGCGTTGCCATTATTGTGCTGGCTGCCCTGATGGTTGCGACTCATGCTACCGATGCCCTGGTACTGCTCGGTGGTCTGGCCGTGGCGTACGGCTTCCAGATGTGGCCAGCCTTGATGTCGGTGTGCTACTTCCCCTGGCTCACCCGTCAGGGTGTGGTACTTGGTCTGGCTGCCGGCTTGATCGCCGTTACCCTGACCGAAAGTATCGGTGCCAAATACATGCCCTGGGGTCGCTGGCCATGGACCATTCACTCCGCTGGTTGGGGTATCATCTTCAACCTGGGTATCGCCATCATTGTTTCTGCCATGACACAGAACAAGGCGGATACCGAGCACAGAATGACTTACCATACCTACCTGCGTGAACATGCCAGTCTACCGGCTGACAAGAAAAAGCTGGTTCCGACCGCCTGGATCATTACCCTGGTATGGTTCTTCTTCGGTATCGGTCCGGGGGCGGTGATTGGTAACACCATCTTCGGCAATCCGACAGATGCCACCACCTGGATGTTCGGGATCCCGTCTATCTGGGCCTGGCAGTTACTGTGGTGGGCACTGGGTGTCATCATGATGTGGTTCCTGGCTTACAAGATGGGTATGTCCACCGTACCGGACAAGGAAATCGAAGCCTTGCATGAGGATATTGGTGATATTCACCTGGATGTCGATAGACCGTCATAATTGCCTGAATGGCAATCCATAAAGGGAGGGCTACGCCCTCCCTTTTTCATTAACCCGTTAATTTTTGGTTTCATATGTATGTGGTATTTTCTTCTCTCTGTACTCGTCCTGGCGGCGTTATTATTTTTCCCTATCAGCAAACTCATCTGGGTCCTCAGTGTGCGTCGCATGCAACGTAAACTGAATCGAGAACTCGATGCAACAGAACTCGCAGGCCAAATGACCCGGGCCCGGTTTGTCAGCATCTTTGTCAGTCTGCTGTTTTCCTACCTGTTTAACCTTAATCTGATAGGCCTGCCGACAAATGGATGATCCCGTTTACAAAGTACTGAAAATGGCAGCCCTTCTGCTGGGCGCAGTGTTCCTGGGCTGGATGATCTGGGGTGGGCTGTTACAGGAACAGGTCCCCGGTGAGAAAGCCTATGAAGCGGCCAACCGCTATTTTGAAGATGGTTATTATCAGCAGGCGCTGGAGCACTATGAAGCCGCACTGCAGGAAGATCCGCAACTGTTGCCCGCGATGCGCGGCCAGGCGCGAAGCCTGATGCAAATGGGAAGGAACCAGGAGGCACTGGAGCTATTTAATGAAGTCATTGACGAGGAACCCGGGTTTGCCCCCAGTTATGCCAATCGCGGCATCCTGCATGATCGAATGGGACTATATCAAAAAGCTATTGTTGATTATGAAAAGGCAGTAGAACTGGATGCGGAAATGGTAGAAGGTCCAAACTGGTTAACCCGTTTTCTGCGTCTGCAACCTGAAAAACCGCCAACTATTGCTGATCGAGCGGCCTATTTACGACAGGAACTGGCCAAACCGGAATCGGAACGCGTGCTGCGGAACCCTGAGGAAGATGAGAAACAACGCAGTTATAAAAAATAGCGGCTCAAACCAGTCCCAGGATATCCACGAAAAGCGTGCGTAGACAGAACAGCAAGGCAATGGCACCAAACAATAAATGGCCAACGTCCGACTGGCCTTCTTCATCGCGATAAGTCAACCCGTGATAGGCAATCGCACCTGTCACGATGACAAAAATAATATCAACCATATTTCCCCGGCCCTGTTTTTATATTTCTAATAGCAGGGAGGAAAATAACACTCCTTGAGGAAAGGCATCAAGTCTGCAGCGGCATTGGCCAGAAACAATAAAATAATAAATACCGCCAGCATCAGCGTTACGCCTCTCACCGCCCAACGCAATAAACGATATTCAAAGCGTGCCGGTGTAATCCCGAAGTCACGAGGATTCAACTTACCGGTTTCATTAAGCTCCAGAATCTTGTGACAAAAGCGTCTTACCCAGAAGGGCACCCGATCGAAATACATGAAGGCGGTAAAATAATCTTCTGCCTCATAATCCCGAATTTCACGCCCATACCACTCCCCAAAAGCCAGTTGAAAAACCCGGAATTCAGTGATTTCCAGCAGGCCCGCCGTATCCGCCACCAACACACAATCAGCAGGGGTTTCATTATAATGAAAAGAGATCCATCCCATCAGTGACGCCCCGTCATGAGACATTCGGACGCTATAAGTATAGCAATTGGCGGTTTATAATTGAGAAAGCGGAATCAACTACGATATTATTCTGACATGGTCACCCAGCCTGATATTGCGCGTCTGGCCGAGACCCGCACCTTTACCGGGGTCGATCCCGAGCTCTCACTCGCGCTTCTGGAACATGGCCAGCGGCTTACCCTGCAAGAGGGAGAAACCCTGTTTGCTGCCGGTATTCCTTATCAACATCAGCTTTATATCCTGCTCGAAGGCAGTATCATATTGCGCCGCAAGCATGCCCAGACTATCACCATCCAGCCGGGTGAATTTATCGGCCTCTCCAATTATCTGGACAAGGCACCCTACACTTCCACGGCCATCGCCAGTGGCAATGCCACCGTATTACGTTTTTCTGAAACGCAATTCCGGGAACTGGAGCAACGCTACAGCACATTATCGAATCTGGTTGATCACACTATTGGCAAACGTATCCGGGCACGAACCACAACCAGTCATCCCGTCAGCGGCGTCATGGGACAACCGGTTTATAGCGTGATGACCTCGCCCTTGTCACAATGCAATACGCAGACCACAATTCGTGATGCCTACCACATGATGCAGGAACGTAAAATCGGCAGCCTAGCGGTATTCAACCAAAGCAACAAGCTGGTCGGTATGCTGACCTTTGCCGGTCTGTGCGATTCGTTAATCAATAAACAGTTTTTGCCGGACACGCTGGTGTCGGAAGCGGCATGTGAAACACCGGTTTGCATTAATTATATCGATCCGCTCTGGCATGCCGAAGACAAGCTGCAGCGTCACCATATTAAATACCTGGTGGTTACCAAGGAAGGCACGCCTACCGGGCTCATTTCTCAAACTGACTTATTCAAAGCCCGCCTGAAAAATCAGAATGTCATCACCGAACGTATCGGCGACGCGGATTCTTACAGCGAATTGCGAAATTTTTATAATGCCATGTATGAAATGGCGCGTGACGCCCACGAGCGTAATCATCATGCGATTCAGGCGGTACAGGAAGTCAGTGAAATTCACCTTGCCATACAACGCCGGTGTGTCGAATTGACCCTGGAGAACCTGATGCAACAAGGATTGGGACCGGCACCGCGCAACTATTGTTTACTGATCATGGGTTCAGGGGGACGACGTGAAATGTTGTTAACCCCTGATCAGGATAACGGCCTGATTATTGATGACAAACCCGGTGAACTGGACGATGAAGAAAGGCACTGGTTTGAGTCCTTTGCCGACCAGCTCAATATCAATCTGGACAAGACCGGCTATATTCTCTGTCCCGGCGATATTATGGCGCGCAACCCCATGTTTCATAAAACGTTGTCACAATGGCGCCAGCAAATCAGTCACATGGTTCGCCAACCGAACAACAAATCAGCGCGTTGGGGGAACATCGTGTTTGATTTCACCACACTGTACGGCGATGATTTATTGACCCGCAAACTACGGGAACACCTGTTAAAAGAACTGCACGGTAACCAGAACCTGCTTGGCTACATGGTTGAAGATGACGCCGAAGGCCGTCCACCGCTGGGATTTTTCAATCAACTGTTGACCATGGAGGATGAAGCACACAAGGGGAAGATTGACATCAAGCGCAATGGCTTGCGGCTGATTGCCGATGCGGCCCGGATCTACGCCTTGCATGCGGGCCTGACGGAGACCAATACACGTGAGCGATTAAAGACACTGATGCACCTCGGTACCCTTAACAAAGACCTGATTGATTCAATCCTGGCAGCATTTGATGAATTACTCCACCTGTTGATCGTGCATCAGATCGAACAGGTCGAACAGGGAGAAACACCGGATAAGTTTATTACCCCGGATTTATTACCGTGGCAGACCCGTTCCGTACTGCGCGTTTCGATGCGGGCGATCAAACGCTTACAGGACCAACTCCAGGGCCAGTTCGGCCGAAGTGCCTTTTAACAATAAGTAACCATAATTATGTCACCATCTGACAATGTTAAAAATGTCCTGAACCGTCTGCAGAAACTGGTGGGGAAAAATGCGCTGCCCGAGGATCCGCGTCTGGCCAAAATCTGTGAAACCTTTCGTCGTCAAAATACTAAAAATATTCTGGCAAAACCCATTGCAGACAGTCGCTTTGTGGTACTGGATACCGAGACAACCGGTTTCCATGTTTATGCCGGGGATGAGATGGTTTCGATTGCGATGCTGGAATATGAAGGGCTGCAGCCAACCGGGCGGGAATATGTGCAGCTCATCAACCCCGGGCGCTCCATTCCCGCGGAGTCAACCGCGATCCACCACATCTCTGATGCAGATGTGGCCGACTGCCCGATTATCGAGATTGTCTTACCCGAGATTGCCGAATTCATTGGCAGTGCGGTCATTATCGGCCATCACATCAATTTTGATATCCGTTTCCTGAACCGCTACCTGAAACACCAGATCGGTTGCCAGTTACGCAACCCCACGCTGGACACCATGCTGTTATTTACTTCTCATACGGGCCGTATCGGTCATTATTCACTTGAGGAAGTGGCCGAATGCTGCCACGTTGACACGCGGGATCGGCATACGGCCAGAGGTGATGCCCTGATGGCCGCGGGTATTTTTACCTGTCTGGTACCCTTGCTCAGCACCCCTCAAGATACTATAAATCATATTTATAATCAGCAACTTGGGTATGATCCCGTCAAACACTGAATTTTACTTTTTGCGGTTGCGACCGACCGCCTGATTGTGAACAATAACCAGTATGCTTTTTGAGCTACAACGCCTTGTTTCCACCCCCCTGGGGCGTCGCCTGAGTTGGGTGATGTTTGCCGTGCTGTTTTATCTGTCCGGTGAGGCCGTCACCGTCTGGTTACTCGAGCCGCAGGAATTCGGCGGGGGCTGGCAATGGTTGTGGCTCGGCCTGTTTCCCGTTTTATTACCCGCATTTTTTCTGTTGCAACGTTTTTTCGGCTGCAGCGGCGGGCAATGTCAAATTGACACATCACCCACTACACAGAAAAAGCCAACCAATCTGTTTTACACGAACCGACCGCCGGGGTGTTAATACCTTTCGCGATTCACTGATAACAACATATTAAAAATCAGCAGGAGTCCTTCTCATGTCCGACGCAAAACTGTATCCCGTTCCCGCGGAGTTTGCCGCCAAAGCGCATATCGACCAAGACCACTACCAGAAAATGTACCAGCGTTCCGTTGAAGATCCGGAAGGCTTCTGGGCTGAACAGGCGGAACAATTCGTCACCTGGTCCAGGCCCTGGAACAAGGTACTGGATTGGAGTTACGACAAGAACGATCTGTATATCAAGTGGTTTGAGGGCGGCAAACTCAACGTCAGTTACAACTGTATCGATCGCCACCTGGCCGATCGCGGTGATCAGATTGCCATCATCTGGGAAGGTGACGACCCGGCCACCGATAGCAAAATCACGTATCGCGAGTTACATGAACAGGTTTCCAGATTCGGGAATGTTCTCAAGGCACGGGGGGTCAAGAAAGGGGATCGGGTCTGTATTTACATGCCGATGACCCCCGAAGCGACCTATGCCATGCTGGCCTGCGCCCGCATCGGTGCCATTCATTCCGTCGTGTTTGGTGGTTTCTCCCCGGAGTCCCTCAAGGACCGCATCCTGGACTCGGATTGCCGTGTCGTGATCACGACGGATGAAGGGGTGCGGGGTGGCAAGAAAATCCCGCTCAAACACAATACTGATCGGGCTGTGTCCCATTGCCCCAATGTGCATACCGTACTGACGGTCAAACATACCGGCGGCGAGGTTGATTGGCATGCGGAACGGGATGTCTGGTATCACGAACTGATGGCCGAGGCTTCCAGCGACTGTCCGCCGGAAGAGATGGATGCCGAGGATCCCCTGTTCATTCTGTACACCTCCGGCTCCACCGGAAAACCCAAGGGGGTGTTGCATACCACCGGGGGCTACCTGCTGTACGTAGCCATGACCACCAAATACACCTTCGATTTGCAGGAAGGGGAAATTTTCTGGTGTACCGCCGATGTCGGCTGGGTGACAGGCCACAGTTACGTGGTCTATGGTCCGCTGGCCATCGGCTCCACCTCCATTGTGTTTGAAGGGGTCCCAAACTATCCGGACGCCTCACGCTTCTGGCAGGTGGTCGACAAACACCAGGTCAATGTGTTCTATACCGCCCCGACCGCAATTCGCGCGCTGATGCGGGAAGGCGAGGCACCGGTGAAAAAGACCTCACGCGCCAGCCTGCGACTGCTGGGGACCGTGGGCGAGCCAATCAACCCCGAGGCCTGGGAATGGTATTACCGTGTAGTGGGTGAACAACGCTGTCCCATCGTGGATACCTGGTGGCAGACTGAAACCGGTGGCCATCTGATCACTCCCCTGCCCGGCGCCACCGCACTCAAACCCGGTTCGGCGACCACACCGTTTTTTGGTGTCCAGCCAGGTATCGTCGACAGCGACGGCAACCTGCTGGAAGGCGAAGCCGAAGGGGCACTGGTTATCACCCATCCCTGGCCGAGTCAGATGCGCACGGTCTACGGCGATCATCAGCGTTTCGCCGAGACCTATTTCTCCACCTTTCCCGGCTACTATTTCACCGGCGACGGGGCCCGCCGCGACGCCGATGGCTATTACTGGATTACCGGCCGCATGGATGACGTCCTGAATGTCTCCGGCCATCGCATGGGTACCGCCGAGGTGGAAAGCGCCCTGGTCTTGCATGACGCCGTGGCTGAAGCCGCTGTGGTCGGTTTTCCGCATGACATCAAGGGGCAAGGCATCTATGCCTATGTGACGCTGGTGAAAGGTATCGAGCCCACTGATGCGCTACGCCAGGAACTGGTCGATCTGGTACGGGAGGAAATCGGGCCAATAGCCAAGCCGGACGTGATTCAATGGGCCCCCGGCCTGCCGAAGACCCGCTCCGGCAAGATCATGCGGCGGATTCTGCGCAAGATTGCCGCCAATGAACTGGACACTGTGGGGGATACCTCCACCCTGGCCGATCCCGGTGTGGTGGATGAACTGGTAGAAAATCGCGCCAACAAGTAACCCTGACCGGGCGAGCCGGGGCCATGCGCCCCCTCCCCGCGCGCTATCCAGAAATAGAAAAGGGCCGCATCGCGGCCCTTTGTCTGTTGCTCATGTCAGGCAATCTGATCAACCGTTGCCGACCGCCTTCATGCTGAGACGAATGCGGCCCTGCTTGTCAATTTCCAGTACCTTGACCTTGACGATTTCGCCTTCAGAGAGCTTGTCACTGACATTTTCCACCCGTTCCTCACAGATCTGGGAGACATGCACCAGGCCGTCTTTACCGGGCAAAATGGTGACGAAGGCACCGAAATCCATCAGCTTGGCGACCTTGCCTTCGTAGATCTGGCCGACTTCCACTTCCGCAGTCAGCTGCTCGACCTGGCGGCGGGCCTCGTTGGCCGCGGCCGAGTCGCTGGAAGCGATCTTGATCACCCCGTCATCGCTGATATCGATGGTAGTGCCGGTTTCTTCGGTGATGGCACGGATCGTCGCGCCGCCCTTGCCGATAACATCCCGGATCTTGTCCGGATTGATCTTGAAGGTGATATAGCGCGGCGCATGGATTGACATCTCTTCACGCGGCTTATCGAGCACGGCATTCATTTTTTCCAGGATATGCAGCCGGCCCTCACGCGCCTGACCCAGGGCGATTTCCATGATTTCCTTGGTGATACCATCGATCTTGATGTCCATCTGCAGGGCGGTCACACCCTCGGTGCTACCGGCAACCTTGAAGTCCATATCACCCAGGTGATCCTCGTCACCCAGAATGTCCGTCAGGACCGCGAACTTGTCCTCTTCCTTGATGAGCCCCATGGCAATCCCGGCCACCGGCGCCTTGGTCGGCACCCCGGCATCCATCATGGCCAGACTGCTGCCGCAGACGGACGCCATGGAACTGGAGCCATTGGATTCGGTGATTTCGGAGACCACCCGCAGTGAATAGGGGAATTCATCCAGATCCGGCATCACGCCGAGCACGCCCCGTTTGGCGAGGCGACCGTGGCCGATTTCACGCCGTTTCGGACTCCCCACGCGGCCGGTTTCGCCGACACAGAATGGCGGGAAATTATACTGCAGCATGAAGGGTTCCCGATAAGAACCTGCCAGAGCATCGATGATCTGGGAATCCCGTTCGGTACCGAGCGTGGTCACCACCAGGGCCTGGGTTTCACCCCGGGTGAACAGGGCGGAACCATGTGCGCGGGGCAGGACCCCGGTTTTAACAGTGATCTGCCGTACGGTACGGGTATCGCGGCCATCAATGCGGGGTTCACCATTCAGGATCTTGCCACGCACTACCTTCTTCTCAAGCTTCTCAATGGCTTCACGCACTTCTTCTTCGCTATAGCCATTATCAGAAACCAGTTTTTCTTTAATTTCAGAGCGGATTTCGCCCAACCGGGTATAACGCGGCTGTTTTTCGCGAATGGTATAGGCTTCCGCAAACGCCGCTTCGCCGGCTGCGGTTACATCGGCATGCAATTGGCTGTTCACTTCAGGGGGTTGCCAGTCCCAGGGTTGGACTCCGGCTTCCCGGGCAAACTCACGAATCGCGTTGATCACGACCTGCTGTTGCTCGTGACCGTACACGACCGCCCCGAGCATGACGTCTTCCGGTAACAGCCTGGCTTCGGATTCCACCATCAGGACCGCTTTTTCCGTCCCGGCCACCACCAGATCCAGATCCGATTCCTTCAACTGTTCGGCAGACGGGTTGAGGACGTATTGGCCATTCTGGTAACCCACCCGGGCCGCCCCAATGGGACCATTGAATGGCGCGCCGGACAAGGTCAGCGCGGCAGAGGTGCCAATCATGGCCACCATGTCGGGACTGACCGCCGGATCCAGGGACAGCACGGTGGCAATGACCTGGACTTCGTTGGTAAAACCTTCGGGAAACAACGGCCGCACCGGACGATCAATCAAACGGGCGGTGAGGGTTTCATGTTCTGACGGCCGTCCTTCCCGCTTCAGGAAACCGCCGGGAATTTTGCCTGCCGCATAGGTTTTTTCCTGATAGTCGACTGTCAGCGGAAAGAAATCCCGCCCTTCGACTTCTTGTTTGTCAGCAACAACGGTGACCAGCACGACGGTTTCGCCCATGCTGACCATGACCGCACCTGTGGCCTGTCTTGCGATTTCGCCAGTTTCAAACGTTACTGTATGGTCACCATATTGGAATTGTTTTTTCACAGGGGTCATGAACTTCTCTCTCGTCAGCTGGCTGGATTACTTACGCAGACCCAAACGGGTGATCAAATCACGATACCGTTCCAGATCTTTTTTCTTCAGGTAGTCCAGCAACTTACGCCGCTGACTGACCATGCGCAGCAATCCCTGACGGGAGTGGTGATCATGGGTGTGATCCTTGAAGTGGTCGGATAAATCATTGATACGGGCGGACAACAGCGCCACCTGGACTTCAGGTGAACCGGTATCACCAGCACCAAGCTGGTATTCTTTTACAATTGAGGCCTTCTGGTCGGCACTAATGGCCATCGCAAGCTCCTGTATTTACATAAATTCTACGGAAAAACCAAGGCGCGTATTCTACCCGCACTGGCGTGGCGAAGACAAGAAAATCTGTTTAAAAATCAA
>JBECLA010000126.1:0-3765 GCA_040235565.1 Thiohalomonadales bacterium | reverse complement strand
CATCGGCACCGTCGGCCAGCAGTTTCTGTACAGTGGCCACCATCATCGGTTCCGGACCACACAGCATGATGGTGGCCCGGTTGATATCCATTTCCACCTGGGCTAACAGATCAGTGACGAGTCCCACGTGCCAGCTCCACCCCGGTCCGGCAACATCGGCGGCCAACAACACCCGCGTGTTTGGCTGCTGCATCCAGGATTCGTAACGCTCCCGCCAGATCAAATCATCCATGTGTTTGACACCCTGGATGATGGTGAGCTCGCCGTATTGTTCCCGCCGTTGCATGATGTAGTTAATCACCGACACCGAGGGGGCGCAGCCCAGGCCGCCGGTAGTCAACAGAATGTTATCGCCACGAGCCTGTTCCAGTGGCCAACCCTGGCCGAAGGGGCCGCGAATACCGAGTGTGTCCCCGAGCTGAAGTTGCGTCATCTTGCGCGTGACCCGTCCTACCGCACGAATCGTATGAATGAACACATCCCGTTGACCGGGATCGGAAACAATCGAGATGGGGACTTCACCGATGCCGTATAAATACAACATATTGAATTGTCCGGGCTGGAAATGAAAAGCCTGGGCCTGTTCCACATCGGTAAACTGCAAACCCAGCGAGACCACCGTGGGTGATTCCCGGGTGCGGCTGACCACGCGCGCTTCCCATGGTGTTTGCGCGTTATGCATACCCGGCATCCTCGGCAATGTGCTGCAGTTCCTCGGTGACATCAATACCCACCGGGCACCAGGTGATACAACGGCCGCACCCGACGCAACCGCTGCGACCGTATTGCGGCACCCAACTGGCGAATTTATGCGTTAACCACTGGCGATAACGGAACCGGGTTTCCTGCCGCAAGGTAATGCCATGAATATAGCTGTGGCGTTGACTGAAGCAGGAGTTCCACTGCCGCCAGCGCGCACTATGCGTGCCATCCAGGGCGGGTTCTTCAATCGTGTGATGACAAAAACAGGTCGGGCAGACGGAGGTGCAGTTGCCGCACGACAAGCATCTTTCTCCCACCTCAAGCCAGCGCCGGGACTCCTGTTGACTGAACAACAGCTCTGGAATATCGGTCTCGGGCAAGCGGCGGGTGAATTGCTGTCTGGCAGTAAGCTGTGCCTCGTCGATGGCGGCGAGGTACGCAGCGGTGAGCGGTTCCAGCCTGAGCTGGTCAACGATTTCCTTTCCCCTGACGCTGCCTATCCTTACTGCAAATCCTTCGTCCAGTTCATCCAGCAGGATGTCATAATTTTCGCTGGCAGTGGGTCCGTCACCGGTTACGTGACAAAAGCAGGTGGCGGCCGGGTGCGTGCAGTTAACGGCAATCACAATCAGATGCTGGTAACGCATGGCATAGGCCGGATCGGGTTCATTCCCGCCGAGAAAATGTTTGCTTTGCAATGCCAGCGCAGCAAGATCGCAGGCACGCACCCCGATCACGGCAGTCAGGTTTGCCGGAGGAACATGGGCTTTGAATTCAAGGTGTCCGGTGGCATCGCGTGTTACTTGCCAGAGTTTTTCTTCCGGGGCGAACAACAACGGCTTGAGTGCCTGCGGCCCGTTGGCCCAGGCAAACCAGCGCGGGTTGTTATCCGTCGTCAGCCGGTAACTGCCCGGCGACTGTTGATCGTGGAAGCCCTGGGGAAAATCAGCAGAGGAACGCACCGGTGCATAGACGATAGCGCCATCCTGAATGGTGGGACCCAGACACTGCGCCCCCATCGCGGCCAAGGTGTCGATGAGTGAATCAAACCGGGCTCTGGGTAACAGTCCAATGAATGACATAAACAGTCAATAATTTTGTGTTGTGACATCCCTACCTTAAACATAGCCTACTACAGCGCGGCTGTGGTTCAAGCCGTGATGACATTTGTATGACATGTGGCGATAACAATTCCCGTCCCGTGAGTGTGGGTGAGTCTAATCGCAGCAGGGATACATTGCGTTAGTTAACCGGCGGTGTCGTGCGGGTTGCGCCCCAACTGGGCAATGATTTTATCGGCCACCCGAAATGCGTTGGCATAAATGGTCCAGGTGTAGGGCACGCTGCCACCGGTGGGCATGAAACTGCCGTCAGTGACGAACAGGTTTTCCGCCTCGTGTACGCGACAATCCGGATCCAGGACGGAGGTTTCGGGATCTTTGCCAAAACGACACCCCCCGGCCATCAGGTTCTGTGGTGGGTTTCCGCTGATACTGGCGTAAATCTCATCCGCCTGCATGGTCTGTAATACGGTTTTGGCCTTGTCAGCCAGATAATGACCGACTTTGAGATCATGGGGATGGTAACCGACCCGCACCTTGCCGACAGGTGAGCCCCACTTGTCCTTGACGGACTTGTCCAATGTGACGAAGCAATCGTCGTTCGGTAACCAGTCGCAGAAAACTTCAAACTGCAGGTAACGTGCTTGGGTAAAATAGGCTTTCAGTTTGCGCTTGAGCGGTTTGCCCCATACCAGCCTGCCATTGTCGTCCCACTTCTGATTATTGGCGCGGTTGATGGCATTGGGATGGCGGAACAGGAAGTCGATCGTGCCGCCCTTGATATGACCCAGGGATTTATCGTGGATCGTGTACCAGTCCTGTAAGCCGCGATTCACAAACGGTCCACGGACTTGCAAGGCGGCGGCCTGTTCCGCCGTGAGTTGGTGGTAATTAAAGGTGCCCTGGCCGATCCCGCCGGCGGAAAACAATAAATTGCGACCCACCTGCTGGCGATTGTTACCGAGTCCATCCGAATGCGCCGGGCCGGGAGAACTGAGCAACAGGCGCGCGGTCTCGACAGCCTGGCAGGCGACCACAAAAATCCTGGCCCTGGCGGTTTGCACTTGTCCCTGTTGATCATAGTAATCCGCGTTGACAACCTTGCCCTTGTTGTTACTGACCAGGCGGAATACCTTGGCATGTGATTGAACCTGACAACGTCCGGTTCTTACTGCGTGATCCAGCAGGGCGGCGCGGCCACTGCCTTTGGCACCGGTACTGCAGCCATAGCTGCCACAATAAATAGAATAGGAACAACTGTTTCGTTGCATCGCCGGTTGCGACAGGATGGCGCGGGGTGTCGGCAGGGAGTGGTATCCCAGTTTGTCACAGGCCGCGTCGATCCAGCTTGAAATAATATTTTCTCCCAGCGGGGGATAAGGGAGGTCGGGGGTGGAACGTGGTTCCAGTTGTGGATGTTTGACGATCCGCCCGGAGATACCAACCAGATGTTCGACCCTGGTGTAATACGGTTCCATGTCTTCATAACTGATGGGCCAGTCCGCCACATTCGCGCCTTTGATGGGTCCAAACACGGAGCGTAAACGAAAATCATCGGGCTTGAGGCGATAGAAGTAGCCGCTCATGAAGTTGGATGAACCACCCACGCAATTGCCATTCCAGAAATCCCAGCCGGACTCTGCCGTTGGTGTGGCAATCCATTCTCCGCTATCATTACTGTCTTCAATTACGTGTTGTTCTTCGTTTAATGAAGGGGTGTAAACGCTGCGGCGACAACAGGTCAGTTCATCCTTGCAGAAATCGGTTTCCTTGAACCACGGGCCCTTTTCCAGTACCAGCACCGCATAACCCGCCTGTGCCAGGCTATAGGCCACCGGGCTGCCGCCTGCGCCGCTACCGATAATGCAGACATCATAATCAGTACTCATTTCTGCCGCAGTTTCTGGTATGTGTTGGCGGCAGTGGGTTGGGGAAAGCCGGGATTGTGTTCCAGCCAGCGCCAGCCGATGCCATCGGGATTTCCGCCATAGACCGGCGAACT
>JBECLA010000110.1:0-18601 GCA_040235565.1 Thiohalomonadales bacterium | reverse complement strand
CCGTGTCGAAAACCGGGTTATGGGAGCGGCCATACTGGCTGCCTCGTTCGGTAATATTACTTATCTGGGACTGCCGGTACTGACCGCCGCACTGGGTGATTGGGCCGCCAGCATCGTAATTCAGTATGATTTGTTTGCGGCTACCCCGTTGCTTTTCACCACCGGCATGCTGGTTGCGGCTTACTTCGGTGAAAATGACACCAGCATGCAACCAGTGCAACAACTTGCGAGAATTCCGGCGTTATGGGCTGCCCTGATTGCGGTAATGTTCAATCTCACTGCAACGCCATTGCCAGGTGTGGTCGATTCGGTGCTTGAACTGATGGCCAGCGGGGTCGTGCCATTAATGCTGATTGCCATCGGCTTGAGTCTGGAGTGGCGCGGTTTGCAGCGACAGGCCTGGGGGCCGTTGCTGATGGTGATCGTGGTGCAGCTGGTGTTGATGCCATTGTATGTTTTGTGGATGGTCAGATTTTTTGATTTCAGTCATGACCAGGAATTGGCGCTGGTACTGGAGGCGGCGATGCCAAGCATGTTGCTCGGACTGGTGTTCTGTGAACGATTCAGGCTGGATACCGCTTTCTATGCGACGGCAGTTACTCTCTCTACCGTATTGAGTATCCTGACGCTGCCATACTGGTTCATTGTATTACAGTGAACCGGCTTCTCGAGCTGCTGAACGACGGCCACCCAGATAGAGCGAAGAAAGCAAGCCAAGGCAAACAGCAAACCATAGCGTCGCCAGCCGGCTGATAAGGGGGACCGCAACCGCGAGTGCTGGCTCCACTCCACTATTTAGCAGTAATAAACCCATCACGGCTTCAGTCGTTCCGATACCACCCGGGACAAATGATAATGCCCCGGCCAGCAGGCTGATGGCATAAATGGAGATCGCGATATAAAATGGAATAGCTAACTGCAATGAATGCAGAATAAAATAAAAAGCGAAACCCTGGATACTCCAGGCCACAATGCCGATCAGCAATCCACTATATAATATTCGCCATTCGAGCAAATTCCTTGCGGCATCCAGCAAGGCACTCAAATGTAAAACCAGGCGTCGCAAGCGATCAAAACGAATAACCAGAGTCAAACGTTGCAGCAGGTGCACCACAATACCGCTGCGCAATAAAGGTAAAAACAACAACAGGACGACCGTGCTTATGAAAATAAATCGGCCATATTCCGCAAATGAAAGTAAGGCCAGGCTGGCCAGCAGGGTAATAACAACAACATCCAGAAAGCGTTCGGTAAAAAACATTGCCAGGCTGTGATGAAATGATACACCATGCGATTTCAGATACAGCGAACGTATGGTTTCACCTGCCTTGGCCGGAGTTGTCGTCAAGGCAAAGCCGGACATATAGTAGTGAAAGTGCAGGACATGAGGAATCTGGTAACCAAATCTTGACAGGTACATTAACCAGCGAATGAAACGCAGTATATAATTAGTGAATGAGCAGCCAAGTATGATTAACCAACCTTGCCAGCCAAGGCGGGCCATGGCGGCAAAAATTGTCTTGTAGTCACTCATAAGAATGACTGTCAAATACAGGGCGGCAGCCAGGACAAGCGATAGTGCGAGTGTGCGTTTATGACGTGGTTCCAGATCAAACATCAGATTGATTGTTTTTCAGGTTAGTACAGGGACATTAAGGTAAAAAATTCAAGATTAATTCTTGTCTCATGTTGCCAATTTTGAGGTCGGGCAATTGTACGTAAAATACACAATCAGTCACTAGTTTTATCGGTCATTACATGCGGGGAGGGAACTAATATAGTTATTATTCAGGTTACTGCTAATTTCATTTAAAGTAAAAACTCAGGAGTTTAAAGAGGCTTTATGTTACGTTCACTTGTCATAACGAAGTGGCTGTGGCATAAAGGCGCCATTCGGAAGGAGCTGATTACACACGGCAACAGTCCGTTGGCAATAATTCTAGAGGTGATAATATGGGTGCAGCTGATGTAGAGGATTTGACTGTCGATTATATGGAAGACGGTCATCTGGTGTCCAAGCAACTGGACAAAGTCATACTTACTAAAGGTGCCTGGTCGACAATTATCTTTCGTTATCAGGACTGGGATCGCCGCAAAGAAGAGTACGGGCCGGATAAGTTCAGTATTCGACGTTATCAGAAGCGTAGCGGCGAATATCAGCAAAAATCAAAATTTAATATTTCAAGTCGTGATCAGGCGCAGAAAATAATCGATGCGTTACAGACCTGGTTGAAAGACGATTAACGAAATAGTCAAAGTCAAACGCCTAACTGTTTGAAGAATTGCCCAATCGCCTGGGCCAATGCTTCTGAACGATTCGGATCCCGCAGGCCCTGCAAGACGGTTTCACGCATTCCGGGAATGGCAAGTAAATCCATTAACAAGGATGTAAAACCGTTTTGCCGATGGTTATTGATTGCCAAACATTCAAGATAGTGTCGACAGAGTTCTTTATCCCGTAGATCTTCCCAGCAGCGGCCAGAGATGGCGGCGAGGATTTCAACATCGTTCGCATATGGCCCGGTGAGGACCTGGCGAATAAAGTCCTGGCGTAGCTTGGAATCAGTACAGCCCGCCAGCGCGCGAATGATTGCAACGAGTTCATCGCGATTGATCTCCAGGGGCTTGCGGTTAGCGAGACGGCTGATGAGGACAGTGGCCATCCCGGTTGAAATCGTGACGTGTTCCAGGAAGCGGCAGAGTTGTCCAAACGGCTGCAGCGGCAGTTGCGGAATTGCCTGCTGCAGTCGATCCTCGTTGTCTTCTTGTTGCAGGTGCGCGACAACATCAGCCAATCCCTGCATGCCGACAAAAGCCCATTGTTCATATCCGAGCTGCCCTGCCAGATAATCTCTGGCAGGTCCATAAAAGCGTGAAGCGGGTTGTCCTAATTGTTCGGCAGCCTTGGCATGAAACATGGCCATACTTTCTTCACCAGGGGTAAACCCGTGTGGTATGGCTGAGGTGGCATCAGGGTCGTCCTCACGGGTCAGTATATGCTGGCCCAGTTGGTTGATCAGATAGTGCAGCACGTCGTCACGGGCCAGGGGATTGATTTTTCCCTGCTCATCCAGGGGAAGTTTGAGGAACCAGATGAAATGGCGGGACTTATCGTATTGTTGCCAGCCGAGCAGGCCCAACCAGGCATGCTGTTGCAAGGGGGTTGGATAAACAAGTGCGCCGATTTCAAACTGACGGAATTGCTGTGGTGTCAGCCTGACCATTCGACGCCCCATGTCATAAACAGTGCAACTGAAACCCGCCTGGTGCAGGAATCCACTGATAGTTTCTATCTTCATTAAAACTACAGGAATTCTGTGAAGAGCTGATTTGACGGGAACTGAAGCTTGTTCAGGAAATCATTTAAGGCATCGATTGCTACAGCAGGGCCGCATGCATAGATGTCAAAGGATGACAAATCGGGATAATCATTGGATATATCATTAAGCTGTGCCGTAATAACATCTGCATCATTCAGATTTGCAATGTGTTGTGGCGTGTAGCGAAATGTATCGAACGCGTCAGACCAGGCACGACCCTGATTATGCATGTAAGGTTTGGCATTTGCCTGATGAAACCAGTAGAGATGGGAAAACTCATTTACATCCAGAGTCATGGCATGTTCTATCAAACTTTTGATCGGCGCAAATCCTGTATCGAAGGCGATGAACATCAATGGCCGGGTCGTATCCTCACGTAATACAAAACTGCCATCCGGGCCTTCGATATTGAGTGATTCCGAGTTCTGGATTTTGTTGAAAATGTATTCCGCAAAGGGGTTGTTCGCCTGGCGGCAGATATGAAACTGGAGGTTCATTTCATCACAGGGACAACTTGCAATGTGGTATTCGGCTGGCTCAATACCAACTGCCGAGAGTTGTGCCTTCTGACCTGCGAGAAAACGCAGTCGTTGTGTCCTGGGAGTACGTAGTTGTAAAAGAATGAGGTTGTCATTCAGTTTTTCGACTTTTTTAACCCGGGCGGAGATTTTTTGCAGCGGGATCTCGTCCGCATGGGTGGCCTCATCCGCTTCTAGCACAATGTCACTGATTGCGGTATTGGAACAGGCCAGAATATAACCCTGGTTCTTTTCAGCTTCAGGAATAACATAATCGTGCTGGCGGATCTTTTTTACTTCTCCGGATATCAGTTTGGCTTTGCATTTGCCGCAGTTGCCATTGCTGCAGCCGTAATTCAATGCCAGTCCGGCGCTGAGACCGGCTTCAAGAATGGAATTGTTACCTTCTACAAAAAATTCATGCCCACTTGGCATGAGGTGGATTTGGGCTGCCATGATACGTAATACCGTATCGCGAATCAGTAATTGATCCTCACCTTCTTCGACGGTATGAGCCAGAGAAGCGGCCAGCTTGTCCTGCAATGCTGCCAGCGTACCTCCTGAATTGGGTGAGGGTTGCAGTTCCTGTAGACTTTTCTGTGTTTCCATCAGAACATCGGTGAGAAACTGGTTGTGCTTTTTAATGCGCGCCAATTCTTTACTCAAACTGGCAACCCGTGCAGCCAGGGTGCTGAGGTCGGGTGAAATCAGTTTACGCAGTTTTTCACCGCGTGCGCGTTTGAGGGCGTTATCGATAATATCCTCGATTTTTTCCATCATCGCGTTATCTTCCAGCTCTACCTGGGGATAAGCGCGGGTCAGATCATCAATATCGACCTTGCCTTCAAAACTGGGCAGCTCGCCATCCTGGATTTGTTGTTGTAACTTGCCACGAGACACGCCGACCAGGCGGGCAGCACGGGAAACTGTCAATAAACGGGGCATACAATATCTTTATAGGCTTAATATTTATGGGAACTGACGTGATGGTCCGTATTCATGTCGACCTAACCGCAGTCGTCTGTAATTATGGATCATGATCATGCTTTTGAATACCGTTGGTATATCAATAACAGGAACATCAATCCCGATCTTCAAGAGCATTTCAGTTGGTTGTTTTTCTTCGATGTCGATAAATTGTAACAGGGTAACCGGTTCATTTTTATGGAGACTGCCGGTCTGGATGGCTTGCTGATAATACTCACTTAAAGTAATTAAATGCGTATCCCATGTTACCTGCTGACCATGAAACTGACCCTTGAATCGTATATGTGCAGTTTGCCCGCCAAGCGGAGACAAGGCTGTATATTCGAGCTTTGTCTGTGCTTCAGTCCGGGGTGGTTGCGCAGATGAACCTGTCATTCAGGATAACTCGACAGTTTTGCTGGTGAAGAAAGCAAGTTAATCATTCGGCAACAACAGATAGATGCCGTCCTGCTCCTGTTTGATTATATATGTCTGCACCGGTTCGGTGGCCGGTTCTTCCATCGGTTGACCGGTTTTAAAACTGAATCGACTGCCATGTAACGGGCATTCCACGCAATCTCCCTTGAGTGCACCGTTGGAAAGCAGGGCATCTTCGTGACTGCACAAATTATCAATGGCATAGATGTTTCCGTCGATGTTGGCGAGCAGGATATTCTTGTGTTCAATTTTTATCCCCAACATTTGCCCGGGATTTAATGTTTCGGCTTCAGTGAGTTTCACCTGTCTGGCGGGCATGATCATGTCCTGAGTGGTTAGGCGTGAACGGTCAATTATTGTACAATACAATAATTGCTGCAATTTATAGAATTACACAGAGGTGATACTGATGTCAGACAGCACTGCGCAAACCGGAAGTCACGAAGAACGTGCTGCCCTGGCGCGAGGCATAATGTCAATCCTGGATAAATGGGGGTTGTCGGCAAACGAGCAGGTCAAGCTGTTGAATTTGCCGGAAAAAACACCAACGCGTATGTTACGGCGCTATCGGGACGACACCCCGTTTCCGGATATCAAGGAAGTGAATGAACGACTGGAACATATCATTGGTATCGCCGATGCCTTGCGAACAACCTATCCCCATAATCCCTCGATGGGCTTGATCTGGATGAAGCAGAAAAACAGGCGCTTCCAGCGCCGCGCTCCGGTAAGCGTGATGGTGGAGGACGGACTGGACGGCATTGTTGCGGTACGTTCACACCTTGACTGTGCTTTCGACTGGTTCAACTCCTGATCAGGTGAAACAAAGAAATCGGTCACGGCCGATTTTTTTGTTCCTTTCCCCGGGGTGGTTTTACTATTTGTTCTTGCTGGTGTGCCGTCGTGGTCGACCCTCGAAAGTGACGATGGACTTGACGATTTCCGAATAGGGCAGCTCATCGAGGCTACGATACTGCTGTAATGCGGTTTCGGCCAGTCCATTGATATCATAAACCGATTCCTTTTCAGACAAAGCCGGGTGCAGTAATTTCTGCAAACCCAGCATGCCACCAATCTGAACTTTGACTTCCTTGGCGTGAGGCAGAGGACCGGGTACGCTGGTCATTTGCAGGGCGAAACTGGCGTTGTTGCGTAATAACTCCAGCAAATGCTTGCAACGGTTTGCCCCCGTTGCGCTGCTACAAGAAACACCTTCG
Organism: Thiohalomonadales bacterium; assembly: GCA_040235565.1. Taxonomy (GTDB): domain Bacteria; phylum Pseudomonadota; class Gammaproteobacteria; order UBA6429; family Thiohalophilaceae; genus JAHEIJ01. The sequence goes on along the minus strand of JBECLA010000110.1, from coordinate 12,142 downwards.
CGGTCGGCGAGGTTAAAACGTTGTGACAGGCTGCAAGTACAGCGACGCGCATTGATGGCTTTTTCAAATACACAGCGCTGTTCGTTAACCGCTCGATATGTTTGCCTGTATTCCGTTTCGTCCACAATGAATTATTTTTCCCATTCGCGCAGAATCGGTGCTTCTCTCTGCTCTGACAGTTTCTCTTCCGCATCGAGAGCATTGTCAGCGAAAATAATTTTGTAGGTTACGGGTTCTTCACCGTCCTGCCCGATACGTTTATCTTTCACAAAGGACTTGGCTTCTTTGTAATTTTCAAATTCTGAGACTTTCTCCAGATTTTTGACCAGATCGGTGACTCCGGGCTTTATTAAATAAACATAGTACGGCATGGTTTTGTTCCTGTCGTTGGGCTGTGTTGGAAACTGATTGGTGCCTCGCCGGGCTATAACACCACTTTATAAGGTGCGCTTGCCCCGGTTTCAAGGGTAGCGCCAGTTAATACCCCGGCACGTTGGCGTGATAATATAATAGTTTGTTTGACCTCATGTTGGAGGATACGGCAATTAGCGGGCAAGATCAGGGGATCCTGTTGGCCATCACCGAGTTAGGTGGCTATCCGGATTTTACCCCCATTTATCAGCGTCATGGCTTCAGGGTTGAAACCGCTTCTTCGGTACGAAATGCGACCCGGTTAATGAAGAAGATCACCCCACGGGTAATTGTGGCAGAATTTAATTACCAGTCGGATTTTCGAGATCGTACCAGTAGCCTGGAAACGCTGATGGCCGTGTTGCAACGGCAGCCGGCAACACAGGTTATTGTGTTTTACGAACAGGAGTATCTGCACCAACTGGAAAGATTGACCAGTCGTTTTCCGGTACATACGACACTGTCTTTCCCCGTCGATGTCAATGCGCTGGAAGCCGCCCTTCAGGCCATCGTTGAGAGTTAATCATTAGTGTTTGTTGATTAATGCCAGTTTGGCCTGACGGGTGAGGCGCTTGATGACAATTTCCCGTTTGAGTGCGGCGGAACGTGAGCCAGCCGGTTCGGTATAAAGCAGCTTGACCGGCCGCCGGGAACGGGTGTAGCGGGCCGCGTTCTGCCCGGTATTGTGTTCCGCCACGCGTGCCTCCGGATCGGTGCTGATGCCGGTGTACAGCGTATGGTCACGGCATTGCACGATATATACATACCACTTTGTTTGCGACACGTCAGTGTAAATCCTAGCTTGAATCCGTCTCAGCCTGCATGTTGTTTGAGTGCTGCCAGGCCTTCTTCAGCAATCTCCCGAACTTCAGCGCTCTTATCCTGCAGGCGGGCCTCAAGATAGGGAATTGCGTCAGGAGAGCCGGTCAGTGCCAGATAATGGGTCGCATCACTTCGCAGTGCCTGACGGTCATGTTGTGACAGACGGCCGAGTCCTTCAACCAGACTGCTCAGATCGGTATTCGACGCCAGGCTTTCCAGCATGGCATCGACCCCGATCCGTACCTTCATATCGGTGTCTTCGTCTTCCAACAACGGCAGCAGGGCCGGTAACCATTGTGGCTGGCTGGCCAGCAGTTTCTCCATGGCCTCCAGCTGCCCTTGCTTGAGTTGGTCATGCAAGTAAATACTCATGCCTTCAATACTGCCGGCACGCTTGGCCCAGTCACGCAATTCCTCGGGACTGTGCAGGCCTTGCAGGGTAAATGGCCCGAGTTGTAGCCAGGGCACGGAGCGAACCCTCAGTTCCTGCGCCCGTTCCGGTTGGCTGGCAATATTGGTAACCCGTAGACTCCCGATAACCCCTTCTTTCAGCAGGGTAGTGAGCCCTTCCAGCACAACCGGGCAATGGGCGCAGCCCGTGGCAATGAGGAGTTCGGCTTCAAGTGGCGCAGTGTTGGATGTGGACATGGCAGGAGTATAATGTCATTCGTCAATCACGAAACTGAGGCCGGTCCCCTTCGTTGGCCGGGCTGCTTCCAGCTGGATTATGCCTCAATATCCGGAATGAGTTTGCTGCGAATTTTGGCGATTTGATCCTTGAGTACCAGCTTGCGTTTTTTCAGGCGGCGTAATTTCAACTGATCGAAGCTCGGATCTACCGAGAGATGATTGATGACTTCGTCCAGATCCCGATGCTCCATGGTCAATTCGCGGAGCTTGGCACGCAGCATCTCGGCTTCTTCTTCCAGCATGCAATCCGGTCCTTAAATGAGGGAATATCAGGGTTGAATAGGAATTGGCGAGGTTAATTTTAACGTAAGCCACCCCTGGCGCAAAGGAATCTGTAGCGGATCGGCTATAATGCCCGCTTCGTAATATAGCGGCTTGATTGATGTAAACGTCATATGTCCCCCCTGTTGACCCTGAAAAATGTCTCTCTGAGTTACGGTCATGTGCCCTTACTCGACAAGGTGGACCTGGCGCTGGAGCCCGCTGAACGTGTCTGTCTGGTGGGGCGTAACGGCACCGGCAAGTCGACGCTGTTACGGCTCATCTATGGTGAAGCCGTGCCGGATGATGGTGAGGTCTGGCGCCGTGACCCTTTGCGCGTTGCATGTCTGGAGCAGGATCTGCCGGCTGGTGTGGCCGGGAGCGTATTTGATGTTGTGGCCGATGGCCTGTCAGAACTGGGAGAACTGGTGCGTCGCTATCACCACGCCCTGGCGGAGTTACAACAGACCCAGACAGACCGACATGTGGAGTTATTGAGCGAACTGACGCAGGCGCTGGATGCGGCGGACGGTTGGCGATTTGAACAACGGGTGGAAACCGCGATTTCCAAACTGGATTTACCGGCCGATCAATCCATCGACACCCTGTCAGGCGGAATGCAACGCCGTGTCCTGCTGGCGCGGGCGCTGGTGAGCGAGCCGGATCTGTTGTTGCTGGATGAACCCACTAACCACCTCGATCTCGACGGCATTCTGTGGCTGGAAGAGTTCCTGCGGGATTTCAACGGGGCACTGTTGTTCATCACCCATGATCGGGCTTTTCTGCAAAATCTGGCGACCCGGATTCTGGAACTGGATCGGGGGCAGCTTACCTCCTGGCCGGGAGATTATGCGCATTACCTGCGCAAGCGAGAAGCGCGGCTGGCGGTGGAGGCAGAGCACAATGCCCAGTTTGACAAGAAGCTGGCACAGGAAGAACGCTGGATTCGGCAAGGGATCAAGGCGCGACGCACTCGCAATGAGGGACGGGTACGGGCGCTCAAAGCCCTGCGAGCCGAACGAGCTGAACGCCGCGATCAACCGGGTAAGGTCCGCATGGAACTGGAACAGGGTGAACAATCGGGCAAACTGGTGGTAGAGGTGGAACACGCACATCTCAGTCTGGGCGGGCGCGAAATACTTCATGACTTCTCCACGCGTATTGTGCGCGGTGATCGTGTTGGGATCATCGGCCCGAATGGCGCAGGTAAATCCTCCCTGATCCGGATGCTACTGGGCGAGTTGCCGGCCGATAGCGGCAGTGTGCGCCAGGGCAGCAAGTTGCAGGTAGCGTATTTTGATCAGGCGCGCGCCCAACTCGATCCGGAAAAATCAGTACTGGACAACCTCAATCAAGGCAGTGAAATTCTGACCATTGCGGGCCGCCAGCGACATGTTATCAGCTATCTGCAGGATTTTCTGTTTCCTCCGCAACGGGTGCATTCTCCGGTCAAGAGTCTGTCCGGGGGAGAACGCAACCGCTTGTTGCTCGCGCAGTTGTTTACCCGTCCCGCCAATTTGCTGGTGCTGGATGAACCCACCAATGATCTGGATGTGGAAACCCTTGAACTGCTGGAAGAGTTGTTGAACGACTTCAGTGGCACCATCCTGCTGGTGAGTCATGACCGGGCATTTCTTGATAATGTCGTCACCAGTGTGCTGGTGTTCGAAGGTAATGGGCAGGTGAGGGAATACGTCGGCGGCTATGAGGACTGGCAACGTTATCAACAACACCGCACCAAGGCCGCCGCAGTGCCGGTTAAAACCCCGAAGCCGCTCAAGACTGCCGCGACTACCGCTGCTACACAAACCGACAAGCGCAAACTCAGTTACAGGGAACAACGCGAGTTAGCGCAGCTACCGGAAAAGATTGAGCAGCTTGAAGTCAGGCAACAACAATTACAGCAGCAAGTCAGCGATAGCGGATTCTACAAACAGGATAGTACGCATATCGCCGCCACCCTGGCGCAACTGGATGAGGTTAGCAATGAACTGGAACAGGCCTATGCCCGTTGGGAAGCCCTGGAATGACCTTTTGCAGTATGCCGGCTGGTTAAATAACCCTGCTGAGTTATTCCTTGTCTTTGTTCTTCAAACCTGTTTTGTCCAACTGCACAACGACTGACTTGGGTGGTTCATCGATGTACCGCGGCCGTTTCTGTGAAGGGCGGCCGGCCGCTTCAGCCAGTTCCGCTTCGCGGGCACTGATTAGCTTGAGGCAGTCACGAATACTCAGAATAGTGTCATCCGACAACGGGTGCTTGAGTCCGGGTTTGGTGTAGGTGTCCTTGGCGACGTCGGTTAACACGCGGCGCATCATTTGCAGGATTTGCTCTTCTTTGGAAAATTCGGTATCAGACATAGGATTCCCGTGGTTAAGCTGTGAAATCGGCGAACAAACGTCTATTCTAACAGGAACTCGGTTCCGGAACCCGGCTTTTTGGATTGCAGCCGGGAGCTGATTCCGGACAGAATTCAGGGGCTTATTGCCCTGTTGTGGTAATTAATCAGGCGCTATCATGACCAGCAAACTAAATACCATCAGTTGCCAGGAAGCCTGGCAGATGCTGCAGGAGGACCCGCGTGCCTATCTGGTGGATATTCGTTCCAGCATGGAATATCTGTTTATTGGCCACCCCCGTGGGGCAATCAATGTTCCCTGGATCGATGAACCCGATTGGAAAGTAAACCCGCATTTCGCGGCCGAAGTTCGCAAGTTATTGCTGGGCGGTACCATTGAACATGGGCAAATTCATTCTGCCCCGGTTTTACTCATCTGCCGCAGTGGGAAACGCTCGGTTGAAGCAGGAGAACTGTTAATCAAGGAAGGCTTTGCCAATGTCTTCAACGTTGATGAGGGATTTGAAGGCGACCTCAACGAAAACCATCAACGGAGTACCCTGGGGGGCTGGCGTTTCCGCGGCCTGCCCTGGGAGCAATGCTGATATACTGCGCGTTTTAAACTTTCCATAGTTGTCTATGTCCGCGCGACTTATTCTGCATGTTCGTGATTCCGCCTATGTTCCCGCCGATATTGTTCAGTTGGCGCAGCAATTGCGTGAGATAGGCCTGATTGGCAAGCCGTGGGGTGAGGATTCGCAACAGCGCTATTTAATCGGTGAACGATTCTTGCAACTGGTGACGTTTCTGGGTTGCGCCCCGGCTATCGAGCTGGAACCGTCCGCTGATGCGCATACCGAGTTCTGTCATATAGGCATCAGTCCTCTCTATCCTGTTCCCCGTTTTCTGGCGGATAGTCAGGGAGTATTACCGCGTTGCCCTCATTGCCGGAAACGCTTTGCAAACTGGCAAGGCGCAGTTGCCCAGTGGCACGAGAATCCGGCGTATCAGGCGCAATGTCCGGCATGCCAGCAGTTGCTGTCACCTGTGGAACTTGATTGGCAACAGTCTGCCGGGTTTGGACGGTGCTTCATCTCCATTTTCAATATTTATCCACGTGAAGCCATTCCTACCGAAGCCTTGCTGCATACCCTGGAGCAGGCGACGCAGCAGTCATGGAATTATTTTTACCTGCGTGAAAACACGAAGCAGTGATTACAGCGCAAGATGCTTGACAGAGATTAAGTCAACGTTCACACTAAATGCCATGTTACAAAACTCACACAACCCGATGATTATGACTGTGCTGCGTCTGCGCAAGGCATGGCTGATCGGCATGTGGCTGGGGAAAATGTAACGTAATTCGCAGAAGGAAATTCCGGATTCAACAGGCCACAGCTTCGCAAGAACTGTGGCCTTTTTAATTTCAATGACACAAGGATATAAACATGTCGATACCGGCAGCTTATCTCGGCATCATACTGATTTGGTCTACCACACCTTTAGCCATTAAATGGAGCGGGGAAGAGGTGGGATTCCTGTTTGGTGTGGCATCGCGCATGTTGATAAGTGCTGCAGTCTGCAGTCTGATTATGCTGCTGCTGGCACGTAGACTGCCCTGGCATAAGCAGGCACGCCAAACCTATCTGGCGGCAGGGTTGGGAGTGTATGGTGCCATGATGAGTGTTTACTGGGGGGCACAGTATATCCCGTCGGGGTTGATATCGGTGATCTTTGGTTTGAATCCGATCATTACCGGGGTCATTGCCGCGATCTGGCTGCAGGAACGAAGCCTGACAATCAGCAAACTGAGCGGGGTGTTTCTGGGGCTGTTCGGCCTGGTGGTTATTTTCGGCAGTGGTATCGAAGTCAAGGATGGTGCGTTGTATGGCATAGCCGCAGTGTTACTTGCGGTGTTGTTACATTCTGTCAGCGCCGTATGGGTGAAAGCCATTGATGCCCAAATACCCGCACTCGAAGTGACCAATGGTGGTTTGCTGGTCGCTGCACCTATGTATCTGGTTACCTGGTTGCTGCTCGAGAATAGCTGGCCGGCCAACGTTCCGTTACGGACTACCCTGTCAATCAGCTATCTGGCGATTTTTGGCTCTGTGCTTGGCTTTATTATGTACTTTTATGTGTTGAAACATATTGATGCCAGCAAGGTTGCCTTGATTACCTTGATTACACCGGTCGTGGCTTTATTACTGGGCCAGGGATTCAATAATGAATCAATTCAGCCTGTTGTTTGGCTGGGTACCTGTTGTATCCTTCTGGGAATGAGTATTTATCAGTGGGGCAGCTACATTATGTTTCGCCTGCGTGGAGCATAGATACATATAAAAGGTATGGCTCCGTCGACCAGGACCGATTATGCACAAAATTGTATATGTCAGCGGATTAATTCTTCTCATAACGGTATCCTGGTTGACGGCGTGTACTGATCGTCAACGGCTTGATCGGGTCCTCAAAGATAACGAACTCGTTGTGGTCACCCGTAATGCTCCGACCACCTATTATGAAGGCCGTGATGGCATAACAGGCTTTGAATATGAGCTGACCCAGGCCTTTGCCGAACACCTGGGCGTCAAAACCCGATACATTCTCAAGGACACAGCAAGCGAGATACTGGCATTACTGGAGAGCGGTGAAGCTGATATCGCGGCAGCCGGGCTGACACGTACCGAAGGTCGAGACGAACAATTCCGTTTTGGCACCACCTATCAGATCGTAACACAACAGGTAGTCTGCCGGCGCAACGGTAAAAAACCGGAGAAGATTGAAGATCTTGAAGGCATCGAACTGGTCGTGCCGGCTGATACCAGTTATGAAGAAAGACTGAACTATCTTAAACGCTATTACCCGTTTTTGACCTGGCGAACAGATCAGCAGTTGGCGACTGAAAACCTGTTGGAAGAGGTCTGGCGCCAGCGCATCGATTGTACTATTGGCGATTCGAATATTGTCGCCATCAATCGCCGATATTATCCTGAATTATCGGTCCGGTTTGATATTTCCGAACCGGAAATCCTGGCCTGGGTCTTGCCGAATAATGCGGCAGGCTTACAGGCCGAGGTAAATGACTGGTTTGATGAGATTGAAGATGATGGCAGGCTGCAGAAACTGATCGACAAGTATTATGGTTTTATCGAGGTATTTGACTATGTCGATATTCGTGTATTTAAACGTCGTATTAATTCACGTTTACCCAAGTACCAACGCTACTTTCAACAGGCCGCAAAACATTACATGCTGGATTGGCAACTGCTGGCAGCCATGTCCTATCAGGAATCGCACTGGAATCCGCACGCCAAAAGTCCCACCGGGGTACGCGGTATCATGATGCTGACCTTGCCGACAGCCAAAGAGGTGAAGGTAAAAAGTCGCCTTAATCCGGAACAGAGTATCTGGGGCGGGGCCCGTTACTTGAGAAACATGGCGCGCCGTTTACCGGATGCGATACCTGAACCGGACCGCAGTTATATGGCCCTGGCGGCCTACAATGTCGGTTTTGGCCATTTGATGGACGGACGGGAACTGGCCCGGCGGCTGAATAAAAATCCGGATAGCTGGAATGAACTGGCTGAAGTGTTACCGTTGTTGGCGCGCAAGCAATATTACAAGACTCTCCCTCATGGTTATGCGCGGGGGTATGAACCCGTTACCTATGTGCAACGCATTCGGGATTATCAGGATATTCTGGAAAAAGAGTTACAGACGAAAATGACCAAAAACCGCCCCTAAGGAGGACAAAAAACAATCCTCTTGCGGCTATGATCCCGGCAGGTATTTCTGTTTAACGTATTCTTCCACGATGTGTTGAAACTCGGTGGCAATATTCTCACCCTTCAACGTCACCGTTTTTTCACCATCCACGTAAACCGGGGCAACGGGCTTTTCCCCGGTACCGGGCAGACTGATGCCGATATTGGCGTGTTTGCTTTCACCCGGACCATTGACCACACAACCCATTACCGCGACCGTCATGTCTTCCACGCCATGGTGGGTTTTGCGCCACTCGGGCATTTTATGGCGGAGATAGGACTGTATATCCTGTGCCAGTTGCTGAAAGTAGGTACTGGATGTTCGACCGCAGCCGGGACAGGACACCACCATTGGCGTGAAGGATCGCAAACCCATGGACTGCAGGATTTCCTGTGCCACCACTACTTCCTGACAGCGATCACCGCCCGGTTCTGGTGTGAGGGATATCCGTATGGTGTCACCAATTCCCTGTTGCAGCAGCACGGCCAACGCGGCGGTGGAGGCCACAATGCCCTTGGAACCCATGCCGGCCTCGGTAAGCCCCAGATGCAGGGGATAATCGCATCGGGTCGCCAGATCCTGGTAAACGCTGATCAGATCCTGGACGCCGCTCATTTTGCAGGAGAGGATGATCTTGTCATGGCCAAGCCCCAGGCTTTCTGCCTGCCGGGCACTTTCCAGGGCGGAAGCTACCATGGCGCTGTGCATGATTTCAGTCGGCTCCCCGGGATCGGCCAGTTTGGCATTGGCGTCCATCAAGCGAGCCAGCAGGGCCTGATCCAGGCTACCCCAGTTAACCCCGATCCTGACCGGCTTGTCATGTTCACAGGCAATTTCAATCATGCGGGCAAACTGCTCGTCGCGCTTCTTGCCTTTGCCGACATTGCCGGGGTTGATGCGATATTTCGCCAGCATGGCGGCACAATCCGGATAGTCGTTCAGTAATTTGTGCCCGTTAAAATGAAAGTCACCGATCAAGGGGACATGACAGTCAGCCCGATCCAGGGCTTCCCGGATATGCGGTACGGCCGCCGCGGCCTCGGCGGTATTGACCGTGATGCGCACCAGCTCGGAACCGGCCCGGGCCAGCTCGAGGATTTGCCGGCTGGTGGCTTCCACATTCGCCGTATCCGTATTGGTCATGGATTGCACCACGATCGGGGCTTCACCACCGACGGTGACCGAGCCCACCCTGACGGTGACAGTGGTATGGCGGTGCGGGATAGAAGGGCGGTCTGACATATCCAATAAATAAGGTACATTCGCGTTCATGGGGGAAGAGAATCATAGCATATCAATCTTTGGCTTGAAGCCCGGCGGGTGGGTTATCTGTCAGTCAGGCAATGACAGGTATAAAAAAATGCTGTGGCAGTAATATCTCCTTTTTCAGCCAAATGGCTCTATAATAACCGGCAATTTTCACAGAGATATTTTGTAGCAGAATCACACAGGGGAACTGCATGAGTCCTTCCAAGGCAAAGAAAAACAAACCAACGCTGGCTGAACAGGCAGATCGTCATGTTTTGTATCAGTTTTCCGTCCAGGCACCGGAGGCCGAGGTGGAATTCATGGAAAAGACGTTCCGTGACTTACGGGGACGTAACCCGCTGAGCATGAAAGAAGATTTCTGTGGCACAGCCTTTCTCTCAGTCGAATGGTGTAAAAGTGATCCGAACCGGACGGCCATTGGGGTGGATATTGATAAACCCACCCTGGATTGGGGGTTAAAAAATAACATTGAAGCCGCCGGGGCAGACATTGCCAAGCGAGTCACCCTGATTGAATCTGATGTGCGCGATATTACCGAACCCAGGGTTGATGTCACCTGTGCTTTTAACTTCAGTTATTGTTTATTTGAAACTCGTGATGAACTGCGACACTACTTTGAACAGGCACGCAAGGGTCTGAAAGATGATGGCTTATTAGTGCTGGATTTGTTTGGTGGTACCGAATGTGAGGATGTGGTTGAGGAAGAAACCGAACTGGAAGAAGCGCCGGCAACCTATGTGTGGGAGCAGGTTTCATTTAATCCTATTGATCACCATATGGAATGTGCGATTCACTTCGATTTTGATGACGGTTCGCGGCTGGAAAACGCCTTCACCTATGCCTGGCGTTTGTGGTCAATCCCGGAAATCAAGGAATTGCTGGAAGAAGCGGGTTATAGCACGGTGCGTATCTATTGGGAACGGTATGAAGAGACCGATGACGAGGATGACGAGCTGGAAGGCACCGGTGAATATTATGAAACCACCGAAGTGGAGAACCAGGAATCGTGGATGATTTACATCGTTGCCGAGGTTTGAATTCGCAATCGTCCAGGCCAGCCTGACTAGACAAAACAGGCAAAGGGTTGTACCGGGACGTGATCGCCGCTTTCCACGTCGGCACAGTTTTCCGGCAGAACAATAAAGCAATTAGCCTGACTCATGGATGACAGGATGCCGGAGCCTTGACGCCCGGTGACCGTAACCTGAAATTCACCTGCCGTGGATTGGTTTACCTTCCCGCGGAGAAATTCGGTTCGGCCGGGTCGTTTGCGCAGGGCATGGGTACAACGTGCCTGCAGAGTGAAAGGAATATGCGGTTCGCTGCCGGCAAGATAAGTGATGGCGGGCTGGACAAATTGATAGAACGTCACCATCACCGCGACGGGATTACCGGGCAGACCAAAGAACACACTTTTGCCCAGGTGTCCGAAGGTCAGGGGCCGGCCGGGTTTCATGGCAATTTTCCAGAACCTGATGGTGCCGAATTCCTGCAGCACGGATTTAATATAGTCCGCTTCGCCCACTGATACCCCACCGGAGGTAACGACGGCATCCGCCATCTCGGCGGCCATCTGGAAGGCATTGCGCACGGCCGCAGGTTTATCAGGAATCACCCCGAGATCCAGTATCTCAACTCCGAGTCGGGTCAACATGCCGTACAGGCTGTAACGATTACTGTCGTATATTTCACCTTCCTGCAGGACGTCACCCAGGGAGCGCAATTCATCTCCGGTAGAAAAAAATGCCACCCGCGGGCGACGTTTCACTACGATTTCGCCAATTCCCAACGAGGCCAGGACACCCAGATCGGCGGGTCGAATCAGGTGGCCACCTGTCAGGATGGCACTGCCGCGGGCAATATCCTCGCCGGCCTGGCGCACATTTTGTCCCGTACGGTGTTCACCCTGGATTCTGATCTTGCCATCGGTAAGGGTGTCAATCTGTTCCTGCATCACGACCGTATCGGTACCAGCCGGCATGGAGGCTCCCGTCATGATGCGAATACACTGTTTGGATTTGTTTTCCACAGTGAAAGGTTTCCCGGCATAGGCGGTGCCGATACAGTCAAACAGTTGTATTCCTTTGGCGAGGTCGCTGCCTTTGAGCGCATAACCGTCCATTGCCGAATTGGTATGACCGGGAACATCGAGTGGCGAGATGATGTCCTCCGCAAGAATCCGATCCAATGCAGTACGCAGGGCAACTTTTTCCGCCGCATTGATGGGCGTGATGTCACGCAAGATCTGCTGGCGTGCCGCGGACACGGACAAGATGCCAGGTTCACTGGCATCGGCGCAGCTTGGTTCTCTTGGCGATTGCACACGTTCACGGAGCATGGCGGGCTTCCTTGTTGAATCGAGAGGGTCTTATGGTTGTGGAAGGTCGCACAATGGTCTTGATAATAAAGTCGGCGATCTCTGCGGGTTGGTTCAGATTTAACTGCACCAGTGGGATATCCGGTTCGGTCAACGGGGCATCTGTGGCAATCGCGATGATCCCTGGCAGGGTTTTATACAGCAGCGGTTTGCCTCGACCGGGGCGATATACTTCGATCTTGGGAAACGATTCCTGTTTGAAACCTTC
>JBECLA010000093.1:0-4907 GCA_040235565.1 Thiohalomonadales bacterium | reverse complement strand
CGACTCTACCTCGTCCATCCCTGGACTCGTACCTCACACGTCCATGTGTTCGTACCTCCCTACATCTGACCTCCAGGGATGGAGGAAATGCAGGAGGATTGTAGGAACAATCTTTGCCCTGTAGGTCGCCTGGCGGTCACACTGGAAATTGCTCCTCTCGGCTTTATCTCCTGAGTCGCTCTCGGTCTTCGTTCCTGACGCGACTCTACCTCGTCCATCCTTGGACTCGTACCCCTGCGTCCATGCAGTCGTGCATTTCCAGTATTTCCGCCGTCCCTGGCGGTCACGCTGGTAGGACGGTAAAGTGGTGGAGAGATTTTTCGTCATTCTGGCGAATGCCAGAATCCAGGAGAAATCAGAGCATGACTGGATTCCGGCCTCTGAGCCGGAATGACGCTGACAAAGAAAAAAGCCCGCAACTGCGGGCTTTTTTCTTGGGTCGATGCTTTTTTCAGTGATGGAATTTTTTTACTTCATCCAGCGGATCGGAGTCGTCAATCTTGGGCTGGACCAGACGGCAGACATTACTGACCTTATTTTCACAATTTTTGTCCTGTGTATCTTCCGTCACCCCCCTGATCACATTTTCAGCCCAGATGGTGGCAATCACCCATAGCACGACGCCCAGGGCCAGGGTGCCCAGGCTGATGCCGGTTTCACCGGTCGGGCCGCCATAGAAGGCATAGATGATACTGATGATCCCCGCCAGCCAGAACACGCCAATGGGGGCGGCACAACATCCGGCACAACCATAACGACACACGGCTATGGGGGGTACCGCCAAAGCCAGAATACTTCGTTTCACAGACTCCTCCCACCGAATATATTTCCGGTTTAATAATACGGTAATAATCTAGGTATCACGATTCAGCGGGCGGGGTCAAACCACCCGGCCGAATAAATCGCACACTCCGGTTCCGGGAATCCGGTGACTCAGGTCTTGAGGTCCGCAGTGAGGTGGGGCTGGATCTTCTGCAGCATGGCTTTAAAGACCCGTGGGGTACCGGTGACCACATGGCCGGTTGCGAGATGATCCGGTTTACCGGTCAGGCCACTGACCAGACCACCGGCTTCCTCGATCAACAACACCCCGGCGGCCATATCCCACAGGTGCAAATCCAGTTCCCAGAAACCATCCAGTCGGCCACAGGCCACATAGGCCAGATCCAGAGCGGCGGAGCCGGCTCGCCGGATACCGGCGCTGCCCGGGATGAGCGCCTTCATCATGTTGAAATAGGCCTCGGACCATTTGGCCTGGGAGTCGCGGAAGGGAATACCGGTACCCAGCAGGGCGCCATCCAGGCTGCGGCGGTTACTGACCCGGATGCGGCGTCCATTCAGCGTGGCACCACTGCCACGACTGGCGGTAAAGAGTTCCTGCCGCAGGGGATCATAGACAACGGCCTGATCCAGACGGCCCTTGTGGCGCAGGGCAATGGAGACCGCATACTGGGGAAAGCCGTAGAGGAAGTTGGTGGTGCCATCGAGGGGATCGATGATCCATTCATACTCGTTGCCCTCGTGCTGGCCACTTTCTTCCGCCAGAATGGCGTGTTCAGGATAAGCTTTGTGGATGATACGGATGATTTCCTGTTCGGCCCGCTGGTCCACCTCACTGACAAAATCATTGGGTGATTTGTTACTGATGGTAAGCGTATCCACCTGGTCCGCATTACGCGCAATAATATTACCCGCACTTCGCGCAGCGCGAACCGCGATATTCAGCATCGGATGCACGGTATGATCCTTCCGGTTGATGAAAAAGAACAAACACCCGGTCGAAGCCGGGTGTGGAATAAACCCTATTGTAACAGGCTCTAAAGCATGACGTCAGCGTCCGAAGAAAATTCAGATTCATCCCGGGTGGTGGACTTATCCCGAATTCGGGTGGTAATGGTGAACACCAGTCATCCCGGCAATATCGGTGCCGTCGCGCGGGCGATGAAGAACATGGGGTTACAGCAGTTAACCCTGGTCCAACCGGCGGTGTTCCCCAGCGCCGAAGCGACCGCCCGCGCCTCCGGTGCCGATGATATTCTGGCGAACGCCCGGGTGGTGTCCAGCCTGCCGGAGGCCATTGGCGATTGCGCGCTGGTGGTCGGGGCGAGTGCCCGCTTGCGCAGCATCAGTTGGCCGTCGCTGGACCCCCGCACCTGTGGGGAACGGATGGTGGAGGTGGCCACCGCCGATGAGGTGGCCTTGATATTGGGACGGGAACGCACCGGTCTGACCAATGCGGAGCTCGAGCACTGTCATTATCTGGTGCACATCCCCGCCAATCCGGACTACAGTTCACTGAATGTGGCCGCAGCGGCCCAGGTCCTGCTGTATGAAGTGCGTATGGCGGCCCTCGCGAAAAGCCATGCGTTGGATACCTCGTGGCGCAGTGATCATCCGTTTGCCACGACCGAAGAACTCGAAGGCCTGTATGCCCATTTCGAGCGGGCCCTGCACCAACTCCGGTTTCTGGATCCGGACAATCCGCGCCAGTTGATGCGCCGTCTGCGGCGTTTGTTCAATCGGAGTCAACTGGATCGGATGGAAGTCAATATTTTGCGGGGCATCCTGTCAGCGGCGGAAAAAGGGGGCAAGGGCAAGCCGGGCAGTTGAACTCGACTTGCGGTATCATCATAAGTTGACATGGATGGTCAGGAAGTCTCTAATTAGCGCCCCATTTCGAGTCCAGAGCCATGTTTGCCCGAATCAGAGAGGATATTCAGTGCGTATTTGCCCGGGATCCGGCCGCGCGTAACGGCTTTGAAGTCCTGACCGCCTATCCCGGTTTGCACGCCGTGCTGTTTCATCGCATCAGTCATCGTCTCTGGGTATGGCGACTGAAATGGTTGGCCCGGATTTTTTCCAATCTTGGACGCTGGCTGACCGGCATCGAAATCCACCCCGGCGCCACCATCGGTCGGCGTTTCTTCATTGATCACGGCATGGGCGTCGTAATTGGCGAAACGGCCGAAATCGGCGATGACTGCACGCTGTATCATGGGGTCACCCTTGGCGGGACCTCCTGGCAAAAGGGCAAACGCCATCCGACCCTGGGCAATGATGTGGTGGTGGGGGCCGGTGCCAAGGTACTGGGACCGATTACCCTGGCGGAAGGCGTACGGGTGGGATCCAATGCCGTGGTGGTAAAAGATGTCCCCGCCGGCGCGACGGTGGTGGGTGTGCCCGGGCGGGTAGTGGCTCGCCTGGCCGAGCGCGATGAAAAGCACGCGCGGCGCAAGGCCTTTGCCGAGAAGATCGGTTTTGATGCTTATGGCACAACCCAGGATATGCCGGACCCGGTCGCCAATGCCATTAACTGCATGCTGGATCATATCCATGCCATGGATGAACAGATGCAGAATATGTGCAAGTCCTTGAAAACCCTGGGAATGGAAATGGATGAAGTGCGCTTGCCGGATCTGGGCGCCTGCGATATTGCGGCGTCAGCCGCACCGGACAAGCTCGAAGTCACCGCAGAAAATAAAAATACGCAGGAAATTCAAGAGGATAAGGAGAAGTCGGGGGAATAAATAAATTTGTGAATAATACTTGACTAAATTGCTGGGTCTTGTTATTTTTCACATTGGTATTTCATAGATTACTTAATTATAGCAGGGTATTGCAATGAGACTGACAACTAAAGGTCGTTATGCAGTTACCGCCATGCTGGATCTGGCCCTTCATTATCAAGATGGCCCCATCACGCTGGCCGATATTTCTCAACGGCAGGGAATTTCCCTGTCCTATCTCGAACAGTTGTTTTCCAAACTGCGCAAACAGGGACTGGTCGACAGCACACGCGGACCCGGCGGAGGTTATCGTCTGAGCCGTGATGCCAGCCAGATTGCCGTGGCTGATGTCATCACCGCTGTGGATGAAAAGGTGGAGACAACCCGTTGCGGCGGACTGTCCAACTGCCAGGACGATGAGCAGTGTCTGACCCATGAGCTCTGGACCGAGCTAAGTGGACAGATTCATCAGTTCCTGATGGGAATCAGTCTGGGACAACTGGTGGAACGCAAGGGGGTGCAGGAAGTGGCTGCACGCCAGGAGCGGGTCCAGCAGCAAATCCAGTACACACCGCCCAAGGCAGAATCCGCCTGAGATCAGGTAAAATCCTGACGCCGACTCGCTGGCGGGTTGGTGTCCAGGTGCAAGACTAACCGGATTACCGTCAGGCTGAGCTGGCCGACGGTATCGAGTTGGAGATCGTTGAAGTAATGAAGACACCGATTTATTTTGATTATTCCGCGACCACGCCGGTGGATCCGCGCGTGGCGAAAAAAATATGTGACTGCCTCACCCTGGAGGGCAACTTTGGTAATCCGGCCTCCCGCTCCCATTCCTACGGCTGGCAAGCCGAGGAAGCGGTGGAAACAGCGCGCAAGCAGGTGGCCGGGCTGGTTAACGCCGATCCCAAGGAAATCGTGTTTACCTCGGGTGCCACCGAGTCCGATAATCTGGCGATCAAGGGCGTGGCGCATTTCTACCAGAAGCAGGGCAAGCACATCATTACCTGCAAGACCGAACACAAGGCTGTGCTTGATAGCTGCCGTCATCTCGAGCGAGAAGGTTATGAAGTCACTTACCTTGATCCCGAAGAGAATGGCCTGGTCGATCTTGATAAGCTCAAGGCTGCGATGCGTGACGACACTACGCTGGTCTCGATTATGCATGTGAATAATGAGATTGGTGTGATCCAGGATATCGAGGCTATTGGTAACGCCTGTCGCGAGCGCAAGATCGTCTTCCATGTCGATGCGGCCCAGAGTGCCGGCAAGGTGCCTATTGATTTGTCTTCGTTGCCGGTAGACCTCATGAGCTTTTCTGCGCACAAGATATATGGCCCCAAGGGTGTTGGTGCGCTGTACGTGCAGAGAAAGCCCCGTGTTCGTCTCGAGGCGCAGATG
>JBECLA010000134.1:0-81284 GCA_040235565.1 Thiohalomonadales bacterium | reverse complement strand
AACTGCATAATAAACAGAGGCGTCGGATCGATACCGATAACCTGGGCGGCACCCGCGGCATATATGCGCCAGCAGTGATAACCATTGCCACAACCCACATCCAGTACCTGTCTCCCGGCCAGGGGTTGAATGTGATCTTTGAGCCGATCCCATTTCCAGTCGGAACGCCATTCGGTATCAAGGTGGATCCCGAACACTTCATAGGGCCCCTTGCGCCAGGGATGCAACTGTCGCAGGCTGTCGGCGATATGTTGCTGGGTGGCGGCATCCACATCACTGGCGTCGCCAATCCGGATACATGCGGTTGCCAGATCAATGATACCCGGCATCACCTGGGGCAGGTCATTCACCGCCGCCTGCCAGCGCGGCAAATCGCCGTGACGTTTGAAATCCAGGCCTTTGTTAATCTGCGAAGGTAATTGTTCGGCCCAGACCCCTAACGGTCCCGCTTGCATCTCGCGCAGAAGTGCCGTGACATCCATTATTTGATTGCCAGTAAGGAAACAAAATTCAGGCAGCGAAACCACAGATCCATACTGTTGAAGCCAGCCGCCCGCAATCTTGTCTGATGCTGCTCGAAGGTATCCGGAATCAGGACATTTTCCAGGGCGCTGCGTTTCTGACTGATTTCCAGATCGCTATAGCCATTGGCTTTTTTGAATGCGATGTGCAGTGCCTCCATGCGTTGCTGTTCGGCGGCATCCGCAAACACAATTTTCTCGGATAACAACAGGGCCCCCCCGGGGCGCATACCTTTATATATGTGCTGTATTAATGCCGGGCGCGCCTCGGGCGGAATAAACTGCAGGGTAAAATTAAGCACCACCACCGAGGCATTCTGAATCACGATATCCTGAATATCGGCACAGACCACTTCGACTTCAACTCCCTCACCGGCTTCGCGCACATGTTGCTGGCAGCGGCGGGTCATCGCCTCGGCATTATCCACTGCAATAATGCGACAACCGGCTTGCTGAATCCGGCTCCGCATTGCCAGGGTGGCCGCGCCGAGTGAGCAACCCAGATCATAACAGTGGCTATCGGGCCGGGCATACTGTTCGGCCAGCAGGCCGGTGAGGGCAATGATGGTTTCATACCCCGGCACTGAGCGGCGAATCATGTCCGGAAAAACCCTGGCAACATTTTCATCGAAAGCGAAATCGACGATCATCCGGGGTTTGGCATAGACCTGATCGGGTTGAATGTGATCTTTCACCATGGTTGCTGCTATTGATAACCGAATGAATTAATGCGACGCGTTGATCCAGTTCCGTGCTTCATTCATATCGTGAAATACTTTGACCTGGAATGACAGCGGACTGGACAGCGCCTTGAAGATATCCGCCAGCATAAGCAACACCGTATCCCGTCCCACCACGGCGAGGCGATAATCGGTACCCCGCTGATCCCGACTCAGACTGACATGCGTCACCAGTGCCTGCAACTCATCCGGCGGCGCCATGACACTGGCATCACGCACATCCCATATCACGGACATACTGCGCTCAAACCCCGGCAGCCTCATTGCCGCATCAAAGGCATCGACAAAATCCCTGGCCTTCAGGGTTCCGCGACAGGTATGTTCCAGCAGATGTAATTTGCTATTTATTTTTGATGTGACGGGCATAGGCTGGTTCCCGTTTTATACAAAAAAGTATAGCAGTACTCCTCCCAGCAGCAGTCGGTAGAGGACAAACGGGAACATGCCGATGCGCTCGAGTAATTGTAAAAATAAATGAATACACAGGTAGGCCGTCAGCGCCGACAGCGTGACACCAACCCCAAGCGCCAGCCAGTCGACCGGCAGGGTTTCCTTCGCCAGCTGCATTCCCTTGTAACCGCCCGCCATCAGAATGGTGGGGATGGAAAGCAAGAACGAAAACCGCGCCGCGGCCTGACGTGTCAGGCCCATAAACAGGCCGGCTGTCATGGTAATCCCGGAACGTGAGGTGCCGGGTATCAAGGCGAGGGCCTGCGCCACTCCGATCACAACGACATCACGCCAGCTCAAATGATGCTCACTGCGTTGCCGTTTTCCGGTGATATCCGCCAGCCACAGTAACAGGCCAAAGCCGATTGTCGCCCAGGCGATAACCAACGGACTGCGCAACACCGTGTCGACCAGATCGTTAAACAACAGCCCGGCCACCATAACCGGGATGGTGCCCCAGATCACCGCCCAGGCCAGACGGCTTTCGCCGACTTGCTGACCTTGCCAACAGGAAGCCAACCAGTCACGCAGCATTTGTATGACTTCATTGCGAAAGTACCACACGACTGCAGTCAAGGTGCCCACATGCACGGCGACATCAAAGGCCAGGCCTTGATCCGGCCAGTCACTCAGGACCGGCACCAGAATCAGATGCGCGGAACTGGAGATAGGAAGAAACTCGGTCAGGCCCTGTACCAGCGCCAGCACAATAATTTGAATCAGAGCCATGTGGAATAATTATTATGGTAATAACTTCGACTGCCGTATTACGAAGCCAGACGCCGTTAAAGTCAACTGCGGTCAGGTTACAGACTATTCCGCAGATCCCGCAGTCTGAAACCGGGCATATCAATTTGCAGGTTTTTGCTCAGTGCCATGACCTTGAACAATTCGCCCATTTCCTGGGGTAATGTCAGGCGCTTGATCTGGTTCGCAAGTTCCAGTTGCTGCACGACGTCATTGCCGCCCTGTTGTACCAGCTCCGTCAAACCGCTGCCCAGTAAAAAATGCGCCTGGGTGGTATAACCCGCCACACGCAGGCCCGCTTGCAGCGCGCTGTCCGCCATCGCGGTGAAATCAACATGCGCGGTTATGTCCTGCAGACCGACATGGATCAAGGGATCATCATGGGCGCGATGCCGGTAATGACACATCAAGGTGCCTTGCTGCCGCTGGGGGTGATAAAACTCATGACGGGCAAAGCCGTAATCAATCAACAGCAACATACCCTGTTGCAATTGGGCCCCCAGGGTCTGTATCCAGTCTTCCGCCGCCAGGTTAATTTCCGTCACATAACCGTCCGGCAACTCCCCCAGTTGGGTGATGATGGAGTCAAACCGGCTCTGGAGCCTGGTGTCCGTCAAGCGGCCAGGCTGCCAGACGAAACGTTCCCCTTCCCAGGCAACATAGCATTCCTGCAACTCGCCCTGCTGCCAGACCACCCGATGTACCGGCATGGCATCCAGCAGTTCATTCGCCAGCACAATGCCACTAAACCGCGTTGGCAAGCTATCCAGCCACGACACCCGCCCGGCGTAAGATGTGAGTGTCTCGAGCTGGCGTTGCCTGAGATCCGCACTGAGTTCCAGAATGGTGTAGCTGTCAGGTGCGCTGTGCAGGGTTTCGAGTTCCTGCAAGATACCGGCGGCCATGATGCCACTGCCCGCGCCCACCTCCAGCAAGCGGGGTTGCAACAAAGACTCCAGTACCGGTTGCAGCGCCCGCGCGAGACAACGGGCAAACAGGGGTGAGGTTTCCGGCGCGGTAATAAAATCCCCGGCTGCACCAAACTTGCGACTGCCGGCACTGTAATAACCGAGCCCCGGCGCATACAGCGCCAGTTGCATGAATTCGTGAAACGGAATAGCACCCTGCGCTTCCTGCATGCGCTGGCGGATCAACCCGGTCAGTTGCAGACTGTGCGCACGGGCGGTGGCATCCGGTGCGGGTAGTTCCATCACGGCGCGCTGTGTCTCATGCCAGCGCTGAGTGAAAATTTTTTTGACTTCATGCTGCGCTGCCTTCAGGAATCATTTTAGGGTAAAGTGAACGGCCCGAAATCGGAGCAAAAGGATACCACAGGCATGTTAGCGAATAAGGTCGTCCTGATCACCGGCGCCGCCCATCGCATTGGTGCAGTTACTGCGCGGCAGTTGCATGCGGAAGGCATGAACATACTGCTGCACTATCGCAACTCGCGTCAGGCGGCCGAAGCCCTGCAGACCGAACTGAATGCTCTGCGTGCCGACTCGGTGCGTTTGATCCAGGCCGACTTGCACAAGACTGACAAGCTGTCAGCCCTGGTCGAGGAGGCAATCCGGATCTGGGGGCAACTGGATGTATTGATCAATAATGCATCCAGTTTCTATGCCACTCCGATTGGCACGGTCACCGAAACCCAATGGGAAGATCTGATTGGCTCCAACCTGAAGGCGCCGTTTTTCTTATCGCAAGCCGCCGCCCCTTACCTGCAACAACAGCATGGCTGCATCGTCAACATTGTGGATATCCATGCCGAACGCCCCTTGAAGACATTTCCGGTGTACAGCATGGCCAAGGCGGGGCTGGTGATGCTGACCAAATCCCTCGCCGCTGAACTGGGACCCGAGGTCAGAGTCAACGCGGTCGCACCGGGCGCCATCCTCTGGCCGGAAAACCTGGGTGAATCCGAAAAAGAAAAGATCATTTCCCGTACTTTCCTGAAACGCCAGGGTGCCCCCGAAGATATCGCCCGGGCCATTCTGTATCTGATCCGTGATGCCGGCTACATGAGTGGCCAGGTGCTGACCGTGGACGGGGGTCGATCGCTCAATAGCTGAACGTTACCATTCCAGCGGGATCGGCCAGAGCTTTTGCGAGGTTTTATCAAAGGCCTGCCAGAGGCTGGCCATGGTTTGCCGGGCCACGGGGTGAACCAGTTCCGGGGCCAGCTCGGCCAGCGGCCAGAGCACGAACGCATTACGGGTGATTTCATCACGCGGTAATTCCAGGCCGTTTTCTTTCAATACCAGGCTGCCATACAACAGCAGGTCGAGATCCAGGGTCCGGGCGGAAAACCGCGGGCCGCTGCGAACCCGGCCATGTCGGTCTTCGATTTGCCGCAGGGCCTGTACCACATTGTGGACATCCTCGTCGGTATCCAGGCCAACCACCATGTTGAGA
Source organism: Thiohalomonadales bacterium (assembly GCA_040235565.1). Taxonomy (GTDB): domain Bacteria; phylum Pseudomonadota; class Gammaproteobacteria; order UBA6429; family Thiohalophilaceae; genus JAHEIJ01. Next base: position 76,411 of record JBECLA010000134.1, on the reverse strand, counting down.
AAATTGTCGCCGTGAAACCCGACTGACTCACTTTCGAAGACCGAGGATAGTTGCAGCTCACCGTAGCGGGCGCGCAGATCCGCTATCGCCTTGCGCAGATGCTGCTCCGCCTCGATGTTGCTGCCTATACTTATATATATGCGCGTCATTATTACCAGTAACGAGGGACAAGGCACGAGGGGCGAGGGGAAAAGAGAACCATTCGGCCGGGGCAGGCTGAATGTTTCATCACCGGCTACCCCGTTCGATTATCACACCGACGTCCCGGGCACCGCGCACCGCACCCTGTTTGTTAAGCCGTAACCGTACCCAGGGCACCTGAAATTCATTCAGGATAATGTCCGTGATCCGTTCCGCCAGTGTTTCGACCAACTGAAATTCACTCGCCTCGACAAAACTGATCAGGCGTTTGGCCACGGCCTTGTAGTTGAGGGTATCCTTGATGTCGTCACTGGCCGCGGCCTTGCGAATGTCGCTGGCCATTTCCAGATCCAGGCTGATGGTTTGTTTCACCCGACGTTCCCAGTCATAGATACCAATGATGGTATCGATCCGTAAGTCATTGAGATAAATAATGTCCATCGTATCGTCACAGCATGCGGTTGTTTTTCTTTGCGCCCCAGACTATACACTGCCCCTGCATCTCACTCTATAATCCGCGCATGCCTCTCCTGGACTACAGCCTGATTCTCTTTGCCTATCTGGTGGGCTCCGTCTCTTCGGCGATTCTGGTCTGTAACCTCATGGGGCTGCCCGATCCGCGTACCGAGGGTTCCGGCAATCCGGGCGCTACCAATGTCTTGCGCGTCGGCGGCAAAAAAGCCGCCGCCATTACCCTGATCGGCGACATGCTCAAGGGGCTGTTACCGGTGTTGGCCGCCAAGTTACTCGGAGTGGCACCCCTGACCCTGGCACTCACCGGTATGGCCGCCTTTCTCGGCCATCTCTATCCGGTGTTTTTCGGCTTTCGCGGTGGCAAGGGCGTGGCCACCATGCTGGGAGTGCTGTTCGGCTTTCATGGACTGGTGGGTGCTGCCACCGCCGGCACCTGGCTGTTGATTGCCAAGGGATTCAAGATTTCATCCCTCGCCGCCCTGATCGCGACCCTGCTCGCGCCGCTGTATGTGTGGTGGATACTCGGACCCTCGCGTGAACTGATCATCGCTACGGCCGTAATGACCCTGCTCTTGTTCTGGCGCCATCGCAGTAATATTCAACGCCTGCTCAGCGGGGAAGAGGGTGTGATTGTCAAAAAGGATTAAGCCGCGGTGGTTCAAACGGCCGGCAGGGATTGCAGTGACCAGCGCGGGTGGGCGACAAAATCCAGGCTTTCCTGTTGTCCGGCCAGTAAGCGTTGACAGCCAGCGAAGGCGATCATGGCACCGTTATCGGTACAGAACTCCAGCCGCGAGTAGTACACCTCGGCCTGGTTTTTGTGCGCCATCCGTTTGAGCCGCTCGCGCAGCTTGAGGTTAGCACTTACTCCGCCTGCGACCACCAGCCGACTGAGGCCGGTTTCTTGCAGCGCCCGGCGACATTTAATCGCCAGGGTATCCACCACCGCCTCTTCAAAAGCACAGGCAATATCGGCCCGGGTCTGGTCACTGCCGTCGCTGTCCTGCAGGGTATTGAGGGTAAAGGTCTTGAGGCCGCTGAAGCTGAAGTCCAGCCCGGGGCGATCCGTCATCGGCCGGGGAAAACGATAGCGCCCGGCGTTGCCCGTCTCGGCCAGGTTCGCCACCGCCGGTCCGCCGGGATACCCCAGCCCCAGCATTTTGGCGGTTTTGTCGAAGGCTTCACCCGCAGCATCATCGAGGGATTCGCCCAGCAAACGATAGCGGCCAATGCCGTTGACGCTCACCAGCATGGTGTGCCCCCCTGACACCAGCAGCGCCACGAACGGAAACGCCGGCGGATCCGGCTCCAGCATCGGCGCCAGCAGGTGGCCTTCCATATGATGCACCGCCACCGCAGGGACGTCCCAGCCAAACGCCAGGCTGCGGCCAATCGCCGCACCGACCAGCAGGGCGCCCATCAACCCCGGTCCGGCGGTATAGGCCACTCCGTCGATATCAGCGGGACTCACTCCGGCCTGCCCCAGCACTTCCGCCACCAGGGGCAGCGTTTTGCGCACATGATCACGTGACGCCAGCTCCGGCACGACCCCGCCGAATTCGGCGTGCAGCGCCACCTGGCTGTAAAGCGCATGCGCCAGCAGGCCCTGCTGGTGGTCGTACAGCGCAATGCCTGTCTCATCACAGGAGGTTTCGATGCCCAGAACTCGCATATTTACCGTGATTTTTTTTGCATTTGACTTTGCAATTAACTGAGGCAGGTATTAAACTTGCGCGCCTTACTGAAATCAACACTTTATCGAGGTGAACGCTACATGCCTGCTGTACGCGTACGAGAAAACGAACCCTTCGACGTGGCCCTGCGCCGCTTCAAGCGCGCCTGTGAAAAAGCCGGCGTCCTGTCCGAAGTCCGTCGTCGCGAGTTCTACGAAAAACCGACTTCCATCCGCAAGCGCAAAATGGCCGCGGCGGTGAAACGCCATCAGAAAAAAGTATCCCGCGATCGGGCCCGTACCCGTCGTCTGTACTGATACCTGCCCCGTTTGACGGGGTCTCACCTTGTTGCCCGCATGAGTTCGCTCTCCGCCCGGATCAACGATGACGTCAAGGCCGCAATGAAGGCCAAGGACAAGGCACGCCTCGGTGTGCTGCGTCTGATCACCGCGGCAATTAAACAGCGGGAAGTCGATGAGCGAATCACCCTGAATGACGACCAGGTCCTGGCGGTGCTGGAAAAGATGGTCAAGCAGCGCAAGGATTCCATCACCCAGTATGAAAAGGCCGGCCGGCAAGAACTGGCGCAGCAGGAAGCCACTGAAATCAGCATCATCCAGGCCTACCTGCCCGAGCAGCTGACCGACGCGGAGATCGACGCCCTGATTGCCGAGGCGATCAGCAACAGCGGTGCCGCGAGCATGAAAGACATGGGCAAGGTCATGGGCATGCTGAAACCAAAACTGGCCGGGCGTGCCGACATGGGGAAAGTCAGCCAGATAATTAAAAAACAATTATCTGGCTAAGTTCCTAGGGACTAGTTTCCAGGAACTAGGAACAAAACCACACACTTCTTTATACTAAAAAGCCTCCAAGGTTTTCCTTGCCACTCGTCCCTCGTCCCTCGATACTGGTTTTAAATGGCTGGCCGCATTCCGCAAAGTTTCATTGATGAACTGATGACCCGCGTCGACATCGTCGAGGTGATTGATGCCCGTGTCCCCCTGAAGAAGGCCGGGCGGGAATACACCGCCTGCTGCCCGTTCCATAACGAAAAAACCCCCTCGTTTACCGTCAGCCCCGGCAAGCAGTTTTACCATTGCTTCGGTTGCGGGGCGCATGGCACCGCGGTCGGCTTTCTGATGGAGTATGAGCATCTGAGCTTCCCCGAAGCCATCGAGGAACTGGCCCGCCAGCTCGGACTGGAGGTGCCCTATGAAGGCCCCACCCATGCCGAACCCCAGCAGCGCCAGCGTCATGACTCTCTGTTCGATCTGCTGGCCCAGTCGGATCGCTATTACCGCCGCCAACTGCGCCAGCATCCTCACGCGGCCCGGGCAGTCGAGTACCTGAAGCAACGCGGTCTCAGCGGGGAGATTGCCGCCGAGTTCGGTCTCGGCTTTGCGCCCCCGGGCTGGGACAACCTGCAGCGTGAACTGGGCCATACAGCCGAACGCCAGGACCAGCTTGTCACCGCCGGCATGCTGATCCGCAAGGATGACGGCAACTGCTACGACCGGTTTCGGGATCGCATCATGTTCCCGATCCGCGACCGACGCGGCCGCACCATTGCCTTTGGCGGGCGTATCCTGCCCGAAACCCGGGAAAGCGGGGCCAGGGCGCCGGCCGCCGCACAGGGAAGTGCCAGTGCCGCGGGAGGCACGACTGCAGGGATGCAGGAGATAGAGCAATCAGGAAGGAAATTGCCGAGGAAGCCGGGAGCGGCGAAGTACCTCAACTCCCCCGAAACCCCACTGTTCCATAAAGGCCAGGAACTGTACGGGCTATATGAGGCCCGCCAGGCCCTGCGCGATATTCCGCGCCTGCTGGTGGTGGAAGGCTACATGGACGTCGTCGCCCTGGCACAGTTCGGGATTCGCTATGCGGTGGCCACCCTGGGTACCGCCACCACCGAGGAACACCTCAACCGCCTGTTTCGCCTGACCCCTGAAGTGGTGTTTTGCTTTGATGGCGATCGCGCCGGCCGTGATGCTGCCTGGCGCGCGTTGAATAATGCCCTGCCCATCATGCGGGAAGGCCGCCAAATCCGCTTCATGTTCCTGCCGGAGGGTGAAGATCCCGACAGTCAGGTGCGGGCCGTGGGCAAATCCGGCTTTGAAGCGGCGATCGACCAGGCGCTGACCTTCTCGGAATTCTTTTTTCAACATCTGGGCAAACTGGCCGATACAAACAGCATCGATGGCCGGGCCCAACTGGTGGAGCGCGCCCGGCCGCTGTTGAAACTGCTGCCCCCCGGCGTCTTCCGCCACATGATGACCGAACAGTTGGCACGCCTGGCCCGTCTCGAACCGGCCGAACTGGATGCCCTGTTGAGTCAGACCGATAAACCGGGTGGCGCTAAATCCGGAGGCAGCGAGGCACGGTTCGGCAAACCACGAGGGCAAGGGCCAAAACCCCTGTCGCCGGTCCGTCAGGCGCTGATGCGCTTGTTGTTTCGGCCCGAACTGGCGCAAACCGCGGGAGATCCCCGGCGCTTTGCCGATCTGGCCGTCCCGGGAATCGAATTATTGATAAAAGTCCTTGAAATTTTGCAGGAAAACCCCAACTTGAACAGCAGTGCCTTACTCGAACGATGGCGTGGTAGCGAACACGGTCCCCACCTCGAAAAGCTTGCCACCTGGCAGCCCGAAGTCAGTACCGACGAGTCGTTAGAGCAGGAGTTTCGCGGTGCCCTGGCCCAACTGGACCAACAGCGGCTGGAGCATCGCTATGATTTCCTGTTGGCCCGCTCAAATCAGGGGGCGCTTGCCCCGGAAGAAAAGCGGGAACTTCAGGAGCTGTTTGCCACACTAAACCGTGACAAACGTCAAGACGCCGTAAAAAATCGCGAATAAATGTCCGATTTTCCAAGGTTTTTTATCAGGAAGTGTCTACACTTACTCGATGATGATGCACTGGAAAATTCATCATCTTCGTGTAAACTTTGACGGTTTTTATGCCCGAAATTAGGTGAGCCAGTTATATGAATCCAGCCAGAGCACAAGTAATGGATCAAAATCAGCAACAGTCGCAACTTAAATTATTGATTGCTAAGGGTAAAGAGCAGGGCTACCTGACGTACGCCGAGGTAAACGACCATCTCCCGAACGATATCGTCGATCCCGAACAGATCGAAGACATCGTTGCCATGATTAATGATATGGGTATTACGGTACACGAAAGTGCCCCGGATACCGAGACCATTCTCGAAACCAATGCCACCGTCGATGAAGACGCCGCCGAGGAAGCGGCTGCCGCCCTGGCGAATGTCGATAGTGAATTCGGTCGCACCACGGATCCGGTGCGCATGTATATGCGTGAAATGGGTGCGGTGGAACTGTTGACCCGTGCCGGCGAAATCGAAATCGCCAAGCGCATCGAAGATGGCCTCAACCAGATGCTGTCTTCCCTGGCCATGTATCCCAATACCGTGGCCGACCTGCTGTCCTTGTACGACCAGGTCGATGCCGGTGAAATGAAACTCACGGACCTGCTCGTTGGCTTTATCGATCCCAATGCCCCGGATGAAATCCCTTCACCCGCGGAAGTGGCCGCCGCCAGCAATGACGATAATGATGAATCCGATGATGAAGCCGAAGTCGATACCGGTCCGGATCCGGAAGAAACCCGACAACGATTTGAAAACATCCGCAAAATCCACAAGAAACTGGTCGCCGCAACCAAGAAACATGGTCACCGCGACAAGAAGTGTGACAAACTGCGTGACGAGTTGATTGGCCAGATCATGGAGATCAAGTTGACACCGCGCACGGTGGATCAACTGGTCAATGATATGCGCAATCTGGTGGGCCGTATTCGCCAGCATGAAAAGGTCATCATGAAAATCTGTGTCGAACAGGCGCACATGCCGCGCAAGAACTTCATTACCTCGTTCCCGGAAAATGAAGCCGACCTGAACTGGTTACAAAAGCATATTGATGAAGGTGCGAAATACTCTGCCGTGCTGGAACAGCACAAGGATGAAATTCTGCGCGCCCAGCAAAAGCTGGCACAAATGGAAGAAGAGTCCGGTATTGCCATTACCGACATCAAGGATATCAATCGCAAAATGTCGATCGGTGAAGCCAAGGCCCGTCGCGCCAAGAAGGAAATGGTGGAAGCCAACCTGCGACTGGTGATCTCCATCGCCAAAAAATATACCAACCGCGGACTGCAGTTCCTGGATCTGATTCAGGAAGGCAACATCGGTCTGATGAAGGCGGTGGACAAGTTTGAATACCGCCGCGGTTACAAGTTCTCAACCTATGCCACCTGGTGGATTCGGCAGGCGATTACTCGCTCGATTGCGGACCAGGCTCGTACCATTCGTATTCCGGTCCATATGATCGAAACGATCAACAAGCTCAACCGGATCTCACGGCAAATGCTGCAGGAAATGGGTCGCGAACCGACACCGGAAGAGCTGGCAGAGCGTATGGAGATGCCGGAAGACAAGGTGCGCAAGGTGTTGAAGATCGCCAAGGAACCGATTTCCATGGAAACCCCCATTGGTGATGATGAAGATTCACATCTGGGTGACTTCATTGAAGATATCAATGTACTGTCACCGGTGGAGTCCGCCACCTCGGAAGGATTGCGTGAAGCGACCCAGGAAGTGCTGGAAGGCCTGACGGCCCGCGAAGCCAAGGTGCTGCGCATGCGTTTTGGTATTGATATGAACACGGACCACACGCTGGAGGAAGTGGGCAAGCAATTTGACGTCACGCGCGAGCGTATTCGTCAAATCGAAGCCAAGGCATTGCGTAAGCTGCGGCACCCAACCCGCTCCGATCAATTACGCAGTTTCCTCGAACTGGAATAAACGCGTTCCCGATTGCGACAAAATCAACGGCGCCGGTGTGGCGCCGTTTTTTTCTACCTTGATAATATCAAACCTGATCGCTGTATAGCGTAGGTACAGGGTTTATCCTTCTATAGTCGCGTGAGTTTGTTGTAGAATAGCCGTCCTTTTGGGCCTATAGCTCGCCGCTCTACGAAATACTAGGGGCCAGCCGTTCTCGCACATCCCTGTGCTCCACGGCACTTGTGCATCCTGCACATCGTCCCTGGCCAAAAGTTGGTTAGATTAAGGTGTGAGCTATAGGTTATTGGAAAAGTTTATTTGGGCCTATAGCTCAGTTGGTTAGAGCAGGGGACTCATAATCCCTTGGTCCCAGGTTCGAGTCCTGGTGGGCCCACCAAATTTTCTTTCAGAAAATCAGGTAAACCTCACAGGACTATTCCTGCCCTCACTTTTTCAACTCGGGACGCACTTCGTGCTTCATAGCCCTCGTCGGCTCGGTCGTTCATTGCCTCTGGCAATTCACCCTGGTGGACCCCACCAGGTTTCTATCCTTGCTTGCACACACCACACATTTTTTTCAAATCGTACTTGCCTCTTTATTTGCCCCGTGCAATACCAAACGCATTGTCTGCCTGGATCACATAACCTTCAAAGTTAACAAACAGGGATTAAACAGCGAGAAGGGCAATCTCAGCACGATGACGCGAGAAATGAAAAATGAATTAAACAAGGAATACCCGGGCAAGCATGGTCAAATAGAATTCAGCGAAAATCTGACCGGCTTTGGCGATACCCGCCTGCTGCATATCGTCCTGGAGAATCTGTTCGCCCATGCCTACAAACATTCAGCGCCCGAGGATCAACTTTTAACCGTGTTCGGTCTCATAGAGATCGAGGGACAGCCTGTTTAGTATGTCAGAGACAACTGAATCGGTTTTGACATGGCATACCCGGACTAGCTGTTTGAACCTTTTCAACGGCTCCACAGTACCGACCAATTTGCAGCTGCCGGTATCGGGCTCTCCAGTCGTGGCCCGGATCATGCGACGTCACAAAGGCAGCGTCTGGGCTGAAAGCAAGCCCGACCAGAACACTGTGATTTTCTTTAACCCTGGCCTGACAGTCCCGGGCTGTTTGCCCCGTATCCCTTAGTTTTTGTCCAGGTAAGCATTTGATCCAACACTGAAATTGACATCGGTGAATTTCCTGATCGAGATCAAGTGATCACGCCCATCTCTACTTCCAGGTGTATATTTGTCTATTAATATATAAGCGTATACAGCTATACCGCGATCCAGGCAGTCAAGACCACGACCTTCTTGTTAACCAAAAAGGGGCCCGACATGAAGAATCAGCACGCCTTCTGGACTACCGCCGCTTTACTCGCGGCCTGGCTAGTGTCCATGGGTGCCCTGAGCGGTACCACCTACGCATCGGAATCCACGGCGGATCACAGCAAGTTCAAAGAACTCGACAAGGATTTTCATACCGGTCCTGAAGTAACCAGGGCCTGCCTGTCCTGCCACACCGAGGCAGCCAAACAGATCCACAAGACACCGCACTGGACCTGGGACTTCCTCAATCCGCAAACCGGACAGCAACTCGGGAAAAAGAACGTGCTGAACAATTTCTGTATTGCCCCGCGTTCCAACTTTGCGTTCTGCACCGCCTGCCATGTGGGGTATGGTTGGAAGGATGAGAATTTTGATTTTACCTCTGAGGAAAATGTGGACTGTCTGGTTTGCCATGATACCACCGGCGGCTACAGCAAACCGCCCGGCAAAGCCGGACTCCCGGATGACTACGTTAACCTGAAGAACGTGGCACAGAATGTAGGCAAGACCAGCCGTGATAGCTGTGGTGCCTGTCATTTTTATGGCGGCGGGGGTAACGGCGTCAAGCATGGCGACCTGGACAGCTCGCTCGCCATGCCGGATGACGCACTTGATATACATATGGATGCACTGGGGCTCGACTTCAGCTGCGCCACCTGCCATGCCACCTCGGCCCATCAGGTACCGGGGAGTCGCTATGAACCGACCGCCAAGGATACGGAAAGCGCGCTGATTCGTGGCAAGAACGACGGTCGCAATCCGGCCACCTGCCAGGCCTGCCACGGCAACGCACCACACCCCGTGACCCAGGCCAAACTCAATTCGCACACCAACAAGATTGCGTGCCAGACCTGCCATATTCCGACCATCGCCCGTGGCGGGGTTGCCACCAAGCTGTCCTGGGACTGGTCAACCGCCGGGCAACTGACGCCGGAAGGCAAACCGGTGGTCAAGAAGGACGATGAAGGTCATGTGGTGTATCACGGTAAAAAAGGCACCTTTAGCTATGGCGCCGACATTCCCCCCGAATACGTCTGGTTCAATGGCAAAGTCGAGTACACCTTGCTGGATGACACGATCAATGTGGAAGAAGGCTTCACTCCGATCAACCACTTTGAAGGTGGCCCCGATGATGGCAAGTCGCGCATCTGGCCGGTCAAGGTTTTTCGCGGCATGCAGCCCTATGATCCGGTCAACCGCACGCTGGTGATTCCCCATACCGCCGGCAAGGATGATACCGCTTACTGGTCCAACTTCAATTGGGAAAAAGCCATCACCGCCGGCATGCAAAGTGTGGGCGCCCCCTTCTCCGGCAAAGTCGATTTCATTAAGACGGAGATGAAGTGGCCCATCACTCATATGGTGGCACCGGCCGAAAAGGCCCTTGGCTGCGAAGAGTGCCACAGCAAAAACGGTCGGCTGCAAAACATCGAGGGTATTTACATGCCGGGTCGAGATGCCAACCAACTGCTGAATTGGGCCGGGTGGGCCCTGGCTTTGCTGGCCCTGATCGGCGTTCTGGTTCACGGTGCCATTCGTATCGTCACCCGCAATAAATAAAAAGGGTAATGTCATGACAGCCGAAAAAATTTATATCTTCAAACGCTTCGAACGTTTCTGGCATTGGGCACAGGCGGCCACCATCATCTTTCTGATGCTGACCGGTTTTGAAATTCACGGCGCCTACAAAATCTTCGGCTTTGAGAAAGCCGTGAACCTGCATACCATCGGTGCCTGGACCTTGATCACCTTGTGGGTATTTGCGGTCTTCTGGCATTTCACCACCGGGGAATGGAAACAATATATTCCCACCCTGAAAAAAGTCGATGCCATGATCAAATACTACGCCCTGGGGATCTTCCAGAATGCGCCGCATCCCTTTCGCCAAACCACGCGGCGGAAACATAACCCGCTGCAACGGCTGGCCTATCTGTTTTTCTGGTTGGTGATCTCCCCCATCATCTGGTTCTCCGGCTGGTTCTACCTGTTCTATGCCGACTGGCCGGCCTGGGGACTGGACAGTGTTTTATCACTGCAGTGGGTCGCGTTCTTCCATACCCTGGGTGCGTTCCTGATCCTGTTCTTTTTCATTGTGCACGTCTATCTGACCACTGCAGGGCATACGGTCACGTCACATATCAAGGCCATGATCACCGGCTGGGAGGAAGTCGAATAAATTTAGATGGCTAAAGTCAATATGAACGCCGGGCAACAATGGTGCCCGGCCTGTTTTTAAAAACCTAGTTGAAGGAGTCGCATTATGAAACTGCACAAGCCTTTCGCCCTTACTCTCATGCTCTGCCTGGCTGGCGGCGCTGTCTCCGTCCAGGCTGAGGATGGTGACTGGAAAGTCGGGCGTATCTATTACCGCATGGTATGCACTGCCTGTCATAAAGACCATGCTGGCGGCGCAATCTCACCTGCGACCATGACCAAGGCGGAATGGAAAGCCTATATCGCCGCTGACAAGCATGCCAAAGGCAAGGACAGCGTGAAGTACTACGTCAGTCAGGACTATCGCAACAGCATCAAGGACACCAACAAGGCTGCGGCAAAATTTCTTAAAACACCCGATGATGAAATGCTGGCCAATGTCCAGGCGTTTGTTATCCACGGTGCCAAGGATTCCGATACTCCCGCTCGCTGTAACTGAATAAAAACATTGCATGCGTAATGACATCTCAATAATAACGACAAGGGAGTAAGGAGGATGAACACACATAGCGCCCCGTTGTGGTTCACTGGCTTCAAGGCAGACTACAAGAGTCTCTTTGTTGACGAATGGTCACCCTATTTCGGTGCGGTCGCGCTGGTCATCATCATGGCCGTGCTGATGGGGTCCGGGTTGTTCTGGGGTGTGTTTGGTGGCCTGAAGCTGTGGGGTGATTACCTCAACAATGCCATTGGTCTCGGGCCGGCACTTGGCATCAAGACCGAACTGGATAGTCCCTTGATGCATCGTATTTCATTGATGGACATCACTCTGGTATTGGGCGCATTTTGTGCAGCCTTGTTATCCCGTCAATTCCGGATCAGTCGCCCCCCCAAACTGGAATATATCTGGGGCGCAATGGGCGGGATCCTGATGGGTGTGGGAGCCACCCTGGCAGGCGGCTGTACCACGGGTGGCTTTTTCGTTCCCCTGACCTTCTCCTCCGCCGCCGGCTGGGCGATGTGGCTGGGTTTACTGGTTGGGGCGGTGATTGGCCTGAAGCTGCTGCTCTGGACCATGGAACACATCACCTGGGGAACGTCGGCACCGGAAGTCAGGCCGGCGCGTTTCAAGGCGGCCTATCCCTGGCTGGGGGTCCTGGTCTTCGCCTTGATCCTGATCTGGACACTCCGCTGGTGGTATTCCGATGAGAAAATGGAAGTCTCCCGTGCCGTACTCGTGGCATGCGGCTTTGCCATCGGCTTTGTCTTGCATCGTTCACGCTTCTGCTTCTCGCGCGTGTTTCGTGAACCTTTCATGACGGGCGAAGGAGAAATGACCAAGGCCATGATCCTGGCACTGGCCCTGGGTGCCCCGGTCGGTGCCGTGCTGATCGCCAAAGGCACTATTGATCCCTATCTCGCCATACCGACACGTTTCTGGCTGGGTTCTCTCCTCGGTGGCCTGATATTCGGTATTGGCATGGTGTTCGCGGGGGGCTGTGCCTCGGGTTCACTCTGGCGCGTCGGGGAAGGTCACGTCAAGCTTATGGTCGCCGTATTGTTTTTTGCCTGGGGAGGCTCCGTCACCAGTGGCATCATGGGCAAACTGGGACTCACTGCCGGGATCTTTGATGTCGACTTTCTCGACGGCATGGCCGAAATATCCCCGCTGGGTTATCAGGCCTTTCTCCCCGACTTAATCGGTGGCTGGGGCTGGACACTACTGATTACGTTCGGCTTGCTGCTGCTCTGGTACCTGTTTGTTCGCTACAACGAATCCACCAGTAAATTTACCGTGTTTTAACTTCAGCTGATGATATGAAGGAGTCTACTATGAAAACCAAACTCGGGATTTTGATCCTCTTTTTGATCATGCCCCTTGTCGGTTATACCGCCGAAGCCGGTGGCGCAGATGTAAAGAAGGGTTGGTATACCAACATTGTCGATTATGACTTTGTTGCCCAATATGCTGTGTTGCCGCAAAAGCCCGGGGTAATGATCATCGACTCTCGGCCAACTGCACGCAAATATGACATGGGCCATATCCCCGGTGCTGTCAGCATTCCGGACAGTGCGTTTGACAAGATGACCAACCTGTTACCGCAAGACAAATCCACCTTGTTATTATTCTACTGTGGTGGCACCAAGTGCAAACTCAGCCACAAATCAGCCTTCAAGGCGGAAAAACTTGGCTACAGCAACATCAAGGTGTATGCCGAAGGGTATCCGGATTGGAAAAAGAAAGGGGGCCTGCAGGCAGTAAGCCTTGCCCAAATCAAGAAACTGATCGACAAAAAAGCCAAGGTGGTGATTGTTGATTCGCGTCCCAAGGCACGCAAATACGATAAGGGCCACATTCCCGGTGCGATCAGTATCCCGGATACTCAATTTGACAAATTCAAGGATCAATTACCGGCTGATAAAACCACCCCGCTGTACTTCTACTGTGGCGGCCTGAAATGCAAACTCAGCCCGAACTCGGCAGAGAAAGCCATTGCTCTGGGCTATACCAAAGTCTACATTGTGCCGGAAGGCTATCCCGGCTGGAAAAAAGCCTATGGTGGTGCGGCTAAAGCTGCCCCTGCAGTTAAGGAAGGCACTGCCGGCGGTAACATCACCGTGGCTTCTTTTCAGGAAATCATGAAAGACGCACCGGAAACCCTGCTACTGGTTGATGTGCGGGATGCGGAAGAGTACAAAAGCGGCACCATCCAGGGCGCCATCAATATTCCGATCAACGATCTGGAAAAGAAAATGGACACCCTGCCGGCAGACAAGACCATCGTGTTTTTCTGCGGCACCGGTGGCCGGGCAGGTGAAGCCTATGACATGGTCAAGATGTTCAAGGCTGACCTGAAGGCTTATTTCCTCAATGCCGAAATCGAGTTTAAAAAAGATGGCTCGTATAGCATGAAGGAGCTCTCTTCCTGAGTCTGTAATGGTTGTAAAATGCAGACGGGCGGCCAAGGTCGCCCGTTTTTATATCCAGCTGGTATTTGCCACGATTTTCAGGTACCAATTCAATTTTTATTTATTAAATCGTGAAGCGAGTTAAATCTATTTTTGCAAAAGACGATATAATTTGTTAGTTATTCTGATTAGTTAACCGGCGGTCAGGTTATCCGGCAGCAAACATAAAAACAAGATGACTCACCCTGTACCCAATATCACGATTCAGGACCACACGCGCCGTCCCAAACCGCATCTGCGAGTCAAATCGCTCAGACAGTGGTTGATTGAATTACCCACTGCAAATAACCACAAGGCGACCTGGTTATTTATCGAGCAGGTTCGCACCCTTAATCAGTCCCGGTACCCGGTCCATGAGCGCATCCAGTTGCTGGATACCATGCGGCCCACCGCCCGCCAGTTATTGCTGACACTGAAGCTGCAAACCAAAAACGCCATTATTCCTCTCAGTCGACGTGCACGGGATGCGTTTCACCTGAGCCAGGATTTGCTTGCTGTCATGGCAGACGGCTACAAGATTGTACTGAATGACTTGATCGAGCTGAACAGTCGTAAAGAACATGATGAACTGCAACTCCGGGAAGCCATCTATCTTGTCATCCAGTACCTGTCACGGCAACTGGTCGAGGCCTACCTCGTTTATGCGCCCGCACCGACAGGCATCTGGCACGACTTACATCAACTTTACGCTTATGCCGAAGGCCAGGAATTAAACGCCTTGCCGCTGGATGACCCCTACCCGGATTTCAGTCTGCCGATGCCGTATACCATTGACCTGGCCTATAAACGCATCCTGCTGCTGACGCTGGCCGAACCCTACCATATGATGCAGGCTGAAGCGGATGATATTTTCTATCTGGTATCAGCCTGGACCGGTGCCTGTCATCTATTACCTCTCGACGATACGCCAGCCAGCGGGGAGTATGCTGTCGATATGGCATCAGACAAACCACCGCGATTCATTGCTCAGGACATAACCTGGGAAGCACAAGATCCCCGCATTATTGATCTGACTGATGCCAAACAGCGGCTGGAAGTACAATTACAACGTATTTTACGGACCAGCCTGAACACGATTGACCACAATGAACAGCAAAGTCTGGTAGAGAGGCGCCAACGTGATATGCTGCTGCGCCTTACCGAAGCCTGGCATGGTGCGCTGGAACGCGGTACTGACCGTCAATCGATCGAGACCCAGGTTCAACTGGCTACCGGTCTGAGTGCCAGCCATTTTTATCTTTCCAGTGGCGAGATTTTTACCCCGGAACTGGATGAGCTTAAACTCAAAACCGAGGAAGTGGAGCCCACTGTCTTCGCCACCGCTTATGAAACCGCGATGCAAAAGGACAGCTTCCATCTCAACAAAACTTATGACATCCGGCCATGGTGGCAACACAATACCAGTGAATCCGGTGCTGCCCTGGCCTGCTCAACCAATTGTGAAAACACTCATATCAAAGTCGGTGAAGCCGTTGCTTATCGGGATGAGGACGAACCGACAAGTCACTGGAAGCTCGGCGTGGTGCGCTGGTTACGTGCCGTACCGGATGACGGTATCGATCTGGGGATCATGAACCTGGCTAATTCCGCCATACCCATCGCTATCAAGGGACTGAAAGGACCGGGTTTTGGCACCGATTACTTTCGCGGCTTGTTGATCCCCAAACAGGTTTCACTACAACAGACCCGCAGCGTCCTGGTACCCGCCGCCATCTACGATGTCCACTCCGAACTGGCAGTGAACATGAAGCAACGCCTGTTCTATATCCGGCTCAAGTCGCTGTTACGTTCCACCAATGAATTCTGTCAGTTTACCTTTGATGTGCTTGATGCCCCGCCTTTGAGTGACGTGGAATTCTTTATTGCCTGATACTGGCGGATCACCTCTATACGACTGGCATACCAGAAGGGGCCGAGAGTGATTTCGGTATCGCCCCCATTCAGCGCCCTGACTGCCGGTTGCTCCAACGTTTTGTCAGCCAGGCGCAGGCTGGTGGCAATCAGGCTATCTGCGGGTGACGGCATAACCCCATCTTGCAGCAACGAGTCACCTGTCCCATAGCGCAACCACATTGCATCAGTCAGTTGCCAGCCTTGTTCACCGTAAAAGCGTTGCCAGGCCTGCCGAACGATGCGGCGTGCCAGATCATGATCGGCTTTATCTCCGGTCACCCCGGACCAATCCAGTAAACCCTGGGCGACATAGGCATAATCCTCCAGTCCGGCCCGGCCGACTGGTCCCGTAGCGCTCATAACACGCTGCAACTGATGCCCATCCCATAACACATTACGCAGGTAGTCGCGCACCTGGGTGGCAGCGGCACGATACTGTTCCCCGCCAGGCGAACTCACCGCCTGTGCCAGGGCAGACAGCGCCAGACCGTTCCAGGCGGCAATCTTTTTTGTGTCTTTGGGTACATGACGTTGGGCACGTGCCTGCAACAGCTTTTGTTGTGCCGAAGCCAGTTCCGTCCCGGCTTCGGCCAAAGACAGATTCAGTTGTCCGGCAGCCTGCGCGAGACCCATTGCCTGGTGCAAATGATGACCGGCTTCCAGTTCCGGCGCGCCCTTGATACCCCACACCAGCTTGCTTATTTGCAGTTCAGATGCGGTTAACAAACTGCTGAGTTCTGACTCTTGCCAGAGATAATACCCGCCCTCGATACCCTGATCGTCCACGGCCGATAAACTTGCGGCCAGGGCGCCCTGCGGTGTCGCCAGTTCGCGCAGCATAAAATCCAGTGTGCGGTAAGCAATCGCCCGATAAGTCTTTTGCGGAAACACCCGGCTGGCCTGCAAATAGAGATGCGCCAACTGGGCATTGTCATACAACATTTTTTCGAAGTGGGGGACTTGCCAGGCGGGATCCACCGTGTAGCGAAAAAAGCCTCCTCCCAGTTGATCATTGAGTCCCTGGCTGGCCATTTGATCCAGTGTCAACTGCAGGAAACCGTCAAGCCGATCGGTTTTGTTACGTTGATATTCCGCCAGCAACACCTGTAACTGGGGTACGGACGGAAACTTGTTTTGTTGTCCAAACCCGCCTTGTAATTCATCCGCCAGAGCAAAGGCATGATCAAGCAGATATTTGGCGTAATCCTCTCCCCGATCCGGCGGTAAGGCTTCAGTCTCACTGATCTGCGGTGAAGCCAGTTCGGCGGTTGCTGCGGTTGCCAGCTGTTTCAGCGCCGCTTTACGTTGCTGCCATTCCTTCTGCAGGTTCAACAAGAATGTCTTGAAGTCAGCCGGAGGCAGGTAGACCATTCCTACCAGGGGATAGCCCTCGGGAGTAATAAATACATTTAACGGCCAACCGGCATAACCGCGCGTCCGTTCAACAAAATCGATCAACTTGCCGTCCAGTGCCGGATTCAGTTCCCGGTCCACTTTAACCGGAATAAAATGCTTATTTAATAGCGTGGCAATTTCCGGATCGGAATAGCTCTCCCGCTGCATCACATGACACCAGTGACAGGAAAAATAGCCACTGGAAACAAATAACAATTTATCCTCGTGAACTGCCGCCTGTTGTGCCGCTTCACCCCATGTCTGCCAGTGCACCGGGTCCTTGCCGTGCATGGCCAGATAAGCAGAAGGATGGTTGGTCAGTTCATTGCCAAACGGCTGCGCCCAGACGGACACGGATAGCGCCAGCAGAACAACCAGTAATCTCCCGACAAACCTGTTCATGACCGTGTCACACCTAAGCGAGTGAAGTTAATATTTAAGACAAGCTGGCGGGGAAGGGGTTTCATTACCTCAGTTGGCAATCGCGATTCTGAGGCAACCTATGATCGTGATATTGCCGCACCGAAAAACAAGCGTAAATCTATGTCGGGAAACGACCAGGTTAGCTAGTCTTGCTTATCCTGGTTCAGATGCTCTTCCTCAGCAATGGCTTTGTCCAGTTCTTCCTCCATTTCCTCGTCGCTGAGTTCACGTTCTTTCCTGTCCTGTTCACGCCGCCGCAATAACAGACGCGCAAAGAACACCCCTGCCTCAAATAATATCCACATGGGTAAGGCCAACAGGGTCTGGGAAATAATATCCGGCGGTGTCAGCAACATACCGATAACAAATGCCCCCACAATAATATAAGGGCGCTTGCTGATCAGGCTCTCCGGTGTTGTGACCCCCGCGAGAATCAATAATATTGTGGCAATCGGAACTTCAAATGCGATACCGAACGCAAAAAACAATTTGATAGCGAAATCAAGATAGCTGGCAATATCCGGACGATAATCCACACCCTGGGGTACGAAGGTGGAAGTGAACTGAAACACCAGCGGAAACACCACATAGTAGGCAAAGGCCATGCCCAGGTAAAACAGGATGATGCTGGAGACTAACAACGGGAAAGCCAGACGTTTTTCATGTTTGTAGAGTCCCGGCGCAATAAAGGCCCAGGCCTGATACAGGGTAAAGGGAATGGAGATAAAGAAAGCCGCGATTAACGCCAGCTTAAAGGGTGTGAATACCGGCGAGACCACACCGGTGGCCAACATGGCATGCCCTTCCGGTAGATAACCCTGAATCGGCAAGGAAAAATAGTAGTACAGATCATTGGCGATAGTCATGAGGCCCAGGGTAATAAGACCAACCACCGCGACAATCCGGATCAATCTGTCACGCAATTCAACCAGGTGAGAAAGAAACGGTTGTTCCTGTTCAGCGGTTTGCCGGGTTTTTTTGGCAGACTTATCTTGTCTTGTCATCTTCATCGACTTTTTGATCTGCTTCGACATCGGCAAAATCGGTATGCCCGGTATCGTTGTCGATGAGCTTGTCACCTTCCGGTTCCGTTTCCGTTGTGTCGGAAGATTCAGTCTCGTGCTGCTTCATCTCTTCGTCACTGATGGCCTTGACTTTGTAGGCAGGTTTTTCTTCTTCCTCGAGCGTGAAATTATCGGTATTCATAATTTGTTTCAGTTCATCGAGTCCGGCATCCCGTTCGAGCGCTTTGCGTAGTTCTTCCTGGCGTAACTCACGATCGATGTCTGACTTGACGTTACTGACAAAGCGACGGAAACGACCCACCCATTTACCGACCGTGCGCGCCACTTCCGGTAGTCGTTCAGGACCGATCACAATCAGCCCAACCACCGCAATGACTGTCAGTTCCAGAAAACCGATATCAAACATAAATTAAAGTACCGGGGGGCGAGGGACGAGGGACGAGGGACGAGGAAATACCTGTCTGGATTTAATGTTTTCCTCGTAACTCGATACTCGTCACTGGCTCAGGTTTTGTCTTCTTCCTTGACCTTGGTCGCCTCACCCTGAATGGTTTCGCCCTCATGCTTCTCCAGTTTCTCGGTATCGCCTTTTTCTTTTTCTTGTTCTTCATCGCTCATGGCTTTCTTGAAACCTTTCACCGCCGATCCCAGATCAGAGCCGACGTTGCGCAGGCGCTTGGCGCCGAACAGCAACAGTACGATCAATAAAATAATAACCAGTTGCCAGATACTAATACCCATTTGAGTTACTCCTCCAGAAAGAAATCTTATTCAAACCCGGGCAGGTTCTTGCCGCCCAATAAGTGCATATGCAGATGAAAAATGATCTGGCCACCGCCTTTGCCGGTATTGATGATGGTACGGTAGCCATCATCCAGACCCTCTGTTTTCGCCAGTTGCGGCAAGACTCGCACCATGTGTGCCGCTAAGGCGTCCTGCTCGGGAGTCAGTTCATCCAGACTTGCAATATGTTGCCGGGGAATCACCAACAGATGGACTTCGGCCTTGGGATTGATGTCACGGAAGACGACCACTTGCTCATCTTCATAAACAGTTTCGCTGGGAATTTCGCCCGCAACGATCTTACAAAACAAACAATCACTCATGATTCACTCCGGCCTGCCTTTTCCTCGATCCCTGAAATGCCGAATCGGCGTCCCAGTTCATTCAAGACATCAGCGGGACTCAAACCCTGCTGGGCCAGTAACACCAGGGTATGAAACCACAGATCCGCCGTTTCATGCACAATCCTGGTCTTGTCCCCGTCCTTGGCGGCCATGACCGTTTCGGTCGCCTCCTCACCGATTTTTTTGAGAATGGCATCCATTCCCTTGGCATATAAACTGGCGACATAGGAATCCCCGGGCGCCGCTTGTTTGCGCGCCTCCAGAACCTGTGCCAATTCTATCAGTATGTCGTTCATGTTCACTGCTCGTCCGTCGTAACAGCCACCGGCTATTTCGAATAGATCTCGTCGGGATCCTTGAGCACCGGTTCGACCGCAATCCACTGCTCGCCCTGTAACTGTTTATAGAAACAATTGTGTCGCCCGGTATGACAGGCAATGCCGCCGCGTTGTTCCACTTCAAGCAGGATAACATCATTATCACAGTCGAGGCGGATGTCCTTCAGCACCTGGATATGGCCTGACTCCTCCCCCTTGCGCCACAGTTTATTCCGCGAACGCGACCAGTAAATCGCGCGTCCCTCCTGCACACTCAGGCTGAGGGCTTCGCGGTTCATCCAGGCCAGCATCAACACCTTACCACTGCCGCTCTCCTGGGCAATCACCGGCACCAGCCCATCCGCGGTCCATTTAATCTCGTCGAGCCAGTTTTGTGTCATGGTCCTATTCCTGATTTTCCGGTCAGGCTTAAAGGCGCACTTCGATTCCGTTGGCAGCCATCTTGCGCTTGGCTTCTTCGATGCTGTACTCGCCGAAATGGAAAATACTCGCGGCCAGTACCGCGTCGGCATGGCCCTGCTTGACCCCTTCCACCAGGTGCTCCAGGTTGCCGACGCCGCCGGAGGCAATCACCGGCACGCTGACCGCCTCACTGATAGTATTGGTCAAATCCAGATCAAAACCTTGTTTGGTGCCGTCGCGATCCATGCTGGTCAGCAGAATCTCTCCCGCCCCATAGGCGACCATTTTTCGGGCCCACTCGACGGCATCAATGCCCGTTGGTTTACGCCCGCCATGGGTAAAAATTTCCCAGCGTTTGGGCTTGTCGCTGACCTGCTTGGCATCAATCGCCACCACGATACATTGCGAACCGAACTTTTCGGCGGCTTGTTTCACAAACTCGGGGTTGTGCACTGCCGCGGTATTGATCGCCACCTTGTCCGCACCCGCATTCAGCATGCGGCGTATATCCTCGACCTTGCGGATGCCGCCACCCACCGTCAGCGGGATAAACACCTGACCGGCAACTTCTTCCACCACATGGACCATGGTTTCGCGATCCTCGTGGCTGGCGGTGATATCGAGAAAAGTCAGTTCATCCGCGCCCTGCTCATCATAACGACGTGCGACCTCGACCGGATCACCCGCGTCCCGAATGTCCACAAACTGGACGCCCTTGACGACACGCCCGTTATCCACGTCGAGACAGGGAATGATGCGCTTTGCCAGTCCCATAAGATCAGTTCCGAGTGACGAGTGACAAGGACTGCCGGGATGCAGGAGGAAGCGCAATGCCTGGAGCAATTGCCCAGGGATGAAGAATTGCTGTTAATGGCAACGCTTTTTCGAGAAAATATTCGTTCATCACGGATCTTTCTATAAGACTCTGTTGGTGGAAATTGACGAGATATTTCATGATCTTACTCGTTCCTCGTCCCTCGTCCCTTGTCCCTGCTTAGTTCATCAGCGAGCTCCTGGGCTTCGGCAAAATCCAGCGTCCCTTCATAAATGGCCCGACCGGTAATGGCCCCCATAATGCCCTCCTCCGCCACCGCACACAGGGCACGAATATCCTCCAGATTGGTGATGCCCCCGGACGCAATCACCGGGATCGTTATCGCCTGCGCCAGTTTAAGTGTGGACGCCACGTTGACCCCCGTCATCATGCCGTCACGCCCGATATCGGTATAAACAATAGCTTCCACCCCGTCCTGCTCAAAATGCTGGGCCAGATCAATCACATCGTGTTTTGACAGTTTGGACCAGCCGTCAATGGCGACCTTGCCGTCTTTGGCGTCCAGGCCAACGATGATGTGGCCGGGAAACTCCAGACAGAGGTCGTTGACAAAATGCGGGGCACTGACCGCCTTGGTACCGATGATGACGTATTCCACGCCGGCATCGAGATAGGTCTGGACGGTATCTTCGTCCCGAATCCCGCCTCCAATCTGGATCGGTAACCCCGGATGCGCCGCCGCGATTTCCTTGACCACCCCGGCATTGACCGGTTTGCCTTCAAACGCCCCGTTGAGATCGACAATATGCAGACGGCGCGCGCCTGCCTCGACCCAGCGGCTGGCCATGGCGACGGGATCGTCCGAAAAAACCGTTTCATCGTCCATGCGCCCCTGACGCAGACGTACGCACTTGCCGTCCTTCAGATCGATGGCAGGTATCAGCAACATTTCAGAACTCTCATTGGATTAGGTGTTAGTCAGGACTTGCCGTCCCATTTGAGGAAATTTTCATACAATTTCAGCCCCGCATGTTGGCTTTTTTCGGGGTGAAACTGCACTGCGAACACATTATCGCGGGTCACGGCCGCAGTAAAGGGAAACCCGTAGCTGCTCGACGCGGCAATCAGATCCGGGTCAGCCGGCTCGACATAAAAACTGTGCACAAAGTAAAACCGCGCGTCCTGGCCGATCCCCGACCACAAGGGGTGTGACATGACCTGATGGACCTGATTCCAGCCCATATGGGGGATCTTGAGCCGCTCACCACTGACGGGGTCTTTCAAATCTTCACCAAAAAACAACACCTTGCCCGGCAAGATGCCCAGGCAGTCGGTGCCATCATTCTCGGCGCTCCAGTCCATCAATGCCTGCATACCGACGCACACCCCCAGTAGCGGCGTCCCCGCCTCCGCCACCTGACGGATCACCGTATCCAGCCCCAGACCCTGTATCTCTCCCATGCAATCACGAATGGCGCCAACCCCGGGAAACACCACATGACCGGCAGTGAGAATCTGGTCCGTTTCCGCCGTCACTACCACTTCGATACCCTGGCCCACCTGTTCCAGGGCCTTGGCCACCGAGTGGAGGTTGCCCATCCCGTAATCAATGACCGCAACGTGACTCATGATAATTCTGTTGAAACAAAGATATGAATAGTGAAACGGGCAGCCTCTGGCTCAGAGGCTGCCTTTGGTCGAGGGCATGATGCCTTCCATTCGTGGATCGAGTTCCAGGGCCATACGCAATGCCCGCCCGAACGCCTTGAACACCGTCTCGGCGATATGATGCGCATTGTTACCCCGCAGCGCATCAATGTGCAGGGTCACCTTGGCGTGATTGACAAAACCCTGAAAAAATTCGCCAAACAGATCCACATCGAATTCACCGATGCGGGCGCGCGGAAAATCGACCCCGTATTCGAGCCCGGGACGACCGGAGAAATCAATCACCACCCGCGACAGGGCCTCATCCAGTGGCACATAAGCATGCCCGTAACGGCGAATGCCTTTCTTGTCACCGACGGCCTTGTTAAAGGCCTGGCCCAGGGTGATACCGATATCCTCGACGGTGTGGTGCGCATCGATATGCAAGTCCCCTTTGGCCTGCACCCACAGATCCAGCAGGCCATGCCTCGCCACCTGATCGAGCATGTGTTCCAGAAAGGGCACGCCGGTGCTGAACTCGCTCTTGCCGTTGCCGTCCAGATTCAGGGTAACCTCAATCTGGGTTTCCAGGGTATCGCGTTTAACGGTGGCCGTCCGTTCAGCCATCTCTCACTCCTAAATAAACCGGCAACTGCCGGGAAACAAGAATCCGGGGGTTGAGGACAAACCGGAAGGATACCGTTATCTCAGGACAGGGGGAACTGGATCGACACATAAACGATAGAAAAACCGTAAATTCCTAGCTGATTTTGAGAAGAGCTATATTGATTGGGGTCAATTTGTTGACAATCTGCTGTTTATACCGGAAGGTTTACAGTATATTTGCGATCTGTGAAATCGAGTGATTTCACCCCTCGACTGAAACCAGACCGGCAGACAGTATATGCCTCAAGAACGCATTGTAAAACTGGAAGATATCCGCTCCCATTGCCAGAAATGCAGCCTGTTTCAGCTCTGTATGCCGATGGGCCTCGGCGACGGTGATCTCAACAAGCTGGATAAAATCATCAAGCGGCGCCGGCCCGTCGAAAAAGGTGAGTATCTCTATCGCATGGGCGATCCGTTCCGATCTATGTTCGCCGTGCGCGCCGGTTCTTTGAAGACCTTCACCACCGATCAGGAAGGCCAGGAACAGATTATCGGTTTTCATCTTCCGGGGGAATTACTGGGTCTCGATGCCATCAGTCGTAGCGTCCACACCTGCTCGGCCAAGGCTCTGGAAACCGTCAGTGTCTGCGAAATCCCCTATGAACGGCTCGAAACCCTGAGTCGTGAAATACCCGGTCTGAGCCATCATTTACTCAGTCTGATGAGTGATGAGCTGCAGCATGAACATTGTCATATGGCCCTGCTGGCGCGGGCGCCGGTCGAATCACGCCTCGCCAGCTTCCTGGTGCAGCTCTCGGAACGCTTCAAGGATCGGGGCTATTCCGCCACCGAATTCAATCTCAGCATGTCCCGCAACGATATCGCCAATCTGCTGGGGATGGCGGTGGAAACCATCAGTCGCCTGTTCAGCCAGTTCCAGGAGCAGCGGCTCCTGATCGTTGAGCGCAAACATATCCGGATTCTGGATCTGGCCCAATTACAGGCCATCAGCAACCGTTGCAGCCTACCGGAATCGAAAGACGAAGAAGGCTCAACATACTCCGCCTCCTGACACGCTTGCGGCGATGCCACAGTTCAGACACAAAAGTTCCCTGCCTGTCGCAAAAAAGACAGCTATCATTTGATCTAGATCAAATCCTGATCTGGAACCAGTTTAAAACCATCGGTAGTTTTCCCTCCGGGATATTCAGTCCCGTTACACATGCAAAACCAATAAGAAGGATGGCCTATGGAAACCGCAAATACCTACAATTACAAGGTCGTTCGCCAGTTCGCTGTTATGACGGTAATCTGGGGCATTGTCGGCGTCACCGCCGGTGTGTTCATTGCCGCGCAACTGGTGTGGCCCGCACTGAACTTTGACATACCCTGGCTGACTTACAGCCGATTGCGTCCGCTGCATACCAATGCCGTGATCTTCGCCTTCGGGGGTTCGGCCCTGTTCGCTACCTCGTATTACGTGGTTCAGCGGACCTGTCAAACGCGTCTCTTCGGTGGCGGTCTGGCAGCCTTTACCTTCTGGGGCTGGACCCTGATTATTCTGCTGGCGGCTATCTCCCTGCCGCTCGGCTGGACCTCCGGGAAGGAATACGCCGAACTGGAATGGCCCATTGACCTGTTAATTGCCGTGGTCTGGGTCGCCTACGCCATCGTCTTCTTCGGTACCATTGCCACCCGCAAGGTCAAGCATATCTACGTGGCCAACTGGTTCTACGGCGCCTTTATCTTGACCATTGCCGTATTGCACATCGTCAACAGCATGGCCCTCCCGGTGACCCTGACGAAGTCTTACTCCATGTATCCGGGGGCCATCGATGCCATGGTGCAATGGTGGTACGGTCATAATGCAGTGGGCTTCTTCCTCACCGCCGGCTTCCTCGGCATGATGTACTACTTCATACCCAAGCAGGCCGGTCGGCCGGTGTATTCCTATCGCCTGTCAGTGGTGCACTTCTGGGCGCTGATTTCCACTTACATGTGGGCCGGTCCGCACCATCTGCACTACACCGCCTTGCCGGACTGGGCCCAGTCACTGGGGATGATCTTCTCGCTGATCCTGCTGGCACCCTCCTGGGGGGGTATGATCAACGGAATCATGACCCTGTCCGGGGCCTGGCATAAACTGCGCACGGATCCGATTCTGAAATTCCTCATCGTCTCCCTGTCCTTCTATGGCATGTCCACCTTCGAAGGGCCGATGATGTCCATCAAGACCGTCAACTCGCTGTCGCACTACACCGACTGGACCATCGGCCATGTCCACTCGGGCGCGCTGGGCTGGGTCGGTCTGGTGTCCATCGGCTCGGTCTACTTCCTGATACCCAAGCTGTTTAATCGGGAACAGATGTTTTCGATCAAACTGATGGATACCCATTTCTGGGTCGCCACCATCGGTATCGTGCTGTATATCGCCTCGATGTGGATAGCCGGTGTGATGCAGGGCCTGATGTGGCGCGCCGTAAATGAAGACGGCACCCTGACTTACAGCTTCGTGGAAAGTCTGGAGCGCATGTATCCGTACTACACGGTACGTTTCCTTGGCGGTCTGCTGTTCCTCGTGGGCATGCTGATCATGGCGTACAACGTCTTCAAGACGATTGCCGGCGCCAAACCAGCCACCACCACCGCAAGCCAGACGGCCTAAAGGAGGATACGAACATGAGTCATGAAGTCGTCGAAAAAAATATCGGTTTGATGATCATCTTTATTCTGATCGTCATCAGCTTTGGTGGCCTGGTGGAAATCGTGCCACTGTTCTTCATCAAGGACACCACTGAACCGACTGCGGGTGTTAAACCGTATTCCGCGCTACGGCTGGAAGGCCGGGATATCTACGTTCGGGAAGGCTGTTATGTGTGCCACTCCCAGATGATTCGTCCCTTCCGTGCGGAAACAGAACGTTATGGTCATTACTCGGTCGCGGGTGAATTTGTTTACGACCACCCCTTCCAGTGGGGCTCCAAGCGCACCGGGCCGGATCTGGCGCGCGTTGGCGGTCGTTACAGTGACGACTGGCATCGCGTGCACCTGATCAATCCCCGCGATGTGGTGCCGGAATCCAACATGCCGGGCTTCCCCTGGTTGGCGGAAAACAAGCTGGACGGTAAAAACACCGCCACCAAGATGCGCCGGATGAATACGCTCATCACAGCCACCTGCAACGGCTGTGAAACCTACAGCGAGGCGGAAATCGCCAAGGCAGGTGACGAAGTGCGGGGCAAGACCGAAATGGATGCCCTGGTTGCCTACCTGCAGGGTCTGGGCACAGCGATCAAGACGCGGAGGTAAATAACATGGATATCAATGATATTCGCGGCTGGTATACCGTGGTGATGTTCGTGGTGTTCATCGGCATCGTATTGTGGGCCTGGAGTGGCAAGACCAAACGTCGTTTCAACGAAGCGGCGCAACTGCCCTTCAATGAGTCCGAGTATCCGCTCGACGATAAGAATAAAGGAGACCATCATGAGTAGTTTCTGGAGCTGGTGGGTAATCATTATCACGGTAGGCAACATTCTCGCCTGCTACTGGCTGATTAAATGGGCCAGCAAACCCCGGGTTGGCGAAGCCGCCTCTGGCGATGTCACCGGCCATAAATGGGATGAAAACCTGGAAGAGTACAACAACCCCTTGCCCCGCTGGTGGTTATGGTTGTTTTACATCACCATCGTGTTTGGCCTTGTCTATATCGTCCTGTATCCCGGGGCGGGTAACTTTGCCGGCACCCTGGGCTGGACCTCCCACGGTCAGTATGACAATGAAATGGCAAAGGCCGAGGCCAAATATCAACCGATCTTTTCCGCGTTTGCCCAGCAAAGCGTCGACGATCTGGCCCAGAATGCCGACGCCGTCAAGGTTGGCCAGCGATTGTTCCTGAACTATTGCGCCACCTGTCACGGTTCCACTGCGACCGGAGCCGTGGGTTTCCCCGACCTCACCGACGATGACTGGCTCTATGGAGGTTCGCCGGAAGCGATCAAAACCACCATCCTGGATGGACGCATGGGCGCAATGCCTCCGTGGGAAGCCGCACTGGGTGAGAAAGGTCTGGATGAAATGACCCAGTATGTGCTGAGCCTGGGTGGCCGCAAGCATGATGCTGAACTGGCTGCCGCCGGCAAGACCAAGTTCGACACCATGTGCGTTGCCTGTCATGGCATGGACGGAACCGGTAATCAGGCACTGGGCGCCCCCAACCTGACCGATGACAACTGGTTGTATGGGGGATCGCCTGGCGTAATTCGACAAACCATTGCCAAGGGCCGCAATGGAGTCATGCCGCCGCACCGCGACTTCCTGGGCGAAGACAAGGTGCATGTCCTGGCCGCCTACATCTACAGCCTGTCGGCCAAGTAGATAGCCGTATCAACCACGGCAGCAGGCAACCCTTGCCTGCTGCCGCTCAAACCACACTGAGGCAAATACAGGTTGCTAGATATGCTGCTGGACAGTTGGACCGGAATTCTGACACTTTTCATCGGTTTGTTTATGGTCTGAATGCTGGCCTTCCTCTACACGTATTTTCTGACAAAATCCAGACAAGAGTAACGTTACCTTTTGCGCTAGAATTTTGATGCCGCCTCGTCAGGTCGGGGTGGCGGTTTTGATTTTCACACCTGACTAACCCCTGGTATTTACAAGTGATATGAACGACCAGCCCACAACCGAGATTCAACCCGGCCAGGAACCGGAAGAGTTTTACGCCAAACATCAGAAAGTCTATCCGCGTAAGGTCAGCGGCATTTTTGCCATGCTACGAACACTCGGTGTGTTGACCTTGCTGGGACTTTATTACATCGCGCCCTGGTTACGCTGGGAGGGGCACCAGGCGGTATTGTTCGATTTACCGGCACGCAAATTCTACATTCTCGGGCTGACCTTCTGGCCCCAGGATTTCTTTTATCTGGCTTCGTTGCTGATCATCGCCGCACTGGCGTTATTTTTCTTTACCGCCCTGGCGGGCCGTCTGTGGTGTGGTTATGCCTGCCCGCAAACCGTCTGGACTGAAGTCTTCCTGCGCATGGAACGGTGGATAGAAGGAGATCGCAACAAACAGATGAAACTGGCTAACGCGCCGTGGACCGCCCGCAAATTCATGCTCCGCGGTAGCAAACAGTTTCTCTGGATCACTTTCTCGGCCTGGACCGGTTTTACCTTCGTCGGCTATTTCACGCCCATTCTGGAGCTGGGCCAGTCACTGCTGACCCTGAGCCTGGGACCGTGGGAGACGTTCTGGATCATTTTTTACAGCTTCGCGACGTATGGCAATGCGGGATTCTTGCGCGAACAGGTTTGTATTTACATGTGCCCCTATGCGCGCTTTCAAAGCGCCATGTTCGACAATGATACGCTGATCATTTCCTATGATGAGAACCGGGGGGAACCGCGCGGTTCCCGCAAACGCAATGCCGATCCGAAAGCATTGGGCCTGGGCGACTGTATCGACTGCACCTTGTGTGTCCAGGTCTGTCCCACCGGGATCGATATCCGGAATGGTCTGCAGTACCAGTGTATTGGCTGTGCCGCCTGTGTCGACGTGTGTGATGACGTAATGGAAAAAATGGGTTACCCCAAGGGGCTGGTTCGCTATACCACGCAAAATGCCATCGATGGCAAACAAACCCATATTGTACGACCACGCATGATGGTCTATGGGGCACTGATCACCCTCATTACTGTCGCCCTGCTCTACAGCATGTTTACCCGCACGCCACTGGAACTCGATATCATTCGTGACCGCAATGCCCTGTATCGAGAAACCACGGAAGGCATGGTGGAAAACATTTACACCCTGAAAATCATTAACATGGACAACAAGACCCATACCTACCGCCTGGGTGTCTCCGGTCTTGAAGGCCTGACCTTGCTGAACCGTAAAGGGGAATTCAGTATCAACAGTGGCGAGGTCATTGAATTACCGGTACAGGTGCAGATCGATCCGGTGAAACTGGAACGAACCGGGAATGATATCGAGTTTCACCTCGAAGCCATTGATGACCCGGAATTGCAAGTCACGGAAACCGGTCGATTCATCGGGCCGGTAACGAGATAACGTCAGGATGAGGTTGCCACCCGTCATGCAATCTGTATTCACTGCCGCGATAAACTCTCACATTAAAACCGGCAGCCTGAAGTATCATTAACCGAGGTAAAAATGTCGCTAACCATGAATGAAGTAACACCCTGGTATAAACAATTCTGGCCATGGTTTCTGATGGCATTGCCCGCCACGGCCGTGATCGGCGGGATTATCACGATCGTGATCGCCATGACGAATCCC
The DNA here is from genome assembly GCA_040235565.1 of Thiohalomonadales bacterium. GTDB lineage: Bacteria > Pseudomonadota > Gammaproteobacteria > UBA6429 > Thiohalophilaceae > JAHEIJ01. Next base: position 46,926 of record JBECLA010000134.1, on the reverse strand, counting down.
GATGGCCTGGTAAAAGATGATTACTACAAGGCCGGGCTGGGTATCAATCGCACCCTGGAGCGGGAACAAGCGGCCATCCGCCTGGGCCTGAGTGCCCGCATTGCCTGGCAGCCGGCGCAACAGCAGTTATCCGTGCAGATCGAGGCAAACCAACCGGTCAGCAGTGAACGCCTGATGTTGCAACTGATTCACCCGACACGCAGCGGACAGGATATTCTTGTCCCCTTGTTGCTCCAGCAAGGCGGACACTATACCGGCTTATTGGCAGCACCACCGGCGGCGGGAAACTGGTATCTGTTTATCACCCCCGAAGATGAGTCCTGGCGCCTTAACGGCCGCGCCCGCCTGCCAGACCAAACGGCGTGGACGCTGACACCCTGAGGATGAACTGGTATAAAGAATAAATAACCGGCCGCAAGAGCCGGACAACACCACCAGCGGAGGAGCAGGTATGACCGAAAGTCGGCAGGATATTCCAACCATACAAAAAATCGTCGCCGTTCTCTGGCCGTCATTTTTAACTTCGGGTCTGGCCACGATTCTGTTTTTTACTGCGTTCGATCCCGAGATCCTCAGTCTGAGTGGCGGTTATCCGCAAATCAGCCGCCTGGGCGGTTACAGCATCGGTTTTTTTCTGTTCTGGCTACTGACTTCGATCACCTGCGCCCTGACGTGCTACTTCCAGCGGCCCTGTCAAAACTCCTGAAATCCCGCAGCAACGGATAACCAGGCCGCACTTCACAGTTTGACCATTGCTGTCGTCACCTGTATGGATATTGGCTCGACAAAGTCTTAGCCGAACAGCAGGATCATGCCTCATGAGGTTGCCCTTTGTTAAGTCACGCCGCCACCGGCGCTCTCGTTTAAAAAAGACGTGGCGTTATCTGCGCGGGTCGCTCCAGATTGGCCTGATACTACTGGCGATTGATGTGTTGTATCTGGTCCATATCTGGCCGGACTGGACACAGTTTGGCCAGGGGCCGGTGAGTAAATCACGTTTTATCCAGACCTACGAGGCGCGACGGCAAACGGACAAATCACTGCCGCCACTACAATGGCAACCTGTACCATTGAGCCGGATTCCATCCCAGGTCAGGCGCGCGGTAATCGTGGCAGAAGATGCCCGCTTTTACCGCCACCCCGGCTTCGATCTGATCGCGTTTCGCGAGGCAATGAGTTACAACCTGCAAACCGGGCAACTGAAATACGGCGCCAGTACCCTGTCGCAACAAACCGTGAAAAACATGTTTTTCACTGCCTCTCGTAATCCTTTGCGGAAATGGCATGAGTTGATCCTGACCCTGGGTATGGAATTCAAGGTCAGTAAAAAACGGATTTTGCTGACTTACCTGAACATCGCGGAATTTGGCAAGGGTATCTATGGGGTAGAGGCCGCCGCCCGGCACTACTGGGGACGCAGTATTGCCGAGGTCAGCTACTGGCAGGCAGCGCAGCTGGCGGCGACCTTACCGAGCCCCATCAAACATAATCCGCAAACACGGACCGCCCGATTTCAGGAGCGTGCCGAACGCATTTATGAACGCATGTAGTCCGGAAAACGAAGCGGACTCATTGGTAGTCGGCGTAGGACTTTTCTTCGACCAGCTCGGAACCCAGTTTCAGGTTGAGTTCGCGCTTCACCGCAGCCCGTTCATCATTAGTGAAATAGACTGCCCGGGCCAATTCTATAAAACCCTGATCAAAGGTCTTGTTCCGTTCCTTGTCACGGATGTCGTCCTCGATCTCCCATAATTTTTCATTAATGGCCTTGAGCCTTGCCATTTCATTACTGATGTCCGTCTTTGAGGCCGGATGTGCTGCCCAGCTCTCTCGTAACAGACTTAATTCCCGATTAACGTTCTCAAGCTTTGCGACATCGGAAATACGCTCACTCTTGATCTCCAGGATGCTTATCTTGTCCAGGAACTCGCCGAAAGAAACCTCAACTTTAATCGTCATAGTAGTAAATGGGTCTTGAGACCAAAATGGGTGTAGGGCATTCTATCCATCGCATCGATGGTAGGTAAACACCTCCCGGGACTTATTCATGTATTTCAGCCGCCATATAGTTCTTTTTCAGCTTCTCATTATCAAGCTCATGCTGTTTACCGGTGGTACGACGCTGGCGAGTATCGACACGGCTGAGGTGTTTGATGACCAGCCCCTCAGTGAAGATCTCATTGTGCCGGACTGGTTCAAGGTGAGTTTTCTTGATTTGCGGGAAGACCTGAATGAAGCAGTCCAGAACGGTAAACAAGGTATCATTCTCTATTTTGGTCAGAAACGCTGCCCCTACTGCAAGGCCCATCTGGAGAATAACTGGGGACAGCAGGATATTCTGAGCTATACCCAGAAACATTTCGATGTAATTAACATCAATATTCGCGGCCAGAAAGAAGTGACGGGCATGGACGGCAACAGCTATACCGAGAAGGAATTTGCCATCAAGTACCAAACCAACTTCACACCTTCCCTGGTGTTTATCAATCGGGAAGGAAACATCGTGTTGCGTTTGATCGGCTATCGCCCCCCCTATCAGTTTCGTGCCGCACTGGAATACGTGGCCGATGCCCACTATCAAAACGAGCCGTTTCCTGATTACATGGCGCGCGCCGAAGAAGCCTTCAGCTTCGGGAAAGACAGCCTCAATAGCCACGAGGCATTTTTACCGCCACCCTATGCGCTGGACCGGAGTCATATTGCGGCACAGCGCCCCTTGCTGGTGGCGTTCGAACGGCGCAACTGCCATGCCTGTGATGTGCTGCATGCCGCACCCTTGAGCGACCCGCGAATCAATCAGCTGTTACAACAACTCGATGTGGTGCAACTGGACATGCGTGATACGACACCGGTCCTGACGCCGGCCGGCCAGAAAATCACCGCCCGCCAATGGGCCGACCAGTTACAACTCGACTACGCGCCGACACTGATATTTTTTGATGAGAAAGGCAGGGAGATCATCCGGATCGACTCGGTAGTCTGGTTTTATCGCTTGCAGAACGTGCTCAATTACGTCATCAACAAGGGCTACCGCCAGTTCCCCACCTTCCAGGCCTGGCGCCAGCATCATCAGCAATAAAATCCGTCGCTATACCCGATTATTCAGTTTGTGGCCTGCCTGGCCGGTTTCTTCCCCCGCGAGCGCCGACGGCGTGGCCGATCGCCACCCTTGTGCCGCTCACCGCCCTTTCCCTGATGCCGTCGCGGTTGCCGCTTTTCGCGAATGGGCGGTTTCGGTTCAATCAGTAAGTCACTGGTAATCGATTCCACCGCTATCTTGTGCCCGATGTACTCCTCGATTTCCGGCAGGGAGAAGACAAATTCATCACAGGCAAAACTGAGGGCATCCCCGCTGGCCCCCGCACGGGCCGTGCGACCGATACGATGCACATAGTCTTCCGCGTCCTGCGGCAAGTCGAAATTAATCACATGGCTGACGGCGGGAATATGCAGACCGCGGGCGGCCACATCGGTCGCGACCATAATATTCACCTCACCTTCGGTAAACGCCTGTAGCAGACGCAGACGCTTTTTCTGCGGGACATCACCACTCAGCAGGGCCGCACCGTAATCGTTCCCCTTGAGATAGGCCTCCACCTCTTCGGCCACGCGTTTGGTGTTCACAAAAATCAGCACCCGCCCCACCGGATGGGTCTTCAACAGCCCCAGTAACAAGGGGATCTTCTCTTCCTTGGACGGATAATATACCTGCTCGGTGATTTGATCGGCCGTCACCTGCGTCGGCTCGATCTCTACCGGCCGGGGATTATTCATATGCTCGTACGCCAGTTCCTGCACCCGATGCGACAAGGTCGCCGAGAACAGCAGATTGAGCCGTTTTTCCGGGTGCGGCATGCGCCGCAACAAATACCGGATGTCCTTGATAAAACCCAGATCGAACATCCGATCCGCTTCATCCAGCACCATCACCTGCACGGCTTTCAAATCAAACACCCGCTGTTTGAAATAGTCGATGATACGCCCCGGCGTGCCGATCAGTATGTCCACGCCGTCCTCGAGTTGTTTGCGCTGCGACTCATAGCCAGTCCCGCCAAACACCAGTCCGAGTTTAAGTCCGGTGAACTGGCCCAATGCCACCGCATCATTGTGAATCTGTACTGCCAGTTCACGCGTCGGAGCCAGAATGATGGCACGAGGCTGGTTGACACGCCGCTGCTTGTCTGCCGGATGGCGCAGCAGGTGAGAATAGGTCGCAATCAGGAAGGCTGCTGTCTTGCCGGTACCGGTCTGGGCCTGGCCACTGACGTCCTTTCCTGCCAGGGCAATTGGCAAGGTTTCTGCTTGAATTGGCGTGCAACGCGAAAAACCTGTGGACTCAATGCCTTGCAATAAAGGCTCGGGTAAATCGAAGTCGTTGAAGCTGACATCGGTTAAATGTGTATCACTCATGGCGCCACAGCATAACAGATCAGGCGGCGCTTTGGACTTGCATTCAACGGTGTCTTGGGCTCAAATGGGCGCATCCAAGAGCCATTGGAATGAAATCAACGGGGAGACATGATCTTGAGCGACAAAATTTCTTATGTAACTGACGATACTTTTGAAGCCGAAGTCGTCAATGCAGAAGGACCGGTGCTGGTCGATTATTGGGCCGACTGGTGCGGCCCGTGCAAGATGATTGCACCCATTCTGGATGAAATTGCAGATGAATACGCAGGGAAATTGAAGGTTGCCAAACTCAATATCGATGAGAACCCGGCGACGCCACCAAAATTCGGCATTCGCGGTATTCCGACCCTGATGCTCTTTAAGAACGGCAATGTGGAAGCCACCAAAGTCGGGGCAGTCTCCAAATCACAATTGAGTGCTTTTATCGACAGTAACCTGTGACAGCTTGCCTGATTTTCGGGTCCAGCCCCGGTGCCAGAGGGCTGGACGCCACCCAGGATTAGTGATAACGTATCTTTTATAAATCATACTTCCCGCTTAATTGTAACAACTGCTGAAACCGGTAGCTCCGCTACAAAACCAAACTTCAACCAGATTTTCCTTAACACCACAGTGATTTCGCACTGTGTCAACAGATCCGCGTATTAACCCATTTCGTTTGAAAGAATACCAACAATGAACCTAACAGAACTGAAAAAAACCCCTGTCTCCGAACTGATCGAACTGGCCACTTCCACCGGCATCGAAGGCATGTCCCGTGCCCGCAAGCAGGACATTATTTTTGCCATTTTGAAAGCCCATGCAAAAAATGGCGAAGACATCTATGGTGACGGGGTGCTGGAAATTCTGCAGGATGGTTTTGGTTTCCTGCGCTCGGCGGAAAGCTCCTATCTCGCCGGGCCGGATGATATCTATGTGTCACCCAGCCAGATCCGTCGTTTCAATTTACGCACCGGCGACACCGTATCGGGCAAAATCCGCCCCCCCAAGGACTCGGAACGTTATTTCGCCCTGCTCAAGGTGAGCGACATAAACTTTGAGCCGCCGGAAAATGCCAAAAACAAGGTCCTGTTCGAAAACCTCACGCCGCTGCACCCCAAGGACCGCTTGCAACTGGAAATCGGCAACGGCTCGACCGAGGACATGACAGCCCGGGTCATCGATCTGGTCGCGCCGATTGGCAAGGGTCAACGCGGGCTCATCGTCTCTCCGCCGAAGGCGGGCAAGACCATGATGCTGCATGATATTGCCCACTCCATCACCCATAACCATCCGGAATGTCACCTGATCGTCTTACTCATCGACGAACGCCCCGAGGAAGTCACCGAAATGGCCCGCTCGGTCCGGGGTGAGGTGGTCTCTTCCACCTTTGATGAACCCGCCAGCCGCCATGTGCAGGTAGCGGAAATGGTCATTGAAAAGGCCAAGCGCCTGGTCGAGCACAAGAAAGACGTAGTGATCCTGCTTGATTCCATAACCCGGCTGGCACGGGCATATAACACAGTGATCCCGTCTTCCGGCAAGGTCCTGACCGGCGGGGTGGATGCCAACGCCCTGCACCGCCCGAAACGCTTCTTTGGCGCGGCCCGCAATATCGAGGAAGGGGGATCCCTGACCATCCTGGCCACCGCCCTGGTTGAAACCGGCTCCCGAATGGACGACGTGATTTATGAGGAGTTCAAAGGCACCGGTAATATGGAAGTCCATCTGGATCGCAAAATTGCCGAGAAACGGATTTACCCGGCCATTAACATCAATCGCTCCGGCACCCGCCGCGAAGAATTGCTCACCAAGCCGGATGAACTGCAGATGATGTGGATTCTGCGCAAGGTCGTCCATGATATGGATGAGATTGCCGCCATGGAATTCATGCATGACAAACTCAAGGCCACCAAGACCAACGCCGATTTTTTTGATTCCATGAAGCGTTAGTCGAACGGGCAACCGACTCGATTTTCGTGCAAAATCAATGAGTTAATGAATTTTTTCGTGTCGTTGCCAGGCTCGCCCCACCGCGGTGCTTTGACAAGTCGGCCAGATGCACCGATGATTAAAACACTGGCGGAGCTGCTGTAAACCGCTCGCTCAGCGTTCAGCAAAGGGGTGAAACCATGAACCAACGCACGGCCATCCAGCGGGTTGATTTCGAGGCCTGGGCCCGGCTTGCGAAGCAGGATCCACACGCCTTCGAACAGTTGCGCCATCGGCTGCTCGATGCCCATATCGCCCGCTCTTCCTCAATCCACCAGGATCGTCTCCGCCGCTTGCAATGGCGCATTGATCGACTGCGTGAACGGGCCGGCAACCCGATGGCCGCCTGTGTCCAGATTTCCAACCTGATGTGGACCACCTTTGACCGCCTGGGCCAGGTCTACCAGGATCCGCAGGTCGGGGGGCTGCCAAAGGCTGAAGAGGCCACTCACCCGCCCCAAACAGACACCGTGGTCCCCTTTAAATCGCGCTAGAGGCCGAATTCAGCCGGATTGCCCTTGCTCCCAGGGCCTCTTTTCCGTAAGATTGCGGCCCCTGAAAAGCGTGTGGTGCCCGGACAGGCCGGTGTGGCGACACGCAGAATTGGAGACATTTGAAAATGAAAGCTGACATCCACCCCGCCTACGAGGAAGTATCCGTCACTTGCAGCTGTGGCAGCACCTTCAAAACACGTTCCACCGTGGGTCATGATCTGACTATCGAAGTCTGCGCCCAGTGCCATCCGTTCTACACCGGCAAACAGAAATTGCTGGATACCGCGGGCCGGGTCGACAAGTTCCGCCAGAAATACGGTATGAAATAATCCCGCATGCCACCCATGGCACTCATAAAAAGGACGCTGCTCGTAGCGTCCTTTTTTTATGCCTGGCTATTGCCGTCGCTACCCGCGCAGGCCGCCGGTTGTCGAAGCACACACTATGATGCCCGGGTCTCCGTCACGAAGGTGTTTGATGGCGACACGGTTCAGCTCGGGGACGGGCGGCATCTGCGATTTATCGGGATCAATACCCCGGAACGCGGCCGGGATACGCGCCCCGACGAGCCGCTCGCCAATGCCGCCAAACAACAGCTGATAGCCGCGCTGGCGGATAGCAAATCATTGCGGTTGATCTTCGATGGGGACAAAAAGGATCGCCATGGTCGTCTGCTGGCCCATCCCTTCCTGCCTGACGGTCGCAACCTCACGCAGATCCTGCTGCAGAGCGGTCTCGGGTTTCATATCGTCGTGCCACCGAATGTGTTATTTCTCGACTGTTACCGGCAGGCGGAACAGGGCGCCCGGCAACAACAACGGGGGGTCTGGCAGCAACCCTATTATCAACCCCGGTCGGCCACGGATCTGTCAGGAGCGGCAACCGGTTTCCGACGCGTCACCGGTCGCGTCAGTCGCATTGGTGAGAGCCGAACCGCCTTCTGGATCAATCTGGGCAACAACTTTGCCTTGCGCCTGCCCAAAGCCGATTTGCACTATTTTCCCTTTGCCCCTGCGTCGCTGAGGGAGAAAACGCTGACCGTACGAGGCTGGGTGTATCTGCGGCGAGATGAGTTGCGCATGAGCCTGCGTCATCCTGCCGCGATTGAAACAATCATAGCGTCTGGCGATCACAAGGACTGAGCGGCATAGCATATCCTCAGCTGGCACCTCCATCGACCGACAGCGACGCTGCCAATCAATCGATCGCATCGGGGAAAGGTTGGGATAACAAAAACCTCGGGGGGAGAGAATACCGTGCAACGACGCGTGGTGGCCGATCACCGGCCCGGATCAGTCTATTAATAACTTTTCCACGGCCGCGATATCGGCACGCTGCATGGATTTACCATCCACCGGGCTCAACGGGGCCTGCTGTGACCCGTCCAGTGGAAACACAATCAGCTCTATCGGTGTGTCTTCTGCCAGAAACCGGTATACCGGTAAGGTTTGATAACGCTCGACCCCGAAACGCAGGCGCTTGTCCGCCGTCTGAAACGGAATGGCATTTTCCATCAGGTGCAGCCCCACCTCTTCAACCGTTGTGGCATACACATGCAAAGTGACAGTGGAATTGGTATCCGCGGTGCCCCGTAACACACTGCCCACCAGACGTGGCCGAAAATGCGCAAAAAATTTCATCGCCTGCAGGGCGACCTGGCGCAGACGCTTCAGTTCCGCAGGCTGACGGTCGGCCCGGAACAACCGTTGGTACACCATCAAGGCCTCTTCAATTTCTTTGTTGCTGGGCATATTGCGGGTGTCAATCGCCCCCAAATGCTCGGCGGCCTTGCGCTTGGCGGCGAAAAAATCACGGCTGCCGGTCTCTGCCAGGATCTGGGCGGCTTCCTGCGCCAGACGCTCGCGCATCTGACGTTCCCTGGTATTGCGCTGTGCCATAGGTACCTAGAAGATTTGCTCGGTGATGTCTCCCACGGGCAATTCACTCTCCGGATTCTCCACGATACGGGAATCGGCCTTGCCGGTAGGAACATGGTCACTACGGAAATACTCAAACATGGCTTCGGGACTGTTGGCATTGGCCAGTTCGCCGGTACGGGTATCAATTCTGACGGTCACAATTCCCGGTGGCTGAATGAGTGGTGTGGCTTCGGACTCCGCCAGGGCCGTACGCATATAATCAATCCACATCGGCAGGGCGGCCCGGGCACCGGTCTCCCGTTCACCAAGCGGACGCGGATTATCAAAACCCACCCAGGCGATGGTAACAGCATCGCGATTAAAACCGGCAAACCAGGCGTCACGTTGATCATTGGTGGTGCCGGTTTTCCCGGCCAGGTCCTGGCGGTTCAGAACCAGGGCCCGACGCCCGGTTCCCTGTTTAATGACATCCCGCATCATGGTATTCATCAGAAACGCTACCTGGGGATCCAGCACACGTTCCGCTACCCGGCGTGGCACGGGGCCTTGCAGGACTTGCGTCTGTTCCGTGACCTCCAGTTCCTGCAACCGGGCCAGCGCGGCCTCACGGAGTGGTGTTAACTGTTCCTCCTCTGCCGGGCTCAACACCTCGGTTTGTGCTGCTGAAGAGGCGTCCGGCTCAGCTGTGGCATCGCTGATTTCCAGCTCCTCGCTGCAGACGCTGCAGATCTGCATGGGGTTGGCCGTCATCACAATCTGGCCATCAGGACCCATTATATGGTCAATCAAATACGGCTCGACCAGATAGCCGCCGTTGGCGAAGACCGTGTAACCGCGTGCCAACTCCAACGGTGTCAGCGTCCCGCTCCCCAGCGCCAATGACAGATCCCGCGGTAAGCTCTCACGCCGAAAACCGAACCGTTGGGCATAGCGGATGGTATAACCAATACCGATATCGCGTAGCAAACGAATCGACACCAGGTTGCGTGAATTGATCAGCGCCTGGCGCAACCGTGTCGGGCCGTAGAAACGACCACTGTAATTTTCCGGTCGCCAGGTATCCTCCAGTCCCGGCGCATCAAACACCACAGGTGCGTCATTGATGATCGTCGCCGCGGTGAAACCTTTATCTACCGCCGCGGTGTACACAAAGGGCTTGAAACTGGAACCCGGTTGACGGTTCGCCTGGGTGACCCGGTTGAACTTGCTCTCGTAGAAATCAAACCCTCCCACCAGGGCCTGGATTGCGCCATCTTCAGGATTCAGGGACACCAGCGCCCCCGCGACCGTGGGATTTTTCGCCAGCCAACTGCATCCCGGCTGGGCGGGGGCGGTATAGATGATGTCACCGGGTTTGAGAATCTGATCAACCGATTCCAGTTCGGGACCAACATGGTTATCGTCTATATATTGGCGTGCCCAGGCCAACTGTTCCCACGGCAGAAACACGATATTGCCGTCACGGGTATAACCCCAGGCTGCCTGTTCCTCCAGTGACATCACCACCGTGGGGACCAGACTACCGCTGACGGGCAGCTCACGTAATGCGGTTTCCCAGGCCACGGTATCGTCCACCCGGTCAGTGGCATACAGATCAATGTGGCCTTCCGCGCCGCGATAGCCATGGCGCCGATCATAGGCCAGCAGATCGTCCCGTAAGGCCTGATTGGCAGCCTGCTGCAAGCGGGCCTCGATCGTCGTATAGACCTGATACCCTTCCGTGTAGGCCGCCTCACCGTAGCGGGATACCATTTCATCGCGCACCATTTCCGCCACATAGGGGGCCTCCAGATCCTCATCCAGACCATGGACTTCAGCATGCACCGGATCCGTCAGGGCCAATTGATATTGCTCTTCCGTAATGTATTCCAGTTCCCGCATTCGCCCCAACACATAGTCACGCCGAATCTGCGCCCGTTCCGGATTCACTACCGGGTTATAGCGTGAGGGTGCCTTGGGCAACCCGGCAATCATGGCCATTTCGGGCAAGGTCAGCTCCCCTGGTGATTTACCGTAATACACCTGCGCGGCGGCGGCGAAACCGTAGGCCCGTTTCCCCAGATAGATTTTATTGAGATACAGCTCGAGAATTTCCTGTTTGCTGAGCTCGCCTTCAATCTTCAGGGCCAGAAAAATTTCGTTGAGTTTTCGCAGGTAGGTTTTCTCCCGGCTGAGGAAAAAATTCCGCGCCACCTGCATGGTGATGGTGCTGCCGCCCTGGCCTTTTTCGCCGGTCCGGATCAGGTGATAGACCGCACGAAGAATGCCCTGGTAATCCACCCCGGGATGCTCAAAAAAGCGATCATCTTCCGCGGCCAGAACCGCCTGAATCAATTGCGGCGGAAAATCCGGGTATTCCAGCGGTGTGCGTTTCATCTCACCAAATTCGGCGATCAGTTCACCACCACGGGCATAGACCCGCAGCGGGACCTGCAGCTGCACATCCTTGAGGGTGTCGATTTCCGGCAGCCGGGGGGTGATGTAGATATAGGCCGCCAGCAAGCCGAGGGTACCGAGTAACAACAATGTCAGGAAGGAGGTCGCAAGGATTGTGACCAGTTTCTTAAAAACAGGCTTCATATGCTTATTTTATATAAAGATTCAGAGCTTGGAGGCCGATAATAGACCGAAGGTTCAGTATACTGCCTCAACCCGGTTAACACTATGGTGTATTTGTATTTATCCATTACTTGACCTATAGTTGACTCTGAAACCTAAAGTAGTTATACATGTATTTCATCTAACCCTAAGCTAATAAAGAATAAATTATGGGTGTGGCCGATCTCTTCAAGCCGAAAAAACCTCCGGTACTGGGACTGGATATCAGTTCCACGGCGATCAAGTTGTTGGAACTGGGTAAAAGTGGTGACCGCCTGCGAGTGGAAAGCTACGCGGTGGAACCTCTGCCCCCCAATTCCGTTATCGAAAAGAATATCGCCGACGTCGAAGCCGTGGGGGATGCCATCAAGCGCGCCGTCAAGCGCTCCGGCTCACGGACCAAGTTCGCCGCTGCCGCCGTTGCCGGCTCCGCCGTGATCACCAAAACCATCGCCATGCCCGCGACCCTGACCGAAGAGGATATGGAGCAGCAAATCCAGCTGGAAGCGGATCAATACATCCCCTATCCCCTGGAAGAAGTCAATCTCGATTTCGAGGTGCTGGGCCCGACAGAAAATGATCCGGAACGTGTTGATGTCCTGCTTGCCGCCTCACGCAGTGAAAATGTTGATGTGCGGGTTGCCGCTATCGAACTCGCCGGCCTGAAACCCAAAATTATTGATGTCGAAGCCTACGCCATGGAGAACGCTTTTTCCATGCTGGCACCCCAATTGCCGGAACAGGGTATCGACCAGACCATTGCCGTTGTCGATGTCGGGGCGACCATGACAACCCTCAACGTCATGCATGATCTGAAAAATATTTATACCCGCGAACAGGTCTTCGGCGGTAAACAACTTACCGAGGAAATTCAGCGCCGTTATGGCCTTTCCTATGAGGAGGCCGGTATGGCCAAACGGCAGGGCGGCTTGCCTGACAATTATGTGCCTGAAGTCCTGGAACCCTTCAAGGACGCCATGGCGCAACAGGTAAGTCGATCCCTGCAGTTTTTCTTCTCTTCCAGCCAATACAGTAACGTTGACCATATTGTGCTGGCCGGAGGGAGTGCCATGATTGCCGGCATCGATGAAATGATTGCCGACAAGCTGGGGGTACATACCTCCATCGCCAATCCGTTTTCCAATATGACCCTCGCTTCACGGGTCAAGGCTCAAAGTTTAAGTAATGACGCACCGGCGTTAATGATTGCCTGTGGCCTGGCCATGAGGAGTTTTGACTGATGGCACGCATTAACCTTCTCCCCTGGCGTGAAGAACTCCGCAAGGAACAACAGCGACAATTTCTGACCATATTGGGGCTGTCTGCCGTGCTGATGGGTCTGATCGTGTTGGCAGTACATATCCAGGTTGCAGGGATGATCAGTCACCAGCAATCGCGAAATGATTTTCTGAAAAAGGAAATCACCAAGGTAGAAAAGCAGATCAAGGAGATTAACAACCTGGCCAAGGAGAAACAGAGTCTGCTCGCCAGAATGCAGGTGATCGAAACCCTGCAACGTAACCGACCGGAAGTGGTACACCTGTTTGATGAGATCGTCAAAGTCATGCCGGAAGGGACCTATCTCACCAGTATGAAACAAAACAACAAGGCCCTGGTGCTGAATGGGGTAGCACAATCGAACGCGCGTGTTTCTGCCCTGATGCGTAACATTGACGGTTCTCCCTGGCTCAGTAATCCGCAACTGCAGATCATCCAAAAGGAATCCAAGAAGTCTGAAGAGGATGATGAGCGCAGCTTTATCCTGAATGCCGTCCAGGTCAGTCAGGTCGAAGAGAAGCAAAAATGAAAAATATCGATCTCAATGATTTAGACCTCGGTAGCATCGGTAGCTGGCCGATGCCAGTCAAGGCGGCATTGATCGCTGTCGTCTGTATTATTGTCCTGGCACTGGGCTATTTTCTTGATACCCAGAAACAACTGGAATCGCTTGAGCGTAATCGAAATGAAGAAACCAAACTCAAAAAGGATTTTGAAACCAAACAGGCCAAGGCCGCCAACCTGGATGCCTATAAAACACAAATGGAAGAAATGAAGCGGTCTTTTGGCGCCATGCTGCGACAACTGCCGAGCAAGACCGAAGTGGAAGACCTGCTGGTCGACATTTCCCAGACCGGTCTGGCCAGTGGGATTGAGTTCCAGTTGTTCAAACCGGAGGCGGAACGCAAGATTGATTTCTATGCCGAGTTACCCATCACGATGAAAATGACGGGGTCCTATCACGAGTTCGGGCGTTTTGTCAGTGGCATCGCGGCCCTGCCACGCATTGTGACGCTGCATAACATTTCGATTAGCGGCGAGAAGGGCGGCAGCTTGTCCATGAACGTCCAGGCCAAGACCTACCGCTATCTGGATGAAGCGGAGATCGCCGCCGCAAGAAAAGCGAAAAAACAACAAGGCAAGAAACGCCGACGATAATAATTGAGTATTGAATATAAATGACCATGGCTGCATACCATCCTGACAGGCAACCGATGATGAGTGTACGTTTATACAAGCCCAAATTAACACTGGCGCTGCTACTCGCTGCGCCCTTGTTACTGAGTGCCTGTAGTGGCGAACAGCATGGGGATCTGGTTGCCTACGTCAACAAAATCAAGGCGCGACCCGGCAAGGGCATTGAACCGCTGCCGGAAATCAAACCTTACGAGACCTTTGTCTATATCGACGAAGACCGTCGGGATCCGTTTACCCAATATGTAGAAGAAATCCGCAAGGAAGAAACCGCCGACACCGGCCTGCGCCCGGATATCACCCGCAAGCGTGAAGCACTGGAAGAATTTCCGCTCGATAGCCTGAAATATGTCGGCACGCTGGAAAAGAAAGGCATTGTGTGGGCCCTGATATCCGCACCGGATAATACTGTCTATCGCGTTCAGGTGGGCAACCACATGGGCACCAACTATGGTGAAATCCTCGAAATTACCGAAACCGAAGTCAAGCTGAAAGAAATCATACCCAATGGTGCGACCGGGGGCTGGGTGGATCGTATGGCCTCACTCAGCTTATCAGAGTAGTACCTGCTGGAGATTAAGAAAATGAATAACACATACCTCTCTTCCAGAATGATAACCCTGCGCTTCATGCTGGCTGGCATCCTTGCGCTATGCCTGTTGCCTGCCACCGCGGCTTTCTCAAATACGCTGGAGGACGTCAGCTTCGCCACTCTTCCGGGCGATCGGGTACAGATCAAACTCCGCATGCAGGAGCCGGCAAGTGAGCCGACCAGTTTTACTATCGATAATCCGGCCCGCATAGCACTGGACTTTCCGGCAACCACGGTAAATTTACCGCGCAAGAGTCAGGATATCGGCATTGGTGTGGCCCGCAGTGTCAACGCCGTTGAAGCCGGCGGCCGTACCCGCGTTGTCATCAATCTCGCCAAGCTGGTGGGCTACTCCACTGCGGTCAGTGGCAATGACGTGATTATTACTTTGAATGACGATACCGCCGGTACCTTTGCGGCAGGGGCGGAAACAACTGCAACACCTGCAGCAACAACGGCTGCAGGCGTCAACATCCTCAATCTTGATTTTCGTCGCGGTGCCAAGGGTGAAGGGCGGGTGGAATTGACCCTGGCAGATCCCAATACCGCCGTCGATATGAAAAAGCGCGGTCAACAGGTCATTGTCACCCTGAAAAACAGCGCTTTATCGACGGATCTGGAGCGTCGCCTTGACGTGATCGATTTCGCCACGCCAGTACAAACAGTCGACGCCTTCAATCACGGTAATGATGTGCGACTGATTATCACCGCGGTATCCGATTTTGACCACATCGCCTACCAGGCCGATGAACAACTGACTATTGATGTCAAACCAATTATAAAGAAGGAAGAACCGGAGACAGCACGCCGCAAGTTTGCCTATACCGGTGAGCGCCTGTCGCTGAACTTCCAGAATATTGAAGTGCGCGCGGTATTGCAGCTGATTGCCGATTTCACCGGCATCAACATGGTCACCAGTGACACGGTCACTGGCAACCTGACCCTGCGGCTGAAAAACGTGCCCTGGGACCAGGCACTGGATATCGTGCTCAAAACCAAGGGCCTGGCGAAACGTGAATCCGGTAACGTCATGTTGATCGCCCCGACTGAAGAAATCGCCGCCCGGGAAAAACTGGAACTGGAAGCCTCCAAGCAAATCGTGGAACTGGCCCCGCTGATCAGCGAAACCATCCAGGTGAACTATGCCAAAGCCAGCGAACTCGCTGCCCTGATTCAGTCCAAGGAAAAATCTTTCCTCTCGGCCCGCGGCAGTATCAATATTGATCAACGCACTAATAAATTACTGGTGCAGGACACCGCCGAGAATGTGGATCTGATCATTGCCCTGGTGGAAGAACTGGATGTGCCGATCCGCCAGGTCCTGATTGAATCACGCATTGTGCTGGCCGGGACACAGTTCACCCGTGAACTGGGGGTCAAGTTTGGCGTTTCGAGCGAAACCGTCAGTGGCAGCCGGAGCATTACTACTTCCGGTTCATTGAATGCGGCAGACGCTTACAACCAGTTCGGTGTCACCCCGCAGCTGGATGAACGCCTGAATGTCAACCTGCCAGCGATCAGTTCCTCTGCGGGCAGTATCGGCCTGGCGATCGCCAAACTGCCGTTCGGCACTCTGCTGGACCTGGAACTCTCCGCCGCCCAGGCCGAAGGCAAATCGGAAACCATTTCCAGCCCGAAAGTCATCACCGCCGATCAACAGGAAGCGGTGATCGAGTCGGGTCAGGAAATTCCCTATCAGGAAGCCTCTTCCAGTGGTGCCACCTCGGTGTCATTCAAAAAGGCGGTCCTGAGCCTCAAAGTGACACCGCAGATCACACCGGATGACCGGATTGTGATGGACCTGATGGTGAACAAGGACAGCCCCGATTTCGCTAACCTGGTCCAGGGGGTTCCGCCAATCAATACCCAGAATGTGGAAACCCAGGTCCTGGTGGATAACGGGGAAACTGTTGTGTTGGGCGGGGTCTATGAACAGACCAAAACCAAGAGCATCAACCGTATTCCATTTTTTGGAGATCTGCCCCTGGTCGGCGCCCTGTTCCGCAACAATACCGAAACCAACGACAAACAGGAACTGTTGATTTTCGTCACCCCCAAGTTGCTCAAAGAAGACGTTTCACTGTAGCCTCTACGGCGGTCATGCTCCGGCATGGCCGCTTGTCGGGCTGTTCCTCCTGCCAAACAGGATGACCTCCAAGACCAATCTCTTTCTGGTAGGCCCCATGGGTGCGGGCAAGACCACCATCGGTCGCCAACTGGCCGAAGCTCTGGAGATGGAGTTTTTCGATAGCGATCATGAAATCGAGGCGCGTAGCGGGGCAACCATTCCCTGGATATTTGATGTGGAAGGGGAGGAAGGCTTTCGTAAGCGCGAAAGAACAATGATCGATGAACTGAGCCAGCGGCAAAATATTGTCATGGCCACCGGTGGGGGGGCAGTGCTGTCCGAGGCGAATCGTCAGTGTCTTAAATCCCGCGGCACCGTGATTTATCTTTCCGCCAGTATCGAACAGTTACTCAGGCGGACCCAGCGGGATCGCAACCGGCCGCTGTTACAGACCGAGGACCCTCGGGCCAAGCTGGAAGAGTTAATGCAAATCCGGGACCCTTTGTATCGGGAAGTCGCCGACGTTATTATCAAGACGGATCACAACAGTATCCGTAGTACCGTCAACAAAATTATCCAGCTACTGAAAAAAGCGCCGTCCTGAACCGTTTGCCTTTATAATCCGGCAAACAAACCGGTTAATCTGACAGAAACATCACATGAAGACCCTAAACGTCGAACTCGGCGAACGCAGTTATCCCATATTCATCGGTAACCAGTTACTCGGCAAACCGGAGCTGGTTGTCCCTTATGTGCACGGGTCACAGGTCATGATTGTCAGCAATGAGACGGTTGCGCCCCTGTACCTGGAAGCGGCACAGGCTGCATTTCACGATTTCGATTGCCAGACCGTGATCCTGCCCGACGGCGAACAATACAAGACACTGCAGACCCTGGATCGGATTTTTGATGCGTTGCTAACCCATCGCTTCGATCGCCAGTGTACCCTGGTGGCATTGGGTGGCGGCGTCATTGGTGACATCACCGGTTTTGCGGCGGCCTGCTACCAGCGCGGGGTCGACTTTATCCAGATCCCCACTACCCTGCTCGCCCAGGTTGACTCTTCGGTTGGCGGTAAAACCGGCGTGAATCATCCTCTGGGGAAAAACATGATTGGCGCTTTTCACCAGCCCCGCTGCGTGGTCATCGACACCGACACCCTGGATACCCTGGAAGATCGCCAGCTCTCTGCCGGCCTGGCCGAGATCATCAAGTATGGCCTGATCCGGGATCTGGATTTTGTAAGCTGGCTTGAAGACAACATGCACAAGCTGCTGGCACGTGAGGATGCGGAAATCGCCAGGGCCATCGAGACATCCTGTCGCAGCAAGGCTGCCGTAGTGGCAGAAGATGAACGGGAAAGCGGGGTGCGGGCGCTGCTCAATCTGGGACACACCTTCGGGCATGCCATCGAGACTGCGACCGGCTACGGTGTCTGGTTACACGGCGAAGCGGTCGGTACCGGGATGTTGATGGCGGCGGATCTGTCCATGCGGCAAGGCTGGCTTGGCCAGGCGGATGTGCAACGGGTGGAAAACCTGATCGATAAAGCCCTGCTTCCCACGCGCGCTCCGGCCAGTATGGATCACGACACTTTCATGTCGATCATGGCCGTCGACAAGAAAGTACGGGCCGGCAAAATCAACCTGGTACTGTTGCGGGCCCTGGGTGACGCTTTTGTCACCGCCGACTTTGATCCCGATCTGTTACGTGAGACGATTACCGCTCACCGCGCCCTGGAAGAAGACTAAACAAGCTTCAAGGAACCCACATGCTCAACCTTGCGCCGTACGCCGCCACTGATACCGTCTCGCGCGGACGACGCTACCCGGAAAAGGGACCTGAATACCGTAGCGAGTATCAGCGCGACCGGGATCGGATCATTCACTCTTCGGCGTTTCGCCGCCTGGAATATAAAACCCAGGTCTTCGTCAATCACGAAGGTGATATGTTCCGCACCCGCCTCACGCATTCTATCGAAGTCGCCCAGATCAGCCGTTCCATCGCGCGGATCCTGAACCTGAACGAAGATCTGAGTGAAACCATCGCCCTGGCGCATGACCTTGGCCACACTCCCTTCGGCCATGCGGGACAGGATGCCCTGAATACCTGCATGCAAAACTACGGTGGGTTCGAGCATAATCTACAGTCCTTACGCACCGTTGATTCGCTGGAAGAGCGCTATGCCGAGTTCCCGGGGCTCAATCTGACCTTTGAGGCACGGGAGGGGATCCTTAAACATTGCTCCCTGCGCAATGCGGAACAGCTGGGTGATGTGGGTCAGCGCTTTATTGATAAAACCCAGCCTTCCCTCGAGGCCCAATTGGTCAACCTCGCAGATCAGATTGCCTACAATAATCACGATGTGGACGACGGTCTGCGTTCCGGCCTGATCAGTATTGAGCAACTGCGGGAAATCGAGTTGTTTGCCGACCAGCATAATGATGTCAAACAACGTTATCCCGCACTGTCGGGGCGACGCCTGATTCATGAAATCATCCGCCGGATGATCAATCTGCAAATCATCGATCTGGTCGAGACCAGCCAGAGTCTGTTGCAGGAGCTGGACCCGCAACATATCGATGATATCCGTGCCCGGCATGATCCCGTGGTTCGTTTCAGTGCAGAAATGCAGCAAGCCAACCTGCAATTGAAACGGTTTTTACGTGACAACCTTTATAATCATTACCGCGTACACCGCATGACCAGCAAGGCACAACGCACCCTGAATGCCCTGTTTAACGCCTTTTTGCAGGAACCCCGCTTACTCAACCCGGAGTATCAGGCGCACGTCAAACAACTGGAAACCGAAAACGGAGAAAGCGGTCGGGCCCGGGCGGTTGCCGATTACATCGCCGGGATGACTGACCGCTATGCCATCAGAGAATACCAGCGCATCTTTGAACCGGAAACCCGAACCTGAAGAACGTTTCGTTAACCGCAAACACCCGCCTGGTAATCGACTGGCCCATTGAGAAATGAGAGTTTATATGCAAATCCCGGCCTTTGAGGGTAAACCGCCCCGCTATTATCAGCTGGTGCTGCAGGAAGACCTGATCAACGGCTGGACCCTGGTACGGGAGTGGGGCCAGCAAGGCTACGCGGGCCGGGTCAAGCGGGATCATTTCCCCGACCGCCAAACGGCCGAGGCAGCCCTGTTGCGGGTCCGGGACAGTCAACTGAAACGCGGTTTTAAAGTGGTTTTCATGCAGGGCAGCGAAGCCCCGTATTAAGCCAGCCAGCCTGAAATCTGGCCGAAAGCACGCAATTATTCCGCATTTCGCGCTGAATTTGCCTAAAAACCCACCAACACACAGGGATTTACCCACAGATCAACCATTTGGGGAGATTGAAGCCCCCCTTACTCGGCTGTATACTGCCTGACCATTTTGCCTCGGCTCAGCGCGACCTGAAAAAGGCAATTTCTTCTGGCTTTTAACGACGGTTCAAGTGATTGTGAGTAACCAGAATACCCCCTCAACTGGCCTGTATCGACCCGCGTTTGAACG
Source organism: Thiohalomonadales bacterium (assembly GCA_040235565.1). Lineage (GTDB taxonomy): Bacteria > Pseudomonadota > Gammaproteobacteria > UBA6429 > Thiohalophilaceae > JAHEIJ01. The sequence continues at coordinate 26,932 of JBECLA010000134.1, read as the reverse complement.
CGAGAATTGTGGTTTTGGTCTGATCGCCCAAATGGATGGCAAACCGAGCCATTGGCTTCTCGAAACCGCTATCGGGGCGCTGGCCCGTTTGACGCACCGTGGCGCCGTCGCCGCCGACGGCAAGACCGGTGACGGTTGTGGCTTGCTCTTAAAAAAACCGGACAGTTTCCTGCGTTCCCTTGCCGACGATCTCGGCTATACGCTGAAAGATCAGTATGCGGTCGGGATGGTGTTTTTGAATCCGGATACGGATAAAGCCGCGACCGCCAGGCAGACACTGGAAGCCGAACTGAAACAAGAAGGCCTGAGCGTCCTGGGATGGCGTGATGTGCCAACCGACCCGAGCGCATGTGGTGAAGAAGCACTCAAGAGCCTGCCGCGGATCGAACAGATTTTCATTAATGCTGTGGATGGCATGGATGAAGTCAGTTTTGAACGCCATTTATATATAGCCCGCCGTCGTACGGAAAAGGCGATTGAGCCGGTCGACGCGTTTTTCTATATTCCGAGCCTGTCTTCCAGGGTGATTTCCTACAAGGGGCTGGTCATGCCGGCCAATTTGCCGGTGTTCTACCAGGATCTGAATAACCCTGCGATGGAATCCGCGCTGGCAGTCTTTCATCAACGCTTCTCCACCAATACCTGGCCCCAATGGCGCCTGGCCCAGCCGTTCCGCTACCTGGCCCACAACGGAGAAATCAATACCGTGCAGGGCAACCGCAACTGGTCGATTGCCCGCGGCCACAAGTTCGAAACGCCCCACATCCCGATGGAAGATGTGCGCCCACTGGTTTCCTTGAGCGGCTCGGACTCCAACAGCCTCGACAACATGCTGGAGGCTTTGCTGGCTGGCGGTATCGATATTTTCCGTGCCATGCGGCTACTGATTCCGCCCGCCTGGCAAAACGTCAATACGCTGGATGCCGACCTGCGCGCATTTTACGAATACAACTCCATGCATATGGAACCCTGGGATGGTCCGGCGGGCATTGTCCTGACCGACGGCCGTTACGCCGCCTGCTCCATGGACCGCAACGGCCTCCGTCCCGCCCGCTGGGTAATGACCAGGGATCGACATATTACCCTCGCCTCGGAGATCGGCGTTTATGACTACACGCCGGAAGAGGTCGTCAGCAAGGGACGCCTCAAACCCGGCCAGATGGTTGCGGTGGATACCGATACCGGTGAGCTGTTATTGCCGGAAGATATCGATAACCATTTGAAACAGGCCCACCCCTACCGGCAATGGCTGAAAGCGCATTCGTTGCGGCTGGAATCAAAGCTGGAAGAGGAAAGCTGTGACAGCATCCTGAATCCCGATCAGGCTCAGATTTATCAGAAGCTCTATCAGGTCAGCTTTGAAGAACGCGATCAGGTCATTCGGGTGCTGGCAGAAAATGGCCAGGAAGCCGTTGGCTCCATGGGTGACGACACTCCCTTCCCGGTATTGTCACGCCGGGTTCGTTCACCGTTTGATTATTTCCGCCAGCAATTTGCCCAGGTGACCAATCCGCCGATCGATCCCATCCGCGAACAGGTTGTCATGTCCCTGGAAACCTGCTTCGGACGCGAACGCAATATGTTTGAAGAGACCCCGGAACACGCGGCGCGTCTGCTGGTCGACTCCCCGGTGCTCTCTTCCAGCAAGTTCAAGCAATTGCTGGCTCTGGGACAGGACAATCCGGATTACGCGCAGCAGACCATTCCTCTCAACCGTCCGACATCCCAGTCATTGCGTGATGCCATTGAGGCCATCTGTGACGAAGCCGTTGCCGCGGTGAAGGAAGGAAAAGTTATCCTGTTATTGACGGACTTTGATATCAGTCCGGAGACAGTCCCGGTGCATGCCTTGCTCGCTACCGGCGCGGTACATCATCGCCTGATCAATGCCGGCTTACGATGTGACGCCAACATCGTGGTGGAAACCGCTACCGCTCGTGACCCGCATCACTTTGCCGCCCTGATTGGTTACGGTGCGACCGCCATTTATCCCTACCTGGCATACGAAGTCATTCGCGAACTCATTCGCTCCGGTGAAATTACCGAACAGGATGCCTGCAAACTGGATGGGCAATACCGCCAGGGGATCAACAAGGGGCTCTATAAAATCACCTCCAAGATGGGCATTTCCACCATCTCGAGTTACCGCGGCGCACAGTTGTTCGAATCCGTGGGCCTGCATCAGGATGTGGTGGACCTGTGCTTCAGCGGCACCACCAACCGGATTCAGGGCAGCCGTTTTGAGGATCTGGAAGCCGATCAACGGGCCCTGTGCAAGTACGCCTGGAACAACCGTAAGGCGATCGAACAGGGCGGTTTGTTGAAGTACATCCACGGTGGTGAAGACCACGCCTACAATCCCGATGTCGTGCAAGCCATGCAGCAAGCGGTGAAATCCGGCGATTATGCCAAATACAAGCAATACGCCAATCTGGTAAATCACCGTAAACCCATCAATCTGCGCGATTTGCTGCAACTGCGCGACGACATAGAACCGATCAGTCTGGACGAAGTTGAACCGATCGAAGCAATCGTCAAACGTTTCGATTCCGCGGCCATGTCGCTCGGTGCCCTGTCACCCGAGGCCCATGAAACCCTCGCCGCGGCCATGAACCGGCTGGGTGCCCGCTCCAATTCCGGCGAAGGCGGCGAGGATCCCCGGCGCCATGGCACCGAACGTCGCTCCAAGATCAAACAGGTTGCCTCCGGTCGCTTTGGCGTGACGCCGGCCTACCTGCGCAGTGCCGAGGTCATGCAGATCAAAATCGCCCAGGGCGCCAAGCCGGGGGAAGGGGGGCAATTACCGGGCCACAAGGTTAACAGCCTGATTGCTGAATTGCGTTATTGCAAACCCGGGGTCTCGCTGATTTCGCCCCCGCCGCATCATGATATCTACTCGATCGAAGACCTGGCGCAACTGATTTTTGACCTCAAGCAGGTGAATCCCGCCGGCCTGGTCTCGGTCAAGCTGGTAGCCGAAGCCGGGGTGGGGACGATTGCCGCCGGGGTCGCCAAGGCCTATGCCGACCTGATCACCATCTCCGGTTATGACGGCGGCACCGGTGCCAGCCCACTGACTTCGGTCAAGTATGCCGGCAGTCCCTGGGAGCTGGGCCTGACGGAAACCCATCAACTGTTGCGCGCCAACAATCTGCGCGACAAGGTGCGGCTGCAGACCGATGGGGGCCTGAAGACCGGCCAGGACATCATCAAGGCCGCTATCCTCGGCGCAGAAAGTTTTGGCTTCGGTACCGGGCCGATGATCGCCATGGGATGCAAGTACCTGCGGATCTGTCACCTCAACAACTGCGCCACCGGTGTAGCCACGCAGGATAATGTCCTGCGCATGGAGCATTATCGCGGCGAAGTGGAATGGGTGATGAACTACTTCCGTTTTATTGCCGAGGAAGTCCGCGAGTTGATGGCATCACTCGGTATTCGCAAACTCACCGATCTGATCGGCCGAACTGACTTGCTGCAAATCCTGGAGGGTGAAACGGACAAGCAACAATCACTGGATTTAAGCCCCATTTTGTCCACTGGCGGGGTAAGTGATGACAAGCCGCGGTTTTGTACGGCTCCGAAGAACGAACCCTTCGATAAAGGTGAATTGGCCGAACAAATGGTTGCCGATACCCTTGAGGCGATTGAAAACAAGGCCGGTGGTGAATACCACTATCGTGTGAACAACACCCATCGTTCTGTCGGCGCGCGTCTGTCCGGTGAAATCGCCGTGCGCCATGGTAACCTCGGGATGGAAGCTGCCCCTATCATCCTGAAATTGACCGGCACCGCCGGGCAGAGCTTTGGGGTGTGGAATGCCGGTGGCCTGCATATGTACCTGGATGGTGACGCCAACGATTACGTCGGCAAGGGTATGGCGGGTGGCAAGCTGGTATTACACCATCCGGACAGCAGCCGCTTTGAAACCGCAACCACCCCCATCATGGGCAATACCTGTCTCTATGGTGCGACCGGTGGCAAGCTGTTTGCCTCGGGCACGGCCGGTGAACGTTTCGGGGTGCGCAATTCCGGTTGCCATGCCGTTGTCGAAGGTGTGGGTGATCATGGCTGCGAATACATGACCGGCGGGTTGATTACTGTCCTTGGCGGTACCGGAACCAACTTCGGTGCCGGCATGACCGGTGGTTTCGCCTATGTCTACGACGAAGACAATTCGTTTGTCGATTGCACCAATCAGGACGTTGATATCCAACGTATCGGTGCGGAACACATGGAAGCCTATCGCAATCACCTGCGTGAAGTCATCGAGGAGTTCGTTGCCGAAACCGGCAGCAACCGCGGCCAGCACATCCTCAATCATTTTGCCGAGGAAATTGGCAAATTCTGGTTGGTCAAACCCAAAGCCGCCTCGCTGGAATCGCTACTAGAAGATTTGCAGCGCGCTGCCTAACCATCGGACGTGTGTAATTCAAACCTCTCAGCGTCATGGTGGCGCTGAGAGGCCACAAGCTAGAGAAGTGAAACTGGAATTATGGGTAACAATTTTCAATTCGTTCAGGTCCCCCGACAGGACCCGCCCAAGAAGCCCGCGAATGAACGGAAAAAGGAATACCGGGAAATTTACGGTAAATTCAATGCCGAACAGGCCGCGCATCAGGCGGATCGTTGCCTGGCCTGCGGTAATCCCTATTGCGAATGGAAATGTCCGGTCCATAACTACATCCCCAACTGGCTCAAACTGGTGGCGGAAGGCAATATCCAGGAAGCGGCTGAACTCTCCCACCGCACCAATTCCTTACCGGAAATCTGTGGTCGCGTCTGCCCGCAAGACCGTCTATGCGAGGGTGCCTGTACGCTGAACGACGGTTTTGGTGCCGTAACCATCGGCGCCATTGAAAAATACATCAGCGATACGGCCTTCTCCCAGGGCTGGCGGCCGGATCTCTCTCAGGTCCGGGACACGGGTAAAAAAGTTGCCGTCATTGGCGCCGGGCCTGCCGGCCTGGGTTGTGCCGATGTGTTGATCCGCAATGGTGTCAAACCGGTTGTATATGATCGCTATGAAGAAATCGGCGGACTGCTGACCTTTGGCATCCCCGAGTTCAAGCTGGAAAAAGAGGTGGTGAAAAACCGCCGTGCGGTCATGCAACAAATGGGCGTTGAGTTCCGACTCAATACCGACGTCGGCAAGGATATCCAGCTGCAACAGTTGCTCGATGAGTATGATGCCGTGTTTATGGGCACCGGCACCTATACCTATATGAAAGGGGGCTTTCCCGGTGAAGATCTTACCGGCGTGTATGAAGCCCTGCCTTTCCTGATCTCAAATGTGAACCGCTGCCTTGGCCTGGAAAAGGATCCGGCTGATTTCATTAATATGGATGGAAAACATGTGGTGGTACTGGGCGGCGGTGATACTGCCATGGATTGTAATCGCACCTCGATCCGTCAGGGTGCCAGCTCCGTCACCTGTGCCTACCGACGTGATGAGGCCAATATGCCCGGCTCCAAACGCGAGGTCGCCAACGCCAAGGAAGAAGGGGTACAGTTCCTGTGGAACCGCCAGCCCATTGAAATCGTCGGCACCGATCGCGTCGAAGGCGTCAAGGTAGTGACCACCCAGCTGGGCGAACCCGATGAGCGCGGCCGTCGTCGGCCGGAGCCAGTCCCGGGTTCGGAGGAAATTATCATGGCGGATCGGGTGATCATCGCTTTTGGCTTCCGTCCCAGTCCGGCAGACTGGCTGACGGAGGCAGGGATTGATACCGATGAACGCGGTCGCGTCATCGCACCGGAAGATCAGACCTACAAACATCAAACCACCAATCCCAGGGTTTTTGCCGGTGGCGACATGGTGCGGGGTTCGGATCTGGTCGTCACAGCGGTGTTTGAAGGGCGCGAGGCGGCTGAAGGAATACTCGATTATCTTGAAGTCTGACTGAACAGGAAAGGGTGACATGACGTGCTCACCCGCAATCACATGGCAAGGTTCTGAATTCAGAATCGAGTCAGTCGCCATGCAATTTTAATAACAACATCATGACCAAACTGAAAAACGATCGCTTTCTGCGTGCCCTGTTAAAACAACCTGTTGATATGACGCCAGTGTGGATGATGCGTCAGGCTGGCCGCTACCTGCCTGAATATCGCGCAACCCGTAAAAAAGCCGGCGACTTCCTGACTCTGTGCAAAACCCCGGAACTGGCAACCGAAGTCACATTACAACCACTGGATCGTTTTCATCTGGATGCAGCCATTCTGTTTTCCGATATCCTGACAATTCCCGATGCCATGGGACTCGGTCTGTATTTTTCTGAAGGGGAGGGCCCGCGTTTCGAAAACCCGATCCGAACAACCACCGATGTAGAGAAACTGGGTGTACCGGACATGCATTATGATCTTGGCTATGTCATGGATGCGGTCAGTATGATCCGGCGCGAACTTGATGGCCGGGTACCTTTGATTGGTTTTTCCGGTAGCCCCTGGACCCTGGTGACTTACATGGTGGAGGGTGGTAGCAGCAAGGACTTTCATATCTGTAAAGGCATGTTGTATGAACAACCGGCATTAATGCATCGGCTGCTGGATGTACTGGCGCGTGCGGTAACCGCTTATCTGAACGCACAGATCGAAAGCGGTGCACAAGCCGTGATGATTTTTGATACCTGGGGTGGCGTGCTGACAACCCGGGATTACAAGGAATTCTCTCTGCATTACATGCAGCAAATCATCGAAGGCTTACAACGCGAACATGAGGGACAGCGAATCCCCGTAATCATGTTCAGCAAAGGTGGTTGTCAGTGGCTGGAAGATCAGGCAGAAAGTGGCGCAGACGCTCTTGGACTCGACTGGACCCTGGATATCGGTCTTGCCCGCAAACGTGTAGGTGACAAGGTTGCGCTGCAAGGTAATATGGATCCCTGTGTGCTGTATTCCTCACCGGAACGAATCCGCCAGGAAGTCGCGTTTATTCTCGACAGTTATGGCAAAGGCTCGGGGCATGTTTTCAATCTTGGTCATGGCATCCATCAACATGTGGATCCGGAGCACGCCAGAGTCTTCATTGAAGCCGTCCACGAGTTAAGCCAGGCGTATCATCAATAGCTCTGTCTTCGACAGAGCAAGCTTTATTCAGGCACCGACAACCTCCCCGCTTGTCAGACCTTAATGCCACCATAACTCATACAGCGTCAGAATAATTTCCACCACGATCAGAATAACAATATACCATTCCACGCGTAGCGTGCGTCTGTTCTGCAGCAGCTCCAGCAGGGTTTCTGCGGTTCGTGAAACCAGCTCAAGCTTACGTTCCAGCGCCATATGCCGTTCGCCTAACTCAAATTCATCTTCCAGCCTCATAAACAAACGTTCATACTGGGGTTGCTCCCATAACAGTTCGGGTTTTTCGCTCACCTCGACCCGGCCAACCATTTTGCTCTGAATCAGCAGGACCTCCCCGATATGGCGCAGTAATTCCCGACTCTGGAACATATAGCGTGCGCCAGCCTGCAATCGGGTGGCCAACGGTTCTATGCGATCAAAGGTATGCGCCAGGGCGGCTTCATAATGGCCCAGCACCACACTCTTGGCGAGCACATCGGCCACAACCTGCAGGCGCTGTAGATTAAACTCACTTAACTGAATATGATTGCCATCAATGCCGTCATCCGCGGCGCGCACCAGGTCAACTTCTTCCGACTCGACCGCAGCAAAAGGTTGCACCACAAAACCGCGTATATTATCGAGAAACGCCGTCTCTTCGACGGCGTTTACCCCAAATAGCACGACCACGCCGTAACGAAACAAAACTGCCGCGCCCTGTGGCCCGGCACGGACCATCAAGGGGGAAACCATGAGGCGGCTGCCTTTTTCAAAGGCACGTAAATCCAATCGTTGGCCGACAAAAAATGCCCGTCCGATAAATTTTTCTTGCTGTAATAATTCCATACCATCCTGTCCGTCAAGATCTCTCCTTTCCTGAAAATTAAGGTCAGGAGACCAACAAGCCTGCGAAATTACGCTTTTTGCAGGGAAATACAAGAGGTCAGTGAACAATTTTTTTCAGAGTCAACCTATAGCTGTGCTATCGAAATCCTTTTCATTATTTGCTGGCAACGCATCCGGCAATCACCATCCATACTGTCACTGTTCAGCCAGAAAGATGATGACTTCCTGCCTTGCGGGATTCATCAATCCGCCTTTGTTTTGTCGCCTGGTGTGCATTTTTCCAGCCTATCAAGGCGCTTTTTCATATCAGCCAGTTTCATCAGCAGCGACGCATTTTTGAAATACTGGCGCAGCGGTTGCAAGGGGTGTCCGGCATACATCCCTGGCTTGTCGATGTCACTGATGACCCCCGCGCGCTGGACCAGTACGACGTCATCACTGATAGCCAGGTGATCAAGCACCCCGGTCTGTCCACTCATCAGGACACGCTTGCCGATATATGTTGAACCGGCAATACTCGTCTGTGAAGCAATAATGACATCCTCATCCACGATGACATTATGGGCGATATGACACAGCGTATCTATCTTGACGCCGGAACATATGCGGGTTTCAGCAAAGGTCGCGCGATCCAGAGTACAATTGGCTCCCAGCACAACATCATCCTCGATAACCACCTTGCCCAGTTGTGGAATACGGTAACTCTTGCGTCGCTCATCCTGGGCAAAGCCAAAACCTTCCATGCCGATGATGCAGCCGGATTTAATAATACAACGTGCACCGATTTCGCAGTTGTAGCCAACAACCACATTGGGATGCAGCACAGTTTCATCGCCGATGTGCGCGTTATCTTCAACCACACTATTGGCCATGATCACTGCTCGCCGGCCGACATGAACATTACGCCCCAGTACTGCCCCTGGCCCGATCACCGCGTCACCAGGTACTGACACGGAATCATGAATGACAGCCGCAGGATGAATCCGCGGCCATTCTGTGTGATACAAATCACGATCAACATAGGACTGTCGCAACATGGCCTGGGCCAGACGGACATTGGATGAAATAAATACCGCGCAATCAGGCATATCCGTAAAAAGGTCGAGCAATACCGGCGTTGTCACCACCGCGGCGGGTTTTGCTGATTTGGCAGTCTCAACAAGCTCCGCCTTTTCTACGAACACCAGATCACCGGCGCCACAATTTTCAATCGGCGCAATACCGGTGATCAGCGTATCACTTCCCACCATGGCATCCAGAATGCCGTTTTGCTTGAAGTCCGCAAATATCTGGGCGGCTTGTATTTCCATTGTGAATTCTCCCGCTTATGATGGTTCAGTCTGTAAGTCCGTCAGTGCAGCACGCCACGATATCATTTTCTACGCTCTCGGACACATTAACTGATATTGGTAATCACTCTGCTGTTGGTATTCCCGCTAATGGAAATATGCGAAAATGTCCGGATGGAACAATCAGGCAATATCCAAAAACTCGCCACTTCACTCGATGAGAACGTGCAATACCATCTGCCCATTGGCGACGAGATGGTAGCATTGAACCCGTTGATTGGCTCCGCCATCTCCCTGACCTATCTCAATGAAATCAACTGCGTTGCCTGCGGTCGAAAAACCAGCAAAAGCTTCAACCAGGGTTACTGTTATCCCTGCTTTCAATCCCTGGCCCAGTGCGACAGTTGTATCATCAAACCGGAACAGTGCCACTATTTTGCAGGCACCTGTCGTGAACCCGACTGGGCGGAAACGCATTGTCTGCAGGATCATTTTGTCTACCTGGCCAATTCCTCAGGCATCAAGGTCGGAATTACCCGGGGCACGCAGATTCCTACGCGCTGGATGGATCAGGGCGCAATCCAGGCTCTGCCCATCTTCCGGGTAAAGAACCGCCTGCTTTCCGGTCTGCTGGAAGTCACCTTGAAGCAACATGTTGCCGACAAGACTCACTGGCAACGGATGCTGAAGGGTGAACCGGAGCCGGTCGATCTGGCCGCCAAACGGGATGAGCTGTTTACGTCCTGCGCTACCGGGATAGCAACAACCATTAACGCCCATGCCGGGGGTGCGATTGAACCGCTTACAAATGAGACAGTGATCTCCATTCGTTACCCGGTGGAGGAATACCCCGCCAAGGTCAAGTCCTTCAATTTTGACAAAACGCCAGAGGTCGCCGGTGTGTTGCAGGGTATCAAGGGCCAATATCTCATTCTTGACAGCGGGGTGTTGAACATTCGCAAGTTTTCCGGGTATAAACTCCGTTTCCAGGTCATCTGATTGAGTCCCGTGCCCATACCTCGACCACAACACAAACAGCACCAGCTACTCCTGGGTTTGCTATTGCTCGTGGTCGGTCAGCTGACACTGACCCTGCACAGCCATGACTTCAGCTTGCATCCAATCGATGTCGACGATTGTGTAGTATGTCTGCTATCGGCCGCGGGTGATCCCGCTCCAATTGTCGATACACCAGACCTCAAGTTCACGACTGAAAACAGCCAACCCTTGCCGGTTCAAAACGCGCTGGCATCCCAATCACCGCAGACCTCAGCACAGCCACGCGCGCCCCCTATCTCCTGATCAGATTCACATTGACGTTATTTGTCATTCTTTGCGCCCATCAGTATGGCGTGAATGGTAATTCGTTTTCAGGAGCTTAAACAATGAGAAACCACGTTATCGCCGGCATGCTCTGTGCCGCAACTTCTGCTACAGCATTTCCAGCGGTGCTGGCTGCCGAGCAGAGTCAGCTCGACACACTTCGTCAGGAAGTCGATGAACTCAAACAGCAAGTGAGTACCGGGCAAACACCCGTCAGTAATCAAGCCGGTTTTAATCCGGCCATTTCCCTTATTCTGATGGGACGCTATGCCAGCTTTGACAATAATCCGGAGAATTATGCGATACCCGGGGCGACCCTGGCGGAAGAAACCGATCCGGGACTAGAAGGCTTTTCCCTGGCAGAAACCGAACTGATCCTCAGTGGCAACATCGATGATAAATTTTTCGGTCGCTTTACCACTGCCCTGACGCCGGAAAATGAAATTGAAATCGAGGAAGCTTTTATCCAGACCCTCGGCTTGCCTGCCGGCTTCGATATGCAATTTGGTCGCTTCTATTCCGAAATCGGGTATCTCAATAAAGTACATGCCCATTCCTGGGACTTCGTCGACCAACCGCTGGTCTATCGTGCCTACCTTGGCAACCAGTATAACGATGATGGCATTCAACTCCGCTGGCTGGCGCCAACAGATTTATTCCTTGAGTTTGGTGGCGAAATTTTCAGTGGCGACAGTTTTCCCGCCAGCCGTTCCCCCGATGAAAGCATCGGCAGCTACAGCCTGTTTACCAAGTTCGGTGGTGATGTCGGCAACAGTCATAGCTGGCAAGCGGGCCTGTCATATCTGGCCACCCGGTCGGTGGATCGCGAAACTGAAGAAGGCCCGATCCTATATACCGGTGATGACAATATGGTCATTGCCGACCTGGTATGGAAATGGGCTCCCGCGGGCAATGACGCTCGTACCAGCCTGGTAATCCAGGCCGAATACTTCTCAGGTATGGAAAATGGTGATTATACCATTGGCAATGGCACCACTCCGGTGGACCGCGACAAGGATGGCTGGTACGCGCAAGTGGTATACAAGTTCCTGCCACGCTGGCGGACCGGGGTGCGTTATGACCGACTAAATATTGAGGATCCCGGCAGCGCTTTTAGCGGCACTTCGCTCGACACCGAGGGGCATACCCCCAGACGCGTCAGCGCCATGATTGATTATTCCCACAGTGAGTACAGCCGTTTCCGGGTGCAGTACAACCGCGACGAATCCTATGCCGCGACGGATAACCAGTGGTACCTGCAATACATCATGAGCCTCGGTGCCCATGGCGCCCATCGCTTTTAAAGCCAAGGAGCTACTGCCAATGTTGAAAACACTAATGACAGGTTTGTTCCTGCTGCTGGTCACCTTGCCCGTATCAGCCGCACTCAATGTCTTTGCCTGTGAACCGGAGTGGGCCTCACTGGTACAGGAACTGGGAGGTGATAAGGTCAAGATCTTTTCCGCCACCACGGCGCAACAGGATCCCCACCGGATCCAGGCACGTCCCAGCCTCATCGCCAGGATGCGGCGAGCTGACTTACTGGTATGTAACGGTGCGGGACTGGAAACCGGCTGGTTACCGGTGTTACTACGCCGGGCGGCCAATCCCAAAGTTCAGCCCGGGCAACCCGGTTATTTTGAAGCGGCGCAACATGTCGCACTGCTCGACAAACCACAACGTGTGGATCGGGCCGAAGGGGATATCCACGCCGCCGGTGATCCACACATCCACCTGAACCCACACAATATCAGCCGTATCGCCAAAGCATTAACGGACACCCTGACTGCCATTGATCCAGATAATACGGTTGTCTATCAACAAAACAGAGATGATTTTCTGAACCACTGGCACCAGGCGATAGCTCGATGGGAAACACAGGCAAATCCGCTTCGTGGCTTACCCATAGTTTCGCAACACAAAAGCTGGACCTATTTGCTTGACTGGTTGGGAATGAAGGAAATTGCCCGGCTGGAACCCAAACCCGGAGTGCCACCCAGCACCGCATACCTCACGCAAGTTTTGACCACATTGCAACAGCAGCCTGCCCGGGCTGTCCTGGTTGCGCCCTACCAGTCCCCCCAGGCCGCAAACTGGTTGCACTCCCGCACCACCACGCCGGTAGTGATACTGCCCTATACCGTCGGCGGTAATGCGAAAGCCTCGAACCTGTTTGGCCTGTTTGACTCCACCATACAGCAATTATTGGCAGTGGCTGGCTCATGACAATCAATCAACTGGATGTCTCTATCATTCTGCCGGCCTTGCTCGCCGGTTTACTGGTTCTCAGTACCCATGTACCACTGGGGCGCGAGGTACTCAGTCGCGGTATTATTTTTCTGGATATTGCGATTGCCCAATTGGCCGCGCTGGGCGTTATCGTGGCGTATCGGCTCGGTCTGGAACAACAATGGCTTATGCAACTGCTTGCCGTTGCCTGTGCTTTAACCGGAGCCCTGCTATTAAATTTCAGCGAGCGCCGCTATCCAGACCTGCAGGAAGCGATCATCGGCACGGTGTTTGTCCTGGCCGCCACAGGAGGTTTTATCCTGCTCAGTAATAATCCTCATGGTCAGGAACACCTGACCGATCTTCTCAGTGGTCAGATCCTCTGGGTCAGCTATGAGCAACTTGTGCCGCTGGCTCTCATTTCCATTGCGGTATTGTTGCTATGGTATTGCTATCCGCGGTTCAGGCACACAATGGTTTTTTATATTCTGTTTGCCATTGCCATTACCTCATCGGTACAGCTCGTGGGAATTTACCTGGTTTTTTCCAGTCTTATTGTTCCGGCACTGGCAGCGAACCGGTTACCCAATGCCCTGCCATGGGCCTATATGATCGGTGTCATGGGCTACCTGCTCGGCTTGTTGATCTCCACCCTGTTTGATTTACCCGGTGGTCCGGCAATTGTCTGGAGCCTGGCGCTATTCGGCCTGCTGATAAACTTTCTGGTGTTCAGCCTGCAACGGAGTAAACCGTAAAGACGCCTGGCATGGCTTGTCCCGGACAACCAACGTGCTAGGATGCCTTAATACCGAGCGCGTACTCATGTCCGATACTTCAAACACAGCCGAATGGGGCTCCCTGTTTCCCTACCTCAGCCAACCAGCTAACAATAGCGATGCCCGCATTACACGAGCGGTGCGTGAAATCAGCCTGCCGGAGAACAGCGTTGCCTTTCGCCAGGGGGATCACTGCGACAACTATTTGCTGGTCATTGAAGGGTCGATCAAGGTGCTGGCGCGCAGTGAGGGCGGTCGCGAGATTGTCCTCTATCGGGTACAACGGGGAGGGTCATGCGTCCTGACCACATCCTGCCTGCTGTCCCATTCGCAATATCCGGCAGAAGGCATCACAGAAACTCCCGTTCTGGCACTGGCCATTCCTGCAGTAACCTTTCACCAGGGGCTGGCGGAATCAGCGGCGTTTCGCCAGTTCATATTCGATGCCTATGGACAGCGCCTGGCCGAGGTTATCGCCCTGGTGCAAGAAATCAGTTTCGGCCAGCTAAACAGACGCCTGGCGCGATATTTACTGCAACACGCAAAGAATAACGCCCTCGCGATTACCCACCAGGGCCTGGCGACGGAACTGGGGAGTGCCCGAGAGGTAATCAGTCGGCAGCTGAAGGACTTCGAACAGCGCGGCTGGATTGAACAACAACGCGGACAGATTAAACTACGCGACCCCGCTGGGCTGGAATCAATCAGCCAGGATCTAATGTGACAATGTCACTGACAGTAGCAGACAACCTTGCCATACTTCTCGGCAGAAATTGTTCACAGGAGGAAACTACCATGAAAAATGTAGGTACCGTTGATAAGGTCATTCGCATTATTCTCGGCCTGGTGCTAATCGCGCTGGTCTTTGTGGGTCCGCAAACGCCATGGGGCTGGATTGGCATTATTCCCCTGGTCACCGGCTTGATCGGCTTTTGCCCCCTCTACAGTGTCCTGGGTATGAATACCTGCGGCGCCAAAAAAGCCTGACACTCCAACCAACGCCTTCAGCCAATTCCGGCTGTTGGCGTTGTTTCCCATTTTGTCTCACCCACCTTGGCCCAGACTCATTAACTTGCTGGCTTTCCCGGGATAACAGCAGCCTCAGTTTCCGTCGGCAGCGAACATCTTTCCTGATTTCAATATTGCCATATTGTGATTATGCCGTAACTGATCAACATCCCGCTGCGTCTGCACTCTGTCCAGCTGCGCCAGATACATTTCCGGAAACCCATGAAACCGGCCCCCGGCCATCACCAGCTCTTTATACCAGCTAAAGGGTAGTAAGGTGTTATCGATAAACGCCTCTTCGGCCACATAGTAAAAGACCACACCTGCAGCCGCGATCTCGATTTGCACCAGCCGATATCCCGTACTCAAACCTTCAATCTTGTCGAGCTGTTGTTTTTCGTTGGCCTGCATTTCATATATGGCACCATATACCACATCGACTGTTTTACCCGTTTGAATGATATTGCACTTGGCCGAACCATCCTGGCCACGTTTGTGAAATTTCAGTTGCCAGCCCGGTAATGCCACTGTATCGAGCAGGCGCGCTGAAGGCGCCCGTTGCTGTAATCGCCGGGGATGCAGGTTCGAACCATAGGCCAGATAGCGTAATGTCTTCATGGTGCGTTAAGTTGAAAAACGGAACCGTTCGCCTGTTATGACTTTGACTTCTTGCGGGCACGCGGATGTGCCTTGTCATACACACTGGCGAGATGCTGAAAATCGAGATGGGTATAAATCTGCGTGGTCGAAATATCAGCGTGACCCAGCAATTCCTGAACCGCGCGGAGATCCTGGCTGGATTCCAGCACATGACTGGCAAATGAATGACGCAACAGGTGGGGATAGACCCGCACATCGAGACCTTGTTTCACCGCCCAGTCCCTGAGACGTTGCTGTACCGTGCGTGGCGCGAGTCGCTGTCCCCGGTGACTGACAAAGACAGCCGGCTCATCGTTCTTTACCAGATCAAGGCGTACTTGTAGCCACTGCGTCAACGCCTGCAAGGCGTGCCGCCCGATTGGAATGCGCCGGGTCTTGTTGCCTTTGCCGGTAACCTGGACCAGCCCCTCCTGCTGATCGATATCCGTCAGATTGAGATTCAACAACTCTGATAAGCGTAACCCGGAAGAGTAAAACAATTCGAGGATTGCCCGGTCGCGCAGCGTCAGCGGATCATCCCCCTGGATCTCCACCAGGCGTTTGGCCTTGTCGACGTCCAGCGTGTTGGGTAGTTTGCGTTTTGCCCTGGGGGCCTGGACCTCGGCAGCCGGATTGAACTGGATCAATCCTTCCGCCAACAAAAACCGAAAAAAGGTCCGGAAGGCTGACAGTTCCCGCTGCAGACTCTTGCCGCTTAACCCCTGCCGATACCGCTGGCTGACATATTGACGGATATGGCTTTCGCTGAGCGCCGACCACTCTTCCAGCGCATGCTGCTCGCAGAAACGCTGCAATTGCGCAAGGTCGCGCTGGTAATTTTTCAGGGTATGGGGTGAAAGACGTCGTTCAGTGCGTAGTTTGTTCTGGAAGCGGTGCAGACATTCCAGCGCAGCGGCTTGCATGATTCAGGCATCCAGGTGCAGTTTCAGCACCCGGGTGAGGACCTTACCCAGTTGAGACAGGAATACCGTGCCCATGTCGGCGCGGAACCGATTGCGATCCGGACTGCCGATCGCCAGCATGCCGTAACATTTCTTGCTGGTCACGCTTTCCACCAGCGGAATCAGGGCGGCGGAAACCACATTATCCGATTGATCACTGAACAAGGCATCAAGCTGACCAGGTTTAAGCGCGCCACAAACGGGTTTGCGACCATCGATCACTTTTTCAAACGCCCCCAGTACCGGCTCACTCCAGTCAACCAGTTCCGGCAACCGCGTCATCGCCGGATGACCGGTATTGAACAATCGCACCACCACCGCTTCCGCATCAAAATCATCCGCCAGCCGGGTCTGCACGATCTGTAACACTTCTTCCAGTGAAGTGGCGTCCAGCAGCGCCAGAACCAGGGCATTTACATGATTATTCAGTTGTTCATTTTTCTGCGCGGTTTGAATCAATTGCTGCAGTTTTTTCTTGTAATCATCCCGTTGTTCACGCAGCACGGACACCTGGCGTTCGAGCAGGGATACGGCCCCGCCGGTGGGATGAGGCAACAGCATATCGGCCAGCAGATCCTGGTGACGCTCAAAGAAGTCCGGATGGTCACGCAAAAAGCGTACAATATCCCGTTCCGTATCCTTTATTTCGATTTTCTTATCCTGCTGGCTGTTCATAGCCTGACTCTACCTTCAAAGACACTGACCGCCGGCCCGGTCATCATCACGGCATGACCTTCACCGGCCCAGCAAATTTTCAAATTCCCACCTGGCAAGCTTACCGTCACCTTATCATCTAACCACCCGTGCTGGCGACCCACGACCACGGCGGCACAGGCACCGCTACCACATGCCAGCGTTTCGCCTGCGCCTCGTTCATATACACGCAAGTGGATATGCTGACGATCCACGATCTGCATAAAACCCACATTCACACGGCGGGGAAAGCGGGGATGGGACTCGATTTCAGGACCCAGGCTCTGTACCGGGGCGTTCTTCACCTGCTCAACAAGTAATACGGCATGCGGATTCCCCATTGATACCACGCTGACCTCCACTTCCGTCGACGCCAGCTGCAGTGGATAAACCTCAGCCCGGTCTTCAGCCTCAAACGGAATCGTCTCAGGATCAAATTGCGGTAGCCCCATATCCACCGTGATTTGGCCATCGGCTTCCACATGCAGGCTGATCAGCCCGGCACGAGTGGCAACGGTAATATCGGTTTTACGCGTCAAACCATGGTCGCGCACATAGCGGGCAAAACATCGCGCCCCGTTACCACACTGTTCGACCTCCCCTCCGTCAGCATTATAAATCCGGTAGGTAAAATCCACCTCAGACTGGCGCGGGGGCTCTACCAGCAAGACCTGATCGCAACCCACACCAAACCGCCGATTCGCCAGAAACCGAACCTGCTCCGTGGTTAATTCAACCGGCTGGGACGTGGCATCAATTACCACAAAGTCGTTACCCAGACCCTGCATTTTGGTAAAGCTGATTTCCATAGCGCGGATAAAATAGCGAGCTCTCGTCAATCAATGGGGCTGAAAAATATAACCCCTCTCTGTATTAATGCCGGGACCGGGCAATCAATTGGATATAGTCACGATAAATACACCGGTCCATGATGACCATTATCCCGGCCGCCTGCGCCCTTAACGCTTCTGCGTTGTTGATCACCCCGTCCTGTAACCATACCGTTTTCACCCCTCTGGCGATACAGGCATCGATGATCGGTGCAATATGTTGCGGTGCGCGAAACACATCGACCAGATCGACCGGGCCGGGAACTTCTTGCAGCGAAGCATACGCCTTTTCCCCCAGAACTTCGGCCACCGCCGGCCGTACCGGTATGATGTGGTAACCATAACCTTGCATGGCTTTTGCGACCTGATGGCTGGGACGCCTGGTTTTGGGCGACAGACCCACCACCGCAATGTGCCTGGCTTGCTGTAACAGCGTTTTGATTTGCGCCAGCGATGGGTTACTGAATTCAGTTTTCATGACGGTTCACCCGGCAGCCTCAACGTGGACCAATCTGCAGCGGAAACCTGTCATCTCACGCTGGCATTGTGCCTGTCACCACCAGATGCCGATCCGATACCACACTCACCCTGAAAGGTAATGCCAGCTGGTTGATTTGCTGTTCCACCTCCTGCGGAGTATAGGCCGCCAACAAGGAATGGTAAAAATCATGCCGCAATACCCGGGGTTCATCCGCAGCATATTCCGTCACCAGCATCCGGGCGTGTTGCGGTGAGGCCGGTCGCATCAGGTCCATGATAAACACCGGGGCGCCGGCGGCGGCATATTCCCTGATCGCCTGCCACAGGGTCAGGGGATCGGCCAGATGGTGTAACAGACTGTTGCTGATCACCACGTCATAGTCCTGGCGCGGTAATCGCGCCCCCGGTAAGTAGCCTGAAACCAGACGAATACGCCGCTCGAGTTCGGCCTGCTGAATGGCTTTGTCCCCCAGGGCCAGCATCGCGGCGGCCGCATCCACACCATGGATTTCGCAATCCGGATACGCCCGGGCGAAACGCAGGGAGATATCGGCAGGACCACAACCAAGATCCAGCACACAACCGCTGACGTTCAGCTTCGGAAAAGTTTGCCGAAACAATTCGATGAAATAACTATGTGGCGCTTCGAAATCAGCTTCCGCATAGGCCCGGGCCTGCGCTTCCTCATCCATCAGTTCCGGTTCCGGAATACGTCGCATGGCTTTGCTGCAAGCGGGCGTTATGACCTGGCGGTGTCGGATTTCGACCACGGTAAAACATGCTCATGCGCATAGAGATCTGCCACGGTCTCGCGTTCGCGAGCCAGATGAATCTGCGCGCCATCTACCATGATCTCAGCTACACGCGGCCGACTGTTATAGTTGGAACTCATGCTGAAACCATAGGCACCGGCAGAACGCACCGCAAGCAAGTCACCGGGCGCCAGACAGAGCTCCCGCTCCTTGCCCAGAAAATCACCGGTTTCACACACCGGGCCAACCACATCATAAACGCGGGTCTCGCCGCTGCGTGGCACGACCGGAATAATCTCCTGCCAGGCGTTATACAAGGCCGGCCGCATCAGATCATTCATGGCCGCATCGACCACGGCAAAATCCTTGTGCCCGGTATGTTTCAGGTATTCCACCCGGGTTAGCAAAATCCCGGCATTACCGACAATCGCCCGACCCGGTTCCAGCAGAATGGCCAGATCGCGATCCCCCAGATGCTGCCGCAGGGCTCGCGCATAGGCAGCAGGTAACGGTGGCGTCTCATCCCGGTAGCGAATGCCCAAACCGCCGCCCAGATCCAGGTGCGCGATGGGGATCCCCCTGGCCTGCAACTGGTCTACCAGCTGCAATACCCGCTCCAGGGCATCCAGAAACGGGGCCGTCTCCGTCAACTGGGAACCGATATGACAATCTACCCCACGTATTGAGAGGCGCGGCAGCTTCGCGGCCCGCAGGTAGACTTCGAGCGCGCGATTGATATCAATACCGAATTTATTTTCTTTCAGGCCGGTGGAAATATACGGATGGGTTCTCGCATCAACATCCGGGTTAACCCGAATCGAAATCGGGGCGTTGACACCCAGCTCGCCGGCGACCTGATTGAGGAGTTCCAGTTCCGCTTCGGACTCGATATTAAAACAATGAATTCCCACTTCCAGGGCACGGCGCATTTCCTCGCCGCGCTTTCCCACCCCCGAGAACACCACTTTGTGTGGATCGCCGCCAGCGGCCAGTACACGTTCCAGCTCGCCCTGCGAAACAATGTCAAACCCGGATCCAAGCCGGGCCAGGACATTCAGCACCGCCAGGTTGGAGTTGGCTTTAACGGCGTAACACACCAGATGGTCGAGTCCATCCAGTGCCGTATCAAATGCCCGCCAGTGTCGCTCCAGGGTAGCCCTTGAATAGACATAACACGGGGTACCATATTGCTGCACGATATCCGGCACAGCAACGTCTTCGGCATACAGCACGCCGTCTTGGTAATTAAAATAGTCCATGCTGTCTATCCGGCTTATTGTTGTTGGGTGGTCTGGGAATGTTGGTCCGGCAAGTAGAGCGGGCCTTTCTTACCGCAACCGGCCAACATGCTGCTTATCCCAAGAATGATAACCAGGACAATAAAGGCAAGTTGGGGGACACAAAGTCGCATCGCTTCCTCTCAAGAGCTCAATTTAACCGGATTATACGCACCTGCCGCCCGCTTGTGGATTACACTCAAATGCGGCACGCGTTAAACTGGGATCACAGCATATCACTACTGACGAATTACCATGGCCCTTGATCTCGCCTTTATCATCCTGGCTCTGCTCGGTCTGACGCTGTTTGTCCTGGGCATTCGCCGCATCTGGCAATGGAAAATGCTTTCCGGTGGGCTGCAGGGGATCAGTGGCGCCCTGCTGATCAGCCTGGCATTGCTAATCGCTTCCCTGGCAACCAACCTCCACAGCTATCAGCGTCTCACTCACGAAAATCAGGTCGCGACAATTCGCTTTGAACAACTCGGTTCCCAGTATTTCCGCGCCGTGCTGGCACGCCCTGAAACGTCAGCGGAAATCTATGAACTCCGCGGCGATGAATGGCAACTGGATGCGCGGGTACTGAAGTGGAAAGGCTTTGCCACCGTGCTGGGCCTCGATAGTGGTTTTCAACTCGAACGCCTCAGCGGTCGTTACCACAACATTCAGCAGGAGAATGCGGCGCCACGCAGTGCCCACCCTTTATACCTGGGAGACGGATTGGATATCTGGGCGCTGGCACGACAGCACCCCCGCTGGCTACCCTGGGTGGATGCCGTTTACGGCAGCGCCACCTATATGCCAATGGCGCATGGCGCACACTATCAGATCAGTATGAGCCAGAGCGGCCTGCTTGCACGGCCGACAAACGCCATCGCCGAACAAGCGCTGAAAGATTGGAAATAAAATCGTGATCATGTCATAACCACCTCTATTCCTGATAATACTGGCCTGGACCAGACAATTCGAAGCTGTGCGCATACGAACCAACATCTTTATCTGGTTATTCGTCGCCATCGTAATACCGCTGACGGCAATGACCCTGGGTGCGACTTATTACAGTGAGCATACCTATCAACGGGAAGTCACCCGTGAAGTCACCACCAGCCTGAACAATATTGCCAGCAATATCAGACGGGAGCTGACCGCGGACCGGAATCTCACTCTGGGAATCTCGCAAGCACCGGCGGTGCAGGCCTTTGTCGCCGTGCTCCACGATCTCACCCGCAGCGAACTGCCCGCCAACGCGACTGAATTACGTCGCCAGGTCAATCGTTACTTTGAAGGGTTCCAGACCATCCTGCCCGGCCGATTTATCTTGCGCATTCTGGATGCGCAGGGCAATACCGTCGTCAAGGTCAGCCATAGCCGCATCAGCCCACCGATATATGAAAGTCTTGTCGGGTTGCGCTATGTCGAGGAAGAACTCAACGATCCGGAGTTCGTTAATCTGCTCTCACAATTGCCGGCCGATGACGTCAGCATCCTCACCCTGCCGCACAATCTACGCCACAGTGAGCCGGGCCACACCTTTCTGGTGCAGGATGTTGTCGTTCCACTGTATTTTGATGATGCACTGGTTGGGGCGCTGGCATTTACCACGGCCGGTGAAGAATTCGATCGGCTGCTGGATCATGCTACCCGTCTGTATTCAGGCGAGCTACTGATAGCCGAACTTAACCCGGACAACCCGGCCCAGCATGGTGTACGTTTATATGATGAAGCCGACGAGTTGCGCTTCAGTCGTCTGCAGGCTGATCCCAAACTGTTGCAAACCGCGTATGCCCGCGCTTTCCTGGAGTCTGCGTCTGATAATCAGGAAGGAATATTTAAAACCAACGACGGACAACATATCTATTACACAGAAATTTTCCCGTATCCCAACCAGTTCACGATCTGGCTGATCGCCTCGCGGATCCATACCGATCAGATTTCTGCCCCCTTTACCCGCATTCGGATGGGCATCTGGCTGTTTGCCACCGCAGCGCTGTTCATCTCCCTGTTACTCACCGATCTGGGGGCTCGCCGTATTTCGCGTCCGCTCTGTAATCTCGCCAGCCATATCAAGGCCTTTGCAGATGGCGATCGACAACAACATGTCACCACGCAGCAACCAACTGATGAAGTTCGCGCCCTTGCCACAGCCTTTAATTATTTGACGGACACCTTGCAGAAAGCCGAAACAGAGCGGGATCGTGCGCAACACATGGTGTTGCAAAGTAACAAACTGGCGAGTATTGGTCAGATGGCCGCCGGCATCGGTCATGAAATCAACAATCCACTCAACAATATTCTTTCCTACAGCAAGTTACTCAAACGCGACCTGGAACAACAGCGGGGCAAACTTGACAAGGCACAGCAGCAACAAATGCTTGCTGACCTGCAATCCTTGCGGGAAGAGACCTTGCGAGCATCAGAGATCATCAAGGGGATTTTGAACTTTGCCCGACAGGTCCCACCACAATACAGCCGGTTTGCGGTACAGTCCTGGCTGGATAACACACTCAACCTGGTACGGCAAACTGCCAAAGCCCGCCAAATCCAGCTCGAATTAAATAACAGTTACACCGGAGAACTGGAAGGCGACCGGGGCCAGTTACAACAGGCACTGGTCAACTTATTGTTGAATGCGATTCAGGCCAGCCCGATTGACAGCATCGTACGGGTTGCTGCTCATCACGAGAACGAAAAGCTTATAATAAACGTGTCCGACGAAGGGGCAGGAATCAGCGAAGAGAACCTGGATAATATATTTGATCCCTTTTTCACGACCAAAGGTGAAGGGGAAGGCAGTGGACTTGGGCTTTCCATCAGTCTCGGTATTATCGAGCGGCATCAGGGCCAACTGGAAATCAGCAATAATCCCCGGCGGGGAGTCACCGCTTGCATCACACTTCCCTTGTGGGCACAGACGGATTAAACAACATGAAAACCAAACCCGAAGTGCTTTTTGTTGATGACGATCCCAAGGCCGGGGAACTCATGCTGCGCTTCAGTGAAACCGGCGATTTTACCTGCAAGGTGTTTCAGGATCCGGCCCTTGCCCTGGCAGAATTCAGGCAGCACGGCGCCGATTTGATCGTCAG
Organism: Thiohalomonadales bacterium; assembly: GCA_040235565.1. Lineage (GTDB taxonomy): Bacteria > Pseudomonadota > Gammaproteobacteria > UBA6429 > Thiohalophilaceae > JAHEIJ01. The sequence continues at coordinate 3,677 of JBECLA010000134.1, read as the reverse complement.
TGACCTGCGTATGCCGGGAATGAGTGGCACGGAGTTACTGCAAGCCATACGCACACTGAATGACAGTGTCCCCTTTATCATTATTACCGGCTACACCAATATCGATGATGCGATCGATGCCCTGCGGCACGGTGCCAGCGACTTTATTAAAAAACCCTTCGACATGGATGAGCTGCAGGTTTTGATTGGGAAGACCCTTGGCCACCGTGCCCTGATGGAAGAAAACCGTCTGCTCAAACGTCAGCTGAGCGACGAACGGCAACGCTTTGGCATGGTCGGCCATGCCCCGGCAATGCAGCAGATCTATCACACCATCGAGAAGATTGCCGACATCCGATGTAACGTCATTATCGAAGGCGAATCCGGTACCGGCAAGGAACTGGTTGCCCGCGCCATTCATTATCAAAGCCAATACGCCGAACGACCTTTTGTGGTGATCGATTGCGGCGCCCTCACTGAAACCTTGCTGGAAAGTGAGTTGTTTGGTCATGAAAAAGGCGCCTTCACCGGTGCGCACAAGGCAAAACAGGGACTGCTGCAGGCCGCCTCAGGCGGGACCGTGTTTCTGGATGAGATCGGCAATATCTCCGATGCCATGCAAATTAAACTCCTGCGCGTCATCCAGGAACAACAAATCACCCGCGTCGGTGGGCTCGAACCGATATCGATCGATGTCCGGTTTATTGTCGCTACCAATCGCAGTCTGGAAGAACTCATTCTCAAAGGCGAGTTCCGCGCCGATTTGTATCACCGCCTCAATGTGGTGAAAGTTATCATGCCACCCCTGCGGGAACGGCGGGAAGACATTCCTCTGCTGGTACAACATTTCGTGGATCATTATGCCCGGCATTATCATCGGGATGTCACTGGCTTTGACGCCACCTCCCTGCAGTTACTCTTGCAACATGACTGGCCGGGCAATGTGCGGGAGTTGCAAAATCTGGTCGAGCGCCATGTTGCCCTGGCGGATGGCCCGCTGATGCACCTCGAGTCGATCACCAGTCTGCGGGGGCAGGAACAAATCGATAGCGATCTGCCGACCCTGGCAGAACTGGAACAACGTTATATCCAAAAGGTGCTGCAGCGTTTCGATCACAGCCGGGAAAAGACCGCGGCCACCCTCGGGATCAATAAATCCACCCTGTGGCGTAAACTCCAGCAATATAAAAATCAAACCCACCAGGAGGAATAGGCGGTGCACGCCAAACCACCCCACCGTTGTTGCTCTAAGCCGATGGGATTTCCGCTGCCGCGCCGCTCGGAACGCGGTTGGCCCTTACCGGACCGGGCCAGCCTGTGAAACCAGCGCGCCCTCACTCCCACCTGCGCCATCTGCTGGATGAGTTTCGTGTCCAGCTGGCCCGCCCTGATGCCATATTGCCGCTCTCAATCCTGGGGGCAATCGCCGGCCTCCTGGCTGGCCTGACCATCATCGCCCTGCGGTTACTGGTCGAGTGGGCCCAGACCGTGTTTTATCCCGGTGTGCAACCGGAAGCCTATGAGGAGCTGGCATCGCACTGGCGTCTGCTTGCCCCCCTGCTCGGCGGGATCGTAATCGGCGTTATCTTTCGTTTCACCACCGAAACGAGTCGTCGGGTCGGGGTATTGCATATTCTGGAGCGTCTGGCCTATTTCCAGGGCCGTCTGCCGTGGCGTAATGCCCTGGTGCAGTTCTTCGGTGGCGCCATCAGTATGATTGCCGGCCATTCCGTCGGGCGCGAAGGACCCAGTGCCCATCTGGGGGCCGCCAGCAGCAATCTGCCTGCCCAGGCCCTGGCGCTCCCCAACAACAGCCTGCGTATTCTGGCGGCCAGCGGTGCCGCCGCCGGGATCGCGGCATCCTTCAACACCCCCCTGGCAGGCGCCGCCTTTGCCATGGAAGTCCTGCTGATGGAGTACACGGTGGCGGGTTTTGCACCGGTGATCCTCGCGACCGTCAGTGCCACCGCGCTGACGCGAGCCGTCTTCGGCAGCGATCTGGCCTATACCGTGCCCTCGCTCACCCTCGGCAGCCTGAGTGAATTACCCTATATCCTGCTGGCCGGGATCCTCATCGGTTTGCTGGCCGCGGGTTTCAATCAGCTATTTCAGTTGATTTCCAGCCAGGGGCAAAAACTTCCCGTGCTCCTGCGCCTGAGCCTTGCCGGCCTGCTGGTCGGCCTGTGTGGCCTGGTCGTCCCGGAAGTCATGGGTATTGGCGATGACACCGTGGATCGCATGCTGAGAGCCGAACCGGAAATCGCCTTACTGGTGGCAATTCTGCTGATGAAAATCATCGCGACCTGTGGCGGCATCGGGCTGGGGTTGCCGGGCGGCATCATTGGACCAACGTTATTTATCGGCGCGGCTGCCGGGGCACTGCTCGGCACCGTGGGCGCCATACTGGGCTTCAACGAACACGCTTCCATCGGTTTGTACGCCATGATCGGCATGGGGGCGATGATGGCGGGTTCCATGCAGGCCCCTCTGGCCGGGTTAATAGCCATTCTCGAACTGACCGGCAATCCCAACTTTATTCTGCCCGGCATGCTGGGAGTGGTTGCCGCCACTGTAACCAGCGGCCGGATCGGACCACGGGAATCCATCTTCCAGGGTCTGATGCGCAGCCTGGGGCTGGATTATCGGAACGATCCGGTTGCCCAGTCGTTGCGCCGGGTCGGCGTGGCCGGGGTAATGAATCGCCACGTGGAAGTGCTCCCCCGGCAGGCCTCGGCGGAAGAGATTGATACGGCACTGGCGCAGCAGCCTCGCTGGATCCTGGTTGAGGAAGATAACCAGCCCGTGGTGTTGCTGGCCGCAGTAGACCTGGTCCGGAGCCGCAAGGAAAACCCGCAACTCGAGCACCTCGATCTACGTGGCTTCCCGGGTGAGCGACTGCAGACAGCCGCGGTGGACATCCGGGCCACCCTGCATGAAGCCAAGGAAAAAATGGCTACCACCGGCGCCCAGACCCTGTACGTGATCAGCCAGACCGTACCGGGCGTCCCGCGTGTCTACGGCGTACTCACCCATGAGGACGTGGAAAGCGGCTATCACTTCTAGGCCGGCGGATATTGCAATGGCGTCATTTTCACACCATATCTTTTTTACTTAAGCCAATCATCACAACAGTCAGGAGGACCTGTCATGGCATTCGAGAAAATTGAAGCATTGTTTGAAGACCTCAAGCAACAACGGGATGAACTACGCGTCCAGATGCATCTCGCCAAGGCAGACGCCAAGGCAGAATGGGACAAACTGGAAGACAAATGGGATGACATCCAGCCCAAACTGGAGAAGGTCAGGGATCATACGACTGAGGCCTCCAGGGATGCCTGGAGCGCGCTGGAACTGGCCGGCGAAGCCATCAAGAAAGGTTATCAGCGAATTCGACGGGATCTTGATTGATCCCAGCTTGCCACACTGCTGAATTGCAATGCGGATCGTGCAATTTGCACGATCCGTCTCTCACTAGAAAGACGGTTCCCATCCTAAGCTATTGATAGACAGTGCTAAATTCACTTGGCCTGATCCTTGCTCTGATTCTTTACGATCATTAAGGAGGAAACCAAATGCAACGTAGAACCTTTTTAAAAGGCACCCTGGCGGGTTCCGCCGTGGCCGTGGCCGTCGGCGCCGGCCTGCTGAGCCCCCGTACCGTGCTGGCCGCCTGGCCCAAGGCCGCGTTTGAAGCCAAA
>JBECLA010000075.1:0-16574 GCA_040235565.1 Thiohalomonadales bacterium | reverse complement strand
TGCTCGGCATTGTATTTTCTCTGGGTTTCAGCCTGAGCAGTACCCCCTTGTGGGCCGAGCAATCCAAGACATTTAGTGATTATGTCGTGCACTACAACGCATTCAGCACTGACATGTTGCAGCCGGCGATAGCCAAACAATACGGCATCAAGCGTAGTAAGAATCGCGCCCTGTTTAATATTTCTGTACAAAAGAAAATCATGGGCACCACCGGTCAGCCCGTGGCGGCTACCATTACCGGGCATGCCACAAATCTGAATGCCCAGACCAAAACCCTGCAAGCACGAAAAATTGTCGAGGACACGGCAATTTACTATATCGGTGAGTTCTCAATCAGCCACCGGGAGGTACTGGATTTTGACTTCCTGATCACGCCGACAGGTGAAAAAAATCCTTTTCACCTGAAGTTCCGGCAACAATTTTTTACTGAATAATTAAATTGTTTTACATCGGGTTGTCCCCGCTAACGCGGGGCCAACCCGACCAGCCAAAGTCAAAGCATATTCATCTCATAATTAAAGTGACAAGCGAAGAAACCCATCCTGTATCAGATAGCGGCATGCCATCCTCGTAACAATTCGACGATGCCCAGGCCGACAATCATCCCACCGGCAAGCCAACGTACCCAGGGATAACGCACCCAGCGACTGATGGTCGCGGCAAACAGGCCCATTGCCAGTAGATTGGGTAAGGTCCCCAGGCCAAAACTCAACATCAGCAGACCACCCTGGAGCGCGCCGCCACTGGCCATCGACCAGATCAGCACGCTGTAAACCAGGCCACAGGGCAACCAGCCCCATAACAAGCCTAATAAAAACGCATGCCAGACCGAACGCACCGGTAAAAAACGTCGCCCCAACGGTTCAATGCGTCGCCAGATCAGCCCGCCTGCCTGTTCGAGCCGCAGCAGAATCCGCCACCAACCAGCAACGTATAATCCCAGCAGGATCATAAATATACCGGCGAATACCAACAGGATCTGTTGCAGCTGATTAATTGCCAGCAGTTGCAGAGTCAGCGCGCTGATCCCGCCCAGTAAAATGCCCGCCAGGGTATAACTCAAAATGCGTGCCAGATTATAGGCCAACAGGTATGGCAACATACGACGCGGTTGCTGCCTCAGATGCTCCGGTAACCCGAAGCTGAGAGCACCAACAATACCGCCACACATGCCAACGCAATGGACACCTCCCATTAAACCGACCAGAAAAGCCGCCAGGAATGAAGTCTCGATATTCAAGCCACTGCCATCCGGTTACGTGCTAAAAGGTCACCGTTTGCTGGTTTCCGAATTGATGTGCTCACCACTTACTATTCGCATTAAATATAAAACCAGAAGAATGGCGGGGATCCCGAGTAGCGAGGCATACACAAAGAAAAACACATATCCCTGGACATCGACGATGACACCCGAGAAACCAGATAAAAATTTAGGCAGGAGCGTCATTAAGGAACTGAACAAAGCATATTGCGTAGCGGTATAGGCGGTATTTGTTAATTGTGATAGATAGGCAATGAACGCCGAGCCTGCCAGCCCACCGGAAAAATTATCGGCACTGATCACCAGGATCAGGCCAGTGGTACTTTTCCCTTCCATGGCGAGTTGCGCATATAGCAAATTGGTAAGGGCCACCAGAATGGCGCCCACCAACAACATCCGCATCACGCCAAACCGAATCACCATCACCCCGCCTATCGTTGCACCGACAATGGTCATCAAAACACCATAGAACTTGCCAATGTTAGCAATCTCGATTTTGCTGAATCCCATGTCGATGTAAAACGGATAGGCCATATTTGCCAGGACGATGTCACTGATGCGATAGATGGCAATGAACACCAGTATCAACAGAGCCCATTTGTGATTGCGCTGGAAAAATTCCACGAAGGGACAGATAACAGCACCGATAAACCACGCCGTAGGAAGACGTAAGGCGGCTGGAATGTGGGCAGAGCGTTCCAGGTAATCGATCACCCTTTGCTCCTCCATTACCGTTGCCCGTGTTACCACATGTGCCGGCTCACGCACGAAAAGCACGGTTAATATGCCTACTCCCATTGCCAGCGCCATAGTGAGATAAGCCGCCGTCCACGATACCAGTTCCGCCAGATAGAGTGCGCCAGCGCCACCCACCCAGGATGCGGCAATACGCCAACCACTTTGATACAGAGCTGCCATGGCACCCTGAAGTTCAGGCTCCACCGCTTCAATTCGATACGCGTCGATGGCCACGTCCTGGGTGGCGGATGAAAAAGCCACCAGCAAGGCAAATAGCGCCATGGCCGTAATCTGCAAAACGGGATCAAGTACGGCCATGTTAATAATTCCGACCACAATGCCAAACTGCGCCAACAGCATCCAGCCACGCCGTTGGCCAAAATGCCGGGTCAATCCCGGCAACTGCAAACGATCGACTACCGGCGACCAGAATACCTTGATGGAATAGGTAATACCGATCCAGGCAAAAAAACCGATGGTGGTGCGATCCACACCAACATCCCGTAACCAGGTTGATAAGGTGGTGAATACCAGCGGGAAGGGTAACCCGGCAGCAAACCCCAGAAACAACATTGAAAACACACGTGGTTGTCGATAAACACGAATGGCTTCGCGCCAGCGTTGACTTGTCGTGGAGGTTGATGAAGGCATGCCTAAAATCAATGCATTTTGTTTTTAGGGCTGGTACTTTAACACGAGACCTGTAGGGATGCGGCATGTTGACCGCCTGAATGCAAACGGACACACCTCATGGCAAGCAAACGCCTCAAATTCATCAGCTACGGCTCGGCCGTTCTCATTCTTATTAGCGTCTTGATTGCCTACCTGGGTAGCAGCAAGCCCGTCAAAGTCATTATCACACCGGTCGAAAGCGGCCTGGTTCAGGACACCGTGGCCAACACCCGTGCCGGCACGATCAAGGCCTGTAATCGGGCCGGACTATCACCCTCTCTGGGGGGGCAAATCGCCAGCTTACCCGTCAAGGTGGGGGATAAGGTCAAAGCCGGGCAAATTCTGATGGAACTGTGGAATGAGGATCGTCTGGCGCAGGTCACTTTGGCCACCCGCGAAGCCAAGGCCGCGAAAGCGCTGGCACGTCAGGCCTGCGTCAAAGCCGATGTGGCAGACCGGGAAGCCCAACGTCTGCGCAAGCTGCGCCTGAAAGGCCTGGCCACAGAAGAAGCCATCGACCGAGCGGACGGAGAAGCGCTGGCACAAAAGGCCGCCTGTGCCGCCGCCAAGGCCAATGCTGAAGTCAGCGAGGCGCGGCTGGAAGTGGCTCAGGCCTTACTGGATCAAACCCGGCTTACCGCACCGTTCGATGGGATTGTGGCGGAAATCAATGGTGAAGTCGGTGAATTCGTCACCCCCTCACCGGTGGGCATTCCCACCCCGGCGGCCGTGGACCTGGTGGACATCAGGTGTTTGTATGTTTCCGCACCCATCGACGAAGTCGATGCCCCGGCAATTCGCGTCGGGATGCCGGCCAAAATTTCGCTTGATGCCTTCGCCAGGCAAATCTTCCTGGGCAGGGTAAAACGCATTGCACCCTATGTGCTGGATATTGAGAAACAGGCCCGTACCGTTGATGTCGAAGTGGATTTTGCCAATACCGGGGACAGTCATGACATGCTTCCCGGTTACAGTGCCGATATCGAGGTTATCCTGGCAGAACAACCCAAGGCCTTGCGCATCCCTACCGAGGCCATCCTGGAAGGTAACCGGGTATTGCTTCTGGGTGATGACGGCATCCTGCATGAACAACGAATCAAGAGCGGTCTCAGTAACTGGGAATTTACCGAAGTACGGCAGGGGCTAAAGGAGAACGACAGGGTGGTGGTGTCCGTGGATCGGGATGGCGTCGAGGACGGCGTTCAGGCGGAGCCAGAAATCAGCAACCGCCAATGATAAAGCTCGAACAGGTTCGACGTGATTTCAAAGTGGGCGACCAAATCGTCCACGCCCTTGATGACATCAATCTGGAAATCGCCGCTGGTGAATATGTCTCCATTATGGGGCCTTCCGGTTCGGGTAAATCCACCTTACTCAATCTGATCGGCCTGCTGGATCGCCCAACAGCCGGCCGTTACCTGCTCAACGAGGAAGACGTCACTACCCTGAGTGATATCGAACAGGCTGTAACCCGCAACCAGCAAATCGGTTTTGTGTTCCAGGCATTTCATCTGGTACCCCGTCTGACCGCGGCAGAAAACGTCGAACTCCCGCTGATGCTTGCCGGCCTGCCGGCAGCGGAACGCAGACAACGCGTGGCAGACACCCTGGCAGCATTACATCTGACAGATCGTGCCCACCATAAGCCGGATCAACTCTCCGGTGGTCAACGTCAGCGGGTCGCCATCGCCCGCGCGACGGTGACCGAACCCAGGGTATTGCTGGCCGACGAACCCACCGGTAACCTCGATCATATCGCCGGTCAGGATGTCATTAATGTCCTGGAATCCCTCAACCAACGTGATATCACCCTGCTGGTGGTGACCCATGATCTGGAGGTCGGTGAACGTGCCCGCAGGCAATTGAAAATGCGTGACGGACGAATCATCGCCAACCAACTCCGCGGGGCCGGTGATGCGTCCGCATAGTCGCGATGTGTCGGTATTTGCCTGGCAGGCCCTGCGCGGCTACCCGGCCCGCACCCTGCTGATGCTGGTGGCCATGGCGATCGGCGTGGCCGCGGTGGTGATTCTCACCTCGCTGGGGGAAGGAGCGCGGCGTTACGTCACCAGCGAATTTGCTTCCCTCGGCACCAACCTGATTATTGTCTTTCCCGGTCGTTCCGAAACCGCCGGCATCAATCCTTCCACCATGATGGGCGAAACCCCGCGTGATTTGACCCTAGCGGATGCCCAGGCCCTGACACGGAATTACAACGTCCGCCGCATCGCACCGATCAATGTTGGCGCCGCGGAAGTCAGTTGGCAAAGCAAAAAGCGTGAGGTTGCCATTATCGGGACAACTCACGAAATGCTGGCGATACGTCACTGGGAACTGGCACAAGGGAGATTCCTGCCTGCCACCGATCTGGACCGCGCCACGTCCGTTTGCGTGATCGGCAGCAAAATACGGGCAGAGTTATTTGGTCCGCAACGGGCCCTGGGGGAATGGTTACGCATCGGTGATCGCCGTTTTCGGGTCATAGGCGTGATGGGTTCAGAAGGTCGCTCCATCGGCGTCGATGTGGAGGACACCATCATGATACCGGTCGCATCGGCACAGCAATTATTCAACACCCCCTCGCTGTTCCGCATCCTGGTCGAAGCCAAGAGCCGCGATGCGCTGCAGACGGTGAAACAATATATTACCGAAACCCTGCAACAACGCCACCAGGGCGAACGGGATGTGACGGTGGTCACCCAGGATGCCGTGCTTGCCACGTTTGATCGCATCCTCGGTGCCCTGACCTACGCGGTCGGCGGGATTGCCGCAATCAGTCTGATTGTCGCCGGCATTCTGATCATGAATGTCATGCTGGTGGCGGTGTCACAACGCACGGCCGAAATCGGATTGCTCAAGGCACTGGGAGCAGCACAACGCCAGATTATCCTGCTGATCCTGGCGGAAGCCCTGTTGCTGTCCACCCTGGGGGCCCTCGCCGGTTTGTTCTTTGGCCAGTTGGGCAGCTTTTTGATCCGCTATGCCTTTCCCATCATCCCGGCCTATGCCCCGACCTGGGCCATAGCAACCGCCATGCTGGTAGCTATCCTGACCGGCCTGTTATTCAGCATCCTGCCGGCCAGGCGCGCGGCCCGTCTCGATCCGGTTCTCGCCCTCGCCAGGAAGTGATCCCGTGTTAATGCGAGACTTTCTTTACCTCACCAGCTCCTCATTAAGCGCGCATCGCTTGCGCAGTTTTCTGACCATGCTAGGCATTGCTGTCGGGATTGCTGCCGTGATCCTGCTGACGTCCATCGGTGAGGGAATACACAAATTTGTGCTGGCAGAATTTACCCAGTTCGGTACCAATCTCATCGCCATCAATCCGGGTCGGACCACGACCCATGGGACCAGCATGGGCGTCTTCGGCACCGAGCGTCCCCTAACGATCGAGGACGCGGAAGCCTTGAAGCGTCTGCCCTATGTGAAGGCTGTGGTTCCCATCGTGCAGGGAAACGCCGAGGTAGAAGCCGCCAATCGTCGGCGCCGCACCACAATCTATGGTGCCGGCTCACAGTGGCCGGAAGCCTTTCAGATGGATGTCAAATCCGGCCGCTTCCTGCCTGACGACAATCCGACAGCACCCCGTGCCTTTGCCGTCCTGGGCAGCAAGACCCGCGAAGAACTCTTTGGTAACCGCAATCCCCTGGGACAACGAATCGGCATTGGCGGGAACCGTTATCGCATTATCGGGGTGATGGAATCCAAAGGCACCATCCTGGGTTTTGATGTCGACGACACGGTCTATATTCCCACTGCCCGTGGTATGGAACTGTTTAACCGTAACAGTTTGATCGAGATTGACGTGCTGTATCAGGAAGATGCCAACGTGACCAGGGTAGTGGACAGCATCAAGCGCAGTCTGATCGCCCGGCATGGCCGAGAAGATTTCACCATTACCACACAGCAACAGATGCTGGACGTGCTCGGCTCGGTCCTGAACGTGCTGACCTTTGCCGTTGCCGCAATTGGCGGGATATCCCTGTTGGTCGGCGCCATCGGTATCGTTACCATCATGACCATCGCCGTCAATGAACGAACCAACGAGATTGGTTTGCTGCGTGCGCTGGGGGCACGTCAGGGACAGGTACTGAACCTGTTTCTGGGGGAAGCGATTGTGCTCGCAGCACTGGGTGGTATCAGCGGTCTCGTCCTGGGAATCGGTCTGGCGCAACTGCTCCACTTCACCTTTCCCGCCCTGCCGGTCCACACCCCCTGGCTATTTGTGTTCCTCGCAGAGGCTGTCGCTGTGGTGATTGGGTTAACTGCCGGAGTATTGCCAGCCTACCGGGCCGCACATCTCGATCCGATCGAAGCGCTTCACACTGAATAAATGGTATTTCTCTTCTATTATATTAAATAGCGCGACGCCAGCTGAAATCTCCAACCGGTTGGTGACCTGTCGGCCCTGGTAAATAGAGACAACATCCATGGACATTTTCTCACTACTCATTGCCCTGTTGCTCGGTTTTCTCGTGACCTTGCTGAGCGTATTGCTGTTTACTGCCATCATTTTCAACATGAAAAACGGCAGGAAATATCGTCAGGCGCTGGCGAAAAAAATCGAGCAATTACGCCTGCATAACATGCTGCTTGCCCTGGGAATTGATCCCAACGCCTATTTGCACAATGAGCATATCACTGATATCCATCAGCATATGGATCGCTGCAATGCCTGTGAGAATACCGAGCAATGTGATGAGGCATTAGCCCACCATGACGTCAAACCGGATGAGATCAGTTTTTGTAATAATGAAAAAAGCCTGCAGAACATTGCCAAAACACAGACAGGCACGGCAGAAATCTTATCATCAGGTCAGTGATTAGCTGGCGAATGCCCAGCTACTGATCTGCGATTAGATTATCGGATTATAAATCCAGCGCATAATCCATGGTTAGTGGTGCATGATCAGAGAACCAGGTATCTTTGTAAATTGCCGCTTTTTTTATCTTGTCCTTCAGACCCGGCGTCACAACCTGATAATCGATTCGCCATCCCACATTATTGGCCCGCGCATTACCCCGGTTTGACCACCAGGTATATTGTTCCGGCTTCTGATTGACGACCCGAAAGGCGTCGATGAACCCCACCTTGTCAAACAGGACATCCAGCCAGGCACGTTCTTCCGGGGTACAACCGGAATTTTTCTGGTTGCTTTTCCAGTTTTTGATATCGATTTCCCTGTGCACAATATTAAAATCACCACAAATGATGTATTCACGACGTTTTCGTCGCATGGCCTTGAAATCTGTCAGCACTTCATCCATAAACTTGAGTTTGTTGATTTGACGTTGTTCGCTGGAAGAACCGGATGGCAGATAGAACGAAGCCACACTGAGCTTGCCAAAATCAGCCTGGATATAACGCCCTTCAGTATCCACGTGATCCCAACCCAGACCGGTAATAATCTGATCCGGCTCCTGGCGGGAGTATATCGCCACCCCACTGTAGCCTTTTTGTTGCGCGTCAAAATAGTAACAATGATATCCCCTGGGATAAAACGCCTCGGCGTCGAGCTGATGCTCCTGTGCCTTGGTTTCCTGGAGACAGACGACATCGGCACGCTGACGCTTGAGCCAGTCAAAAAAACCTTTTCTGGCAGCAGCGCGTATACCATTGACGTTCAGGGTAATCACTCGCATGGGATTTTCCGGGGTGTTTGAAAAACGTGTATCATACACGCCTCGTCCACGACCTGCAGTAGAGCGCCATGCACGAATACCAGAAAGCCTTCATTGAATTCGCCCTCTCCCGTGAGGTACTTCGCTTTGGCGAATTTACCCTCAAATCCGGACGGGTGAGCCCGTATTTTTTTAATGCCGGCCTGTTCAACACCGGTTCGGCCCTGGCCCGCCTGGGACGTTATTATGCTGCAGCCATTGTCAACAGCGGGCTGGAATTCGATGTATTGTTTGGACCCGCTTATAAGGGCATACCATTGGCCGCCACCACCAGTGTCGCCCTGGCGGATCATCATGGGCGTGATATTCCCTACAGCTTTAACCGTAAGGAAACCAAGGCGCACGGCGAAGGCGGCAATATTGTTGGCTCACCCCTGCAGGGACAGGTCCTGATTATTGATGATGTGATTACCGCCGGCACGGCCATTCGCGAATCCATGCAGCTCATCGAAGACGCCGGGGCCGCACCGGCAGGAGTGGTAATCGCACTGGATCGACAGGAGAAAGGGCGTGGCGACTTATCGGCGATACAGGAAGTGGAACAACAATACGGTATTCCGGTGCTGAGTATCGTCAAACTGGAAGAATTGATCGCTTATCTGGCGGAGCACCCCGATATGGAGGCTAACCTCACTGCAGTGAAGGCCTACCGGGATCGCTATGGCATTTGATTAACCCAGGATCAGTTTTGTCCCGACCAGCAGGGTCACCGCTTCATACACCCGCTTGATCCAGCGGTTGCCTTTCATGATGGAATAATGGGCACCGAGGTAGCCGCCCAGCAGGGATGCGACCAACAACACCGGAATCCAGTCCCAGCGGATGGTCCCTTGCAGACCAAGGGTCAGAGCGCCGCTGCCGTTCCAGAACAGTCCCACCAGCACCAGGGTATAGGCCACCGCTTGTTTGTAATCCAGGCCATACCAGCGGACCAGCCAGAGGGTAACGAACAACCCGGTGCCGGAAGTCAGCGAACCGTTCAACACTCCGATACCAAATAACACCGCCCCGCCGATGAGATATCCCGACACGGTACGGTGGATGGCTTCCAGGCGTTGTCCCAAATTGGGGCTGAGCATGGAATAAATGCCCAATCCCGCGGTCAAAATCCCCAGGGAGAGTTCGGCCACCCGGTCCGGGACCTGTAGCACCAGGCTGGCACCCAGCACCACGCCGGGTAAGCCACTGCCGAGAATCATGGCGGAGAAACGCCATTCCAGTGTTCTTTCCCTAAAGTGGCGAGTGGTTGCGCCGATACCCAAGGCAACACTTGCCAGTTTGTGTGTTGCCAGTGCTACACTAAACGGCAGTCCCAGAAATATCAGCGCGGGTAACTGCAACAGCCCGGCCCCTCCCCCGGCAAAGGCTGAAAATGCGTTGGCTATCAAGGAAACGATGAATAAAAGGAGATATTCATACATGGGAGCAAAAGGAAAACAGGGATTTATATGAGATTAAATTTAACTCGAATACATCACCCAATGGAAGTACGCAATTTATCCACTTTGTGGTTACTTGTTTGTCTGTTAAGCCCACTGTTCTGGTCGCCGGCTGCGCTTGCTGGATCAATTAAATGCTGGACTAATGAAGAAGGAGTGCGTGAATGCGGTAGTGCCGTACCACCGGAATACTCACAGAAACGCGTCGAAGTCATCAATGAACGTGGGATGGTGGTCGATGTCAAGGAACGGGCCAAAACCAAGGAAGAGCTTGCGGCGGAAAAACGCGAAGCCGAGCGCCTCGCCAGGCTGAAACAGGAAGAACAACGCCGTCAGGAAGAACAACGCCTGCGCGATATGATTCTGCTCAATACGTTCACCACGGAACGTGATCTGAAAATCTCCTATGATGATAAAATTGAAGCCATCAGAGGTATTATTGAGATTACCAATACCGGTACCAAAAGCCTGCAACAAAATCTGGCAGGGGTGCAGAAAAAAGCGGCCAACTATGAACGCGCCGGTGAAAAACTACCGGAAAAAATATTTAAAGACATGGAGAGCCTGAAACGCCAGATCAAGGACAATGACGACTTTATTGCCCGCAAGCAGGAAGAAATTAAAAGCCTCCAGCAGCAATATGAAGCCGACCTGAAACGGTTTCGCGAATTGAAGGGAATCACACCACCAACCGAAGCGGCGAAAAAATAACGACTCAGGCCTGTTTCAATACGTCCAGCAGTAATTGCCACTGATCATCCCACATTTCCAGGGGACTGCGTCGATAACCACTGCGCACAAACTGATTGATTCGGCCCTCCGCCACGGATAGCAGCAGGTTCGCAGTAGGCGCGATCGGCAAACTGGCCGTTAGCTCGGCATTCAGTTCTCCTTCGCGCAGGACCTGCTTGAACTGGGTTTCCAATCGTTCATAGAACTGACTAATACGGGTTCGCAAGCGTTCTGTTTCCCCTACCAACACATCCCCCACCAGCAGACGACTGATGCCAGGGTTACGTGCGGCAAAGCCGAGCACCAGCAACATTATTTTTTCACAGCGAATGGCACAACCACGTTGTTCCTCCAGAATACGATTGGTCAAGCCGAAGATACTGTCTTCGATAAACTCGATCAGTGCTTCGAACATTTTGGCCTTGCTGGGGAAATGGCGGTACAAGGCCGCCTCCGAAACCCCGACTGCCCGCGCCAGACCGGCCGTCGTGATGCGTTCACCGGGACTTTTCTCCAGCTCCTGCGCCAGGGTTTCAAGAATTTGCTGACGACGTGAGGTTTTGTTGGCAGCTTCGCTCATGAGCTTAACGTTTGATGAGAGTACCGACACCTTCATCGGTCAGCACTTCGAGTAACACCGCATGTTCAACCCGGCCATCAATAATCTGGGCGGTGGTCACGCCACTATGGACGGCATCAAGTGCGCATTTGATCTTCGGTAACATGCCGCCGTGTATTGTTCCATCGCTGATCAGTTCTTCCACGTGGCTGGCCTTGAGGCCGGTCAATAACTTCCCATCGGCATCCAGGACACCGGCGGTATTGGTTAACAGAATGAGCTTCTCCGCCTGCAGCGTCATGGCCAGTTTGCCGGCCACCAGGTCGGCGTTGATATTGTAGGACTGACCGTCATCGCCCACACCAATAGGTGCGATAACCGGAATGAAATCGCCTTGCACCAGCATGTTGATGATCGCCGGATCAATACTTGCGACTTCCCCCACATGCCCGATATCCACAATCTCAGGCGCGTTCATTTCCGGGTTGTGGCGTTGAAACGTTAACTTGCGGGCATGGATCAAATCCCCGTCCTTGCCGGTTAATCCCACTGCGTGACCACCGTGCTGGTTGATGAGGTTGACGATCTCCTTGTTCACCAGACCGCCGAGCACCATTTCCACCACATCCATGGTCTCGGCGTCGGTGACCCGCATCCCCTCGACAAACCGGCTTTCCTTGCCCACCTGTTTCAGCATGTTGCCGATTTGGGGGCCACCACCATGCACGACGACCGGATTCATTCCTACCAGTTTCATCAACACGATGTCGCGGGCAAAACCCCGTTTCAATGTGTCATCCACCATGGCATTGCCGCCATATTTAATGACCATGGTTTTGCCATGAAAGCGCTGAATATAGGGCAGCGCCTCCGCAAGAACCTTGGCGATATTATGGGCAGCGGCGGGCTTTATCGGCATAGCGGCAATAGATCATGTCGTGCCAGACAATGATTCAACATGTTCAGAATGGCAGTTGCAGACTGGGATCAACTTCCAGCATCAGGTTGCGGAATTTCTCCTGAATTTCCGCCAATGCCTGTTGGTCACGTCCCTCAAAGCGCAGGATCAGACTCGGGGTGGTATTGGAGGCGCGCACCAGACCCCAGCCATTTTCAAAATCCGCACGCACCCCGTCGATCATGATGATATTGGCATCGGCAAAGTCTACCCGACTCATCAATTCATCCATAAAGCGTTGCTGTTCCCCTTCCTGCATATCTACGCGTAATTCGGGCGTGTTAACGGCATCGGGTAAACTGGCAAAGATTTGTTGAGGTTGACGGTCATCGGCCGCCATGATTTCCAGCAAGCGAGCGCCGGCATAGAGTGCGTCGTCAAACCCGTACCAGCGTTCCTTGAAGAAAATGTGGCCGCTCATTTCACCGGCCAGCAGAGCCCCGGATTGTTTCATCTTGGCCTTGATCAGCGAATGGCCGGTTTTCCACATCACCGGCTCACCCCCTTTTTCCCAGATAGCCTGGGTGAGGTTATTACTGCACTTGATATCGAAAATGATCTGCGCACTGGGATTACGGGACAGCACATCGGCAGCGAACAACATCATCAAACGGTCCGGCCAGATGATACTGCCGTCCGGACTTACCACCCCCAGGCGATCCCCGTCGCCGTCGAAGGCGAAACCGACATCGGCATTGACGCTCTGCACCATTTCAATCAGATCGCGCAGGTTTTCCGGTTGACTCGGATCCGGGTGGTGATTCGGAAAACGCCCATCCACCTCGCTGTAGAGCTCAACCACTTCGCAACCCAGGGTCTTAAAAAGCTTTGGTGCCAGCGCACCGGCCACGCCGTTACCACTGTCAATCACGATCTTGAGTGGACGGGCCAGCTTGACGTCACTGACAACGCGTTGGATGTACTGGTTACTCTGGGGATTGGTCTGGTATTGACCGTTTCCTGTAAGAAAATCCTTGTTATCGATACGCGTTTTCAATGCCTGGATGGCTTCATTGGCAAGCGTTTCATCCCCCAGGACCATCTTGATACCGTTGTAATCAGAGGGATTATGACTGCCGGTCAGCATCACGCCACTGCCGCCTGCGAGTTCAGCGGCGGCATAATACAGTACTGGTGTTGGTACCATACCCACATCGATGACATTAATCCCCGTGGACAGCAAGCCTTTCACCAGGGCCTGCCCCAGCTCCGGTCCGGATAACCGCCCATCGCGGGCAAAGGCGATGCTGGTTAGACCGCGTGCCATGGCCTCACTGCCCAGGGCCTGACCAATGAGGAGCATATGCTGAGTCGTCAGTGTGCGCCCGACAATGCCGCGAATATCGTAGGCTTTAAAAATCTCGGCCGGGGGCATGGCCGGTGGCGCTGCAGCGGGTTTGGGCGTGGGTGGAGCCGCTGCCGCCCGGGGTTTCGGAGCAGCCGATTTGACGCTGGCGCGACTCGTGGCGGCCTGTTGCTGGCGCAGGCTTTCCTCAAAAGCGCTGCTATCGCTCAGTTCCTCCACCGCCAGCAGGTCCTCCTCCTTGAAAGTCTCCATATTGGGATCCAGCTTGAGATCCGCCATGGTCATCGCGGCGGCATCCGAATCCCGCTCCCGTTCCATCTCGTGCTTCGAGGCTGACAGGTTACCCACTTTACGCGCCGCATCATCAAACTCGGACAGGCGGAAATAGAATTGATGATGTTTGTGATCCCGCAACTCACTCACCAGGAGTTGCATGAAACTTTCCACATCATTACTGATGGCACGACTCAGGGAACGCCACAACAACATGATCAACAGAAAACTCATCAAGCCGCCGACCACAAAGGTGAGGATAAAGTTGGTATTGAATACCCCGATGGTAACGTCTCCCGGCAACCACAGATTAAGCTGCCAGCGGGTGCCGGGTACCGCAACATTGCCGGTTCGATTCCCCAGATTGGTTCTATCTCCGGTTTCGGCCAATAACACGGTTGGCTGGTTTTCCACTGACTGGGTCAGACTCAAATAGCCTTCAGGCTGCAGGGCATTCACCCATTGCTGCAAAATTTCAACCTGCAGGGTGACCTGCAGATGACCCACGGCGGATTTCCCGTCAGCCGCCAGGACCGGTTGCAGAATTTCCACATGTTGCTGGGGGGTGCCAATGACATGGACTTCCACCGGCGGGGCCTTGAGGCTGGTTTCCGCCTGCCGCAACATGTCCAGACAGGCGAAACCGATGTGCGGCTTGCTCGTATTGTCCGGGTTGCGAATACCGGTGGGCAACAGGCGCACCCGGATCACCCACGGAAAAACCTGCACCAGTTCACGTTCACGGATGCGCAGGGCGATTGCATCGCCACTGAGCAACAATTTGCGGGTCTGGGGATCAGTGGCGATACCTCGTGCCGCCTGGCTATATGCGGCAACCTGCAATGCCAGATGGCTGGCCAGACGGGTATTTTTTGCCAGCAAGGCTTCGTCCGCCTTGCTCTGAAGCGTTTGCAATGGCATTAACTGCGCCCAGAAAATGGCCACCGCAAGAATCAGGATAAAGACGCAGATCGAGATAAGGCTCGTCGCTTTCAGGCTCAGGCCTTCCCCTTTTTTCTTGGCGCTCCGCCGTTTGCGGGCCCTTAATCTCGCCACGCTGATCTCCCATTCTGCTTGTTATGGTTATGTCAGGCCCGGCCGGTATGCCCAAAGCCACCTTCAGCTCGCTGACTGGTATCAAAGTCGGTCACAATATCAAATTGCGCCTGGACCACCGGCACAAACACCAGCTGAGCAATCCGTTCACCGACTTCGATGTTAAAAGATTCATTTCCCCGATTCCAGCAAGAGATAAATAGCTGGCCCTGATAATCCGAGTCAATCAAACCCACCAGGTTACCCAATACAATGCCGTGTTTATGCCCCAGTCCTGAACGTGGCAGAATCACTGCCGCCAGCCGTGGATCACCGATGTGGATTGCCAGGCCGGTGGGTATCAAATGGGTTTCACCGGGACGAATCTCCAACGTTTCCTCCAGACAGGCCCGTAAATCCATCCCGGCAGAACCGCCAGTGGCATATTCAGGAAGTGGAATGCTCTCGCCGAGGCGGGAATCAAGTATTTTAAGACTAACGCGATTCATTGATGCTGCTTCTCATTGTTAAATTATGCATCATAACGACCTTAGCGGCAGCATGACAAAAGCCATGAGCCTGGTCCTGAACGGGCCAAGCTAACGACGGGGAGCCCGGCCACTTTCCGGCAGATTGATGACTTTGTCATCGTGGATCGTGCCAGGTCCCCAGACTGCCTCAAGCTGAGCGATTTGCAGAACAAGTTGTCGTGCCAGTTTGTCCTTGGATGCGACGGGTAATTCCGCAGTGCCGTCTTTCCAAAACAACTGCAACGCATTGGTATCACTGCCAAAGGCACCTGCGGTTTCTGTGGCTGCCGGTCCGACCCAGTTGGCAGCGATCATCTCCACCCCTTTGCGCTTTAACTTCTCCCGGGCATATGCTTCCAGCGCCTCGGTTTCCGCGGCAAAACCGACACAGAATAACCGCGGATAACGGGCCTTCACCTCGGCCAGGATATCCGGTGTCGGCTCCAGTTCCAGTGTCATACGTTCGGCCTGCTTCTTGGTCTTGCCAGAGGCAACGTTTACCGGACGGTAATCGGCTACCGCTGCCGTGGCGATGAAAATATCCACTCCTTGAATGTGTGCCAGAACCGCACCGAACAATTCCTGGGCACTGACGACATCGTGACGTTGCACGTGCTCCGGCGTGGGCAAGCTGACCGGCCCACTCACCAGGATCACCCGTGCTCCGGCCTCGGCTGCCGCCGTGGCAACACTGAAGCCCATTTTGCCGCTGCTGTGATTACTGAGATAGCGCACCGGATCCAGTGCTTCACGGGTCGGCCCGGCAGTGACCATCACTGTTTTGCCACTGAGTACACCGCTTTTGAATATTTCCGCCAGACCCGCGAGGAGCGCCTCGGGGACCTGCATCCGACCCGCACCGGTTTCACCGCAAGCCTGCTCCCCCGAATCCGGCCCCAGCAGCAGCACACCCCGTGCTGCCAGGGTCCGTACATTCTGCTGGGTTGCCGGGTTCTGCCACATCCGGGTATTCATCGCCGGGGCGACGGCCAGGGGCACATCACTGGCAAGGCAGATGGCACTAAGCAGATCATCGGCGCGGCCCTGGGTCAGGCGTGCCAGAAAATCAGCACTCGCAGGGGCGATGAGAATGGCATCGGCCCAGCGGGCCAGTTCAATGTGCCCCATACCGGCTTCCGCCTCGCTATCCAGCAGCTCCAGATACACCGGGTGACCTGAGAGCGCCTGAAACGTCATCGGGGCGACAAACCCGGTGGCACCCCGGGTCATTACCACCCGGACCTCGGCACCGGCCTCAGCCAGGCGACGCACCAGTTCGGCGGCCTTGTAGGCGGCGATGCTACCGGTCACCCCCAGCAGAATCCGTTTGTTAGTTAGTCTTTGCATACCTGCCGAGTTTAGCAAACTTTACTCTTCCACCGGAGAATG
>JBECLA010000092.1:0-19865 GCA_040235565.1 Thiohalomonadales bacterium | reverse complement strand
GACAGTTTGCTGCGAAAAACTGGAAAGCTTTGTCATCTTGCGTTTTACTTAAATACTCGCATTGATGTTCTTCAATGCCAGGCAGGTTCCGAGGGCCGAGCATTTCTACTTGAGAATCACCTGTCGTTTCACACAAAACCAGCCGGGAGGCGAAACAATGAAGCCGACGGTACTGATGGATGTTGCAATATTAATACTTGATGATGAACCCGGTATGAGAAATTTTCTGCAGCGGGTCCTGCAAAAGGAGTATGGGTTGGTCGAAGTGGCAGCAGATATTGCTGAAGCCGAGCAATTGCGCCAGCGTTGCCATTTTGATTTGATGATCGTCGACAATCGACTGCCAGGGCTTAGCGGCTCCGAGTGGTTGCAGCAATTACGCGAACAGGATCATGATACCGATGTTATCCTGATTACCGGTTATGCGGATATGGACGTAGCAATCCGTGCCCTGCGCGGTGGTGCCTGTGACTTCATTCTCAAGCCATTTCGTGCCGAAGAGATCAAGCAATCTATCAGCCGTTGTCTGGAACAACGTAACAAGGCGCGTGATGTCTTTGCTGCGCGCTACAACGATCCGGGCATATCCTCCGAAGATCACAGTCCAATCACCTTTATCGGTGAGAACCCGGAGATCAAGCAACTGGTTCAGCTGGTACGGCGTATTGCGCCGACACAGTCGACCGTATTGATCCAGGGGGAAACCGGTACCGGCAAGGAACTGGTGGCACAAGCGATCCACGAACAGAGCGGGCGTAACGGGCCGTTTGTGCCGGTGAACTGTGGTTCTATCGCTCCGGATCTGCTGGAGAGCGAAATGTTCGGGCACACCAAAGGGGCCTTTACCGGTGCCCATAGTGCACGTCAGGGGCTGTGCTATTTTGCTGACAAGGGCACCCTGTTTCTTGACGAGATCGGGGAAATGCCATTATCCATGCAGGCCAAACTGCTGCGCATGCTGGAGACCCACTCAATCCGGCCGGTGGGATCGGAGCGGGAAATCCAGGTTGACTGTCGTATTGTTGCGGCAACCAACCACAAACTGGAAGACCTGGTCAAGACCAGGGATTTCCGGGAAGATTTATTTTACCGGTTGAATGTGCTGACTCTGGAAGTGCCGGCATTACGCAACAGGACTTCAGATATTCCGCTGCTGGCGAAATATTTTATTCATAAGCTCGCGAATGAGCTGAATATACCGGCCTATCCGCTCAGCCATCAGGACATCAACCAGCTGCAAACCTATAGCTGGCCCGGCAACGTTCGTGAGCTGCGCAATGTGCTCGAGCGCACTCTGTTACTTGGCCAGTTGCCTACGGAAATGTTTGCTGCCGCGAATCAGTCCGACAACGGCGATGGCAAGCTAGTGGTTCCGACCGGCTGGACAATGCGTGATGTGGAACAGCGCTACATGCTGGACATGCTCAAGTTTGTCAAAGGCAACAAGTCCGAAGCCGCTCGACGGCTTGGTGTCTCGCGCAAGACCATCGAGCGTAAATTGCATGAGTGGGATCCTGAGTCGATTTGATGGCCAGCCCATGCTTTGGATGTCCAGACACAAACAAGCGTGAGCGATATTGTAATGGTTTTAATATTCATTAATTCACCAGGAAGAATGGTGTGTTAAAAAGATTCCTAGATCGTGTTCATCAAAGCTTCCGATACAAGCTGTTACTGCTTGTATTTTTGCCCATACTGGTTTTTTTCCCCCTGATTCTTACCTTTATCCTGCAGCGCACCTATTCCTTTGCCGAGGAGCAGCTATCGCGCCGGGTGCATACTGACATCAACGTGGCAAGTGCATCATTCAAGCGACAGGAAAACAAATACCTCCAGGCGATTACCCAGCTTGCGGAATCACATGCCTTCTTTACCGCCATGCGTCAGTCCAACAAGCAACGCCTCAAGAACCAACTGCAGGTTCTCAAGGTGACCGAAGGACTCGATTTTGTCCATGTGGTTAACACCAAGGGTAAGTGGCTTTTTGATGACACTGTTTTCAGCGGTGAGGTCAAGCCTTCGCCGCTGATTCAGGATGTGGTTCACAGCGGTTTGCCGAGAGTAGGTCTTGAATTATATACCTCGGCTTACCTCACTCGTGAACGTCACGGTCTGGCAGAAGATGCACGAATCACAAGTCAACAAACGACAGCGGATAAACAAATCTCTGATACCGAACATCGGGCCCTGGTGATGCGTGCAGTGTACCCGATCAAGAATGAGCGTGGACAAACCGTGGCACTGCTGGAAGGCGGGCTTTTACTCAATGATAATACCAAACTGGTCAATGCGATTCATGAGCTGGTGTATGGGCCCGGCAGCCTGCCCGAAGGTGGCAACGGTCTGATCAGTATCGTGCTGGATGATATGCGCATTGCCACCAATCTGACAGTGCAAAGCCAAAACCGGGTACAGGTGTTGGGCAGCACGGTACCCCCCGAAGTCCGGCAGGCTGTGTTCAAACAGGATAAATCCTGGGTGGGTAAAGTGACGACCCCGGACGGCGTCTATCTCAGTGCTTACCAGCCACTGCGTGATTACCAGAATAATGTTATTGGCATGTTGGAAGCAGGTTACCTCGTGGCACCGTTGCGGCAGACGTATCTGCAGGATTTGCTATTGTTCGGTATGTTATTACTGTCATTGGTCTTCTTTACGGCGGTACTCACCATACTTGGGGCAAGACGAATCTTCAAGCCGATAGAGCGTATTGCCGAGGTCATCCATGCCCAGGAAGCAGGTAAAGATCTGCGTATTGGTAATATCAAAAGCCGCGATGAGATCGGGGCAGTAGCCGAGCGCTTTGATCGCATGCTCGATCTGCTGCATGAACGCAACGCCCAGATCCAGCGTTCCGCCGATTACCTGGAACAACAAGTATACGAGCGGACCAGGGAATTACGCCTGAAAAATAATCGCCTGGAAAACACCATTGAGTTGTTGAACAAGACCCGCAAACAGCTGGTGATGTCCGAAAAGTTTGCGGCGCTGGGCGAGCTGACCGCAGGTGTGGCTCACGAGATCAATAATCCAACTGCTGTGATCCTTGGTAACATGGACCTTGTGATTGAAGAATTGGGAGAAAAAACATCTCCAGTATCAAAGGAAATATCATTGATCTATGAACAGGTATATCGCATCCGAAATATTGTGGAAAGATTGTTGAAATATTCACGGGCTTCACCATCAACACTGAATTTACAGATGACAGATGTTAATCGACTGATCGAGGACACCACATTACTGGTCCGCCATGAAGCCGAGCGTAAACAGGCAGATATTGTCATGCATTTTGCTGAAAACTGCAGGGTACGGATCGACGCGCAGGAATTGCAGCAGGTGTTGATCAACCTGCTGATTAATGCCATCCATGCCATAGATCAGAATGGCAAGATCGAAATAAGTACACATGAATTAAAGGGTGGTGATGTGTCTATCCTGATTCACGACGATGGTGAGGGAATTGATTCTGATGATATAGTCAAAATATTCGATCCTTTCTATTCCACCAAGAAAAGTCAGGGCACGGGACTGGGTTTGTCGGTAAGTTACGGGCTGGTTAACCGTTATGGTGGTAGTCTGGATGTCAGTTCTATGCCGGGTGAAGGCACGGTATTCTGTGTGCAATTGCTGCATGAACCAAAGATGTCACCGCAGATGCACGCCATGTTTGAACTGTACTCACATGAAGCAGCAATTAAGGGTGAGGTCTACTATGAATGATGAAACCATGAACACCGAGATAAGACGGTTTCTCAAAAAGGTCGGTATTCAGTCACAGCAGGCAATTGAAGGTGCAATCCAGGATGCCATGGAAAACGGCAAACTGAACGGTGATGAGCATTTCAACGCCGTGATGCAGCTTAGTATCAAGGATCTGGATCTGGACCTGGAGATCCGGGGCGATATCGCCCTGGAGAAGTAATGTTAGCAGGGTGACCAGATAATATCGCCACTCTGCTCAAACCGATAACCACCGAACTGTTGTGCGATAGACTGCATCTCGTGACTGGTCAGGTGCTGCAACAGGGCCAGGAACAGCTGACGGAAATAGATAGCGCGTGGCAATACCAGGTCAAATCCTTCCCAGCCAACCGGAATAAACTGCAAGCCGAATTCGCGGGCCACACTGCGTGGTCCCGGAGCGATATCAGCCTGTGCCCGGCTGAGTAACGAAGCGACTTCCCGTTCAGTTTGCATCTGCAGTGCGCTGTTAAGCTCGCCCAGATCCACACCGTACGCGGCAGCCGTATCTTCCAGAAAACGTTGTGAACCGGCACCGCCACGACGCATGGCCCAGATCCAGTTTTGCTGAAAGATCTCGCCGATACCCATGTTATCGATTTCCAGGCCCGCCGCCAGCATGAAACCCTGCTCACGTTGAAACAGACGCACGATCAGCCATTGGTTCGATTCGGCGTACTGCTGAATCAGGGCAGCATGTCGGATATGGCTTTCCTGTAATGGTCCCCAGTGAATGGCACAGACATCGGTCCGCCGTCGTGCCAGCAATGACAGACCCATGGTAGTTCCCGTCGCGGTATAGCTGATCAGCGCCTCGGCGTCGAAAGTATTGATCAAATCAGTTACCAGTCGATGTAACATCGGATCGTCGCTACCGGCAATGAGCAGGCGATCGGTGAGGATTCCACCGTGACTCGACTCCAGCAGCCAATTGTCGATCAACGACTTGGGAAACAACCATTTGCCGGTGATCTTGGTACCAGGCAAGCGGCCATCGTTGGCCAGCGCATAGATTTTTTTCTCGTTGATTTGCAGATACTCAGCCAGTTGTTTGGCATTCAGAAACGTGGGGCTGCGTCGGGCGTCAGGCTTGTCACTGGTTGATAACCAGGAAGAATTTTCCGTGTGCAGGGTAGTTGCCATGGTTCAGGCCGAAACCTTGCGGCTTACCGGGCCGGCTGAACGCGGTATGCTGGGGATCGCATCGAATTCAATGTGCTCGGCACCGCTATAAACCAGAAAATGCTGACCCTTGGCACGGGCAATGAGGGTAATTCCCAGATCCTGTGCCAGCTCCAGTCCCATATGCGAAACGCCGGAACGTGACAGCAGTAACGATATGTTCATCTGTGCCGCCTTCATCACAATCTCCGACGTCAGACGTCCGGTGGTATAGAAGGTCTTGTCCCCACCAGGGATATCGTCCAGCCACATCATACCGGCAATGGCATCGGCGGCGTTGTGTCGACCGACATCCTCGACAAACAGCATGATTTGTGTGTCGTGGCACAATGCGCAGCCATGCACGGCACCAGCGCGGCGATAGACTGCATTGAAGTCATTGACAGCCTTGAGTAAATCATACAGCCGTGACTGTTTCACCTGGAGGCTGGAAAGTCGTCGGCCATAGACTTTATCCAGCGTGCAGCTGAAGACTGTCCCCTGGCCGCAGCCGGTCGTAACGGTCCGGCCCTGCATGCGCTCATCCTGGATACCGCTGCCGTGGCGTGTGGTGACATCGACACGTTCCTTGTCCCAATCGACCCAGACCCGGATAACTTCATCGATGCTGTCGATCAATCGCTGGTTGCGCAGATAGCCCAGTGTGAGTGCCTCGGGATAGTTGCCCAGGGTCATCAGAGTGACGATTTCCTGACCGTCTACCTTCAGGGTCAACGGCCGTTCCCCGGCGACAAAAACTTCACGGCTATCGCCGTATTCATCCACGGCGGTTATCGGAAAAGTCGGCGAGAGTCTGGCATCGGAGAGTATCGGTTTAGGCATGATTAACCTCCGGTGACACTCATGTGTCGCAGAATGACGGGCTGCTCCTGCAGGTTGAAGTCATGGCCTTTGGGCTTGAGATCCATCGACTTCTGGATAGCACGTTTGAGCCGACCAAGATCATCGGGAGACTCGCGCAGTATCTTGCGCAGGTCCATGGAATGTTCCTGGCCCAGGCACAATAGCAACCGTCCCTGGGCAGTCACCCTGACCCGGTTGCAACTGCTGCAGAAGTTATGACTGTGCGGCGAGATCAGACCGACCCGGGTGTCACTGTCCTTGATACGATAGTAACGCGACGGGCCACCGGTGGTTTCATCGGTCGGGTACAGACTGAAGTTATGGTGCAAATCACTGAGTAATTGATCGCTGGAGTAATACGCCTCGGCACGGTCATGGTCGCTGATAATCCCCAACGGCATTTCTTCGATAAAACTGATATCGAGACCTTTATGGATGGCAAAGTGTACCAGGTTCGTCACCTCATCATGATTACGGTTTTTGAGAATCACACTGTTTAGCTTGATACGCTCAAATCCGGCCGCGCAAGCCGCATCGATGCCTTGCAATACCTTGTTAAGATCGCCCACCCGGGTAATTCGCTTGAAACGTTCCGGCTGCAGGCTGTCGAGACTGATGTTGATACGGTTTACTCCCGCCTCACGTAGCGGACGGGCATGCCTTGCCAACTGTGAGCCGTTAGTGGTGATCACCAGTTCACGCAGTTTTGGCAACTGACCCAGTTGCCGGAACAACCACAACACATTGCGTCGTACCAGTGGTTCACCGCCGGTAATGCGAATCTTGTCTGCCCCCAGTTCGGTGAAAGCACGGCCAAGCTGGGCGATTTCCTCAAGCGTGAGTATCTGCGCGCGCGGCAGGAAGGTCATGTTCTCGCTCATGCAATAGACACAACGAAAATCACACCGATCGGTTACCGAGATGCGTACATAACTGACACGGCGGCCAAAATTGTCAATCAGGGTCGGGCTGGTTGTGGTATCGATATCAGGCATGAAAACTGTGTCTTATTTCCGGATGTCGTGCTCGATGTGTTCACCATGTCATCGTATTTTTTGCAAAAAGTGTACCTTGGTAAAAAAACAGCGGAATTCACTGTAATTATTCCATGCGGGTCGGATCGTTGACAGACGAGGTGCGACAGATTGCACCACCTTCAATGGAGCAATGGTGAAAACTGTCGCAATGCTTTTTCTCTCGAGGAAACAAATCCCTCGAGGAAATAGGCAATGCAATATTTGGTATGACACTTGCTGTATATATTCAGGTTATTAGCCGTGATTTCAGTCCGAGATCTGTCTGCCATGAACCCACATGCCGATATAAGTTATCCCGTTTCCGTAGTGTTAAGCCGCTGCTGGCGGCAGCAGGGACAATGGCAATTTCCCCATTGGGATGTTGTTGAATTACTGCCGCGACATACGCACATACAATCGAATGAGGCAGATTATGCTCGTGTGCAGACTGACAAGGCAGACGAACAATATGTCTGGTCAGCCTTGTGGCTCGACCTGTTTCGTGACAGCTTGCAAAGTTATTATCAGAACCTGATCGGCAAACAACCTTCGCTGTTCGTGCTGTGTCGGGACGATCACCCGGACACAGGTATCGCACCTGTCTCCGTCAGTGCCAATTTCGCTGATGCCGAGGCCCACATGGAAACTGACGGCATTGTTCTTTCCACTCCACTGGTTGCTCCGTTTTCAAAATGGCTGGCTGTTTATGTGATGCAAAACCAGTCGGCGTTGAACCGCCAGGTACGGCAACACAAGGGCGGCAAAAAAGGGAAACGACACCATGTCTGATAATTCCGGCATGAACAACACCGGCCCGACATTCCTGCAACGCTGGTCGCAGCGCAAGCGGCAGCAAAGTGAAACAGCGGAATTCCAGGACGTGCAAAACGTGTCGCAACCTCCGGAGTCAACCCCGGCATTGAAAGACCACGTCGTCAGTGAACAGGAACTGCCGTCGATCGACTCTCTGGATGAAAACAGTGAAGTCAGCATGTTTTTCAGCGAGGGTGTCAGCGACACGATCAAGCGGCAAGCACTACGCAAATTATTTCACATGGACAAGTTCAATGTCTGTGATGGCCTGGATGACTATGCCGAAGATTACACCGGGTTTCAGCCCCTGGGAAATGTCGTGACCGCCTATCAACGACTGCGCGAGGAGAATGAAAAACTCAAGCAGGCTGTAGCGGACGATGGGCAGGTAGCTGTTGCTGTGTCAAATGATGATGAAGAGGTTTACGAACCGGCGTTGGATGAGGAGCGTGCCGATAACGACCCTCCGCTGGCGTCAGACACTCAAGCCGTGTCCGATGTCGTCCCTATCGATGAGGAACACAAAGAGGTGTGAGCGCGATGAATTCTGATACTGCCATTGCCGAAGCAGCTGTGAAGCCGGCAGCTCTCGCCCAACGCACTACCAACGGTGCGGCACGGGCACGGGCTCTCCAGGCATTACAGCAGCAGGCTGTTGCCACCACCTCGGTCATCGAATATCACAGCCAGGGACACCTGGTGATTATTGGTCCAGCCGCGGAGGCGGCGCCACTGGCCGAACAGTTAGTGGAACAACTTGCCACGATTGCCATTGTTGATCCCGATCCCGCGGCACAACGACCGACACTTGATGATCGCATCCCCTTTTTACATGCCGAAGTGGATCGGATTGAAGGGCACCTGGGCGATTTTCAGATAGTGTTGCGCGATCGGGGAAATCAGACCCTGGCGCTAAAATCGCTACTCGGCAGGAACTGGCCGCAACTCGATATGGTGCTGGATTTGTCAACCCAACCGTATTTCGATGCGCAGATCTCGCCGCCAGGCTATTTTGCAACCCGAGGTGATAACAATAAACTGGCGTCTTATCTTGTTGTTATTCCGGAACTGGTCGGTGAGTTCGAAAAGCCCCGCTACTTCAAATATAACCCTGACATCTGTGTCCATGCGCGCAATCAAATGACGGCATGTAGCCGATGTATCGATGCCTGCCCGACGCTGGCAATCCGTTCTATCGGTGAACAGGTTGAGGTCGATCCCTATCTTTGTCAGGGTGGTGGCAGTTGTGCCGCAGTCTGTCCCAGCGGTGCCATGCAATATGTTTATCCCGCTCTGGGCAATACGCTGGACCGCATGCGGCAGTTATTGAAAGATTATCACCAGGCAAAAGGGCAGCTAGCGCGCGTTGTATTTTTCGAAGAAGCAAACAGCAATACGGTTTATCAACAACTGGCCGCGGTGGAAGAAAACCTGATTCCGATCTCAGTCGAAGAGTTGGGAGCCCTGGATCTGGCCGTTCTGCTCAACACCCTGACTTATGGGGCACAGCAGGTGATCGTTGTACTGGGTCCTGACACCCCGTTGCGCATCCGGGATACCCTGCAGCAACAGCAGGCGCTGACAACCCATTTTCTGCAGGGTCTGGGGTATTCACGGGAGCGCGTGGTGATCACTTCCGCAGAAGGTCTCTCAATTTTGCCGGCGGAAATCGAGAACGAACTACCGGTGGCCACGTATGCCGGCTTCGATGACAAACGCACCATGATCCACCTGGCGCTGGAACATCTTTACCATCATGCTTCATTACAACCGGAAATCCTCGAGCTCCCTGAGGGGGCACCGTTTGGCGAGATTCGTGTCGATGCGCAACGCTGTACCTTATGTATGGCCTGCACCGGTGCCTGCCCGACCGGTTCGTTGCTGGCTGGTAACGAATCACCGCAATTGAAATTCATCGAAGAGCACTGCGTGCAATGCGGGCTGTGCGAGCAGACCTGTCCGGAAAATGCCATCAGCCGGCAACAGCGTTACCTGTGCGATACGGAACGTCGGCGTGGCAGGCGACTGCTGTACGAAGAGGCGCCGTTTCATTGCATCAGTTGCGGCAAACCGTTTGCTACCCGCCGGGTCATTGAAAACATCCAGAACAAGCTGGAGGGGCACTGGATGTTCGATAACGACCGGGCAATGCGGCGTCTGCAGATGTGTGAAGACTGCCGCATCAATGATATGTGGGATGAGCAGGGCAGCTGAACAGACGAAATGTCTCGCGAAGACTTGCTGGTAGCACAAATTGTCACATTTCAACAGGCAACCGAAAAAATCCTGCCTGGCACTGTCACTCTGACTCCCTTTTGGTCTTTATTTTCCGTCAGCCTCTGGCACAGGCATTGCTCACTCTTTTCAGGAAAGGTGCAGGAAAAGTACGATGGCGAACACTTCCATTGAAAATGTTCAGAATCCAGCCGAGTTTGACGATGCGGCGTTGCGTAGCAATACGTATAGCCTGCTGGCCAGATTGCTACGGGCTACACCCGATAGCGAGGTTTTGTCAGTCTTGTCGAGTATTACCAGCAATCAGCAACAACACAGCGACCTCGAGCTTGGCTGGCACCTGCTCAAACTCAGCGCCATCCATGCCAAACCCGAGGAGCTTGATGATGAATTCCATAAACTATTCATCGGGCTGGGACATGGTGAAGTCATACCCTATGGTTCCTGGTACCTGACCGGCTATCTGATGGACCGACCGTTGGCAAAACTGCGTTATGACCTCGCCCAGCTGGGAATCGAACGTCAGGACAATGTCAGTGAATCCGAGGATCACATCGCCGCAGTCTGCGAGTCCATGACGATACTGATCAATAACGCTTCATCCTTTCCTGTACAACAGAAATTTTTCCGTGCCCATCTGGCTGGTTGGTTGACACGCTGCTTTTCCGATATTGAGCATGCCCCGTCAGCCAATTTCTACAAAGCCGTTGGCCAATTGGGAGGTCATTTTATTGAACTGGAAAAGCGTTATCTTGATATTGTCGATGATTGAGGAGTGAACACATGAAACAGTTCAAACAGACTCCATTACCGCGCCGTCGTTTTCTGCAACAACTGATGGTGTTAGGCGGTACGACCGGAGCCGGGATCCTGGCACTCAACAACGCCCAGGCGAAGACGACACCAATGCGGGAGCATAGACCACAGAATGAGGCTGTCTCGGCATCCAAGGGCTATCGTCTAACCGAACATATCCGTACCTATTACAAGAAGGCTCAGATTTGACCTTTACCCTGATCGCACCAAAGGCTTAATGCTACTTGGAGGTTCAGCAATGAAACTCAGAAAGAAACAGATTTCGGATCAGCAAGTGGCCGCGCCACGTAGGCCGCATGGCGGCGCTATTTTTGCTGAAGCCATTGATCGGCGTACGTTCTTGCACCGCTCAGGCTTGACCCTGGGTGGGGTCGCGGTTGCCAACATGTTACCGCTTGGGATGATGCGTAAATCACATGCTGCAATGGATACGGATACTGCCCCGAAAGCCGGGGTTGAAACAACGGTGCGGCGCAGTGTTTGTACTCACTGTTCAGTGGGTTGCGGCGTCATCGCCGAGGTTCAAAATGGCGTGTGGACCGGACAGGAACCGGATTTCGAATCACCCTTTAACATGGGCGCACATTGTGCCAAAGGTGCTTCCGTACGGGAACACGGTCACGGTGCCCATCGCATCAAGTATCCGATGAAACAGGTCAATGGCCAATGGAAGCGGATCAGCTGGGAGCAGGCGATTAATGAGATAGGTGACCAGCTCCTCGAAATGCGCGACAAATACGGCCCGGATAGTCTGTGGATGGCCGGCTCATCCAAGGCCAGTAATGAGGGTTCTTACCTGCAACGCAAGTTTGCCGCGTTCTGGGGCAGTAATAATGTCGATCACCAGGCACGGATTTGTCATTCCACCACGGTGGCTGGTGTCGCCAACACCTGGGGCTACGGGGCGATGACCAATTCCTTCAACGACATCCATAACAGCAAGACGATGTTGTTTGTCGGCAGTAATGCCGCCGAAGCCCATCCGGTGGCCATGCAGCACATCCTGCGCGGCAAAGAAAACGGCGCCAAGATGATCGTCGTCGATCCCCGCTTCAGCCGTACGGCGGCACATGCCGATCAATATATCCGTATTCGACCCGGTACCGATGTTCCCTTTACCTGGGGACTGTTGTGGCACATCCTCGAAAACGGATGGGAAGACAAGGAGTACATCAGGCAACGTGTTTATGGCATGGAGGACATTCGGGAAGAAGTCAAGCAATGGGATCCCAAAACGATTGAAGACGTGGTAGGTGTGCCAGAACAGGAAATGTATCAGGCGGCCAAGACCATGGCCGAAAATCGCCCTGGCACGATCATCTGGTGCATGGGGGGTACCCAGCACCATATCGGAAACAACAACACCCGCGCATATTGCGTGCTGCAACTGGCGCTCGGCAACATTGGTGTATCGGGTGGCGGTGCCAATATATTCCGTGGCCATGACAATGTGCAGGGTGCGACAGATGTCGGCCCCAATTGCCACACCCTGCCAGGTTATTACGGATTGTCCGCAGGTGCATGGCAACACTGGGCGCGGGTCTGGGATGTCGATTACGACTGGCTGAAGAACCGCTTTGATATGACCAGCCAGTACGATGCTGGCGGCGGTAAACAGGCCTATACCATGAATATCCCGGGTATGCCGGTCTCACGCTGGGTCGACGGGATTCTGGAAGACAAGGCCAACCTGTCACAGAAGGACAATATCCACGCGATTTTCTTCCAGGGCCATGCGGTCAACAGTCAGACCCGTGGTACCGACATGAAGAAGGCGATTGAAAAAGTTGATCTGGTGGTGATTTCGGATCCCTATCCGACCCATCTGGCGGTGATGAGTGAGCGCAAAGACAATACTTATCTGTTGCCGACCTGCACCCAGTTTGAAACCTATGGTTCGGTAACGGCATCGAACCGTTCACTGCAATGGCGGGAACAAGTTATCGAACCCCTGTTCGAGTCCAAGCCGGACCACACCATTTTGTACCTGATGGCCAACAAGCTCGGTTTCGCCGACCAGATGTTCAAGAATATCAAGGTTGAGAATGGCGAGCCTTCCATTGAGGATACATTACGCGAGATCAACCGCGGAACCTGGACCATCGGCTATACCGGTCAAAGCCCGGAACGGCTCAAGGAACATGCCAAGTATCGGCACACTTTCAATACCACGACCCTGAAAGCCGAGGGTGGACCATTGGACGGCGAATACTACGGATTACCCTGGCCGTGCTGGGGTTCACCGGAAATGAAGCATGTCGGCACGCCGGTCCTGTATGACCCGAGCAAGCCGGTTGCCGAAGGCGGTCTGGTCTTCCGCGCACGGTTTGGTGTCGAGCGCGATGGTGTCAGTCTGCTGGCGGATGATTCCTACAGCGTCGGTTCGGAAATCAGGGACGGTTATCCAGAGTTTACCGCCGATATGCTCAAGCAATTGGGCTGGTGGAGCGATCTAGACACTGACGAACAACAAGCCGCGGAAGGGCGTAACTGGAAGACGGATCTCTCCGGTGGTATCCAGCGAGTTGCCATCAAGCATGGCTGTGCGCCGTTTGGAAATGCCAAGGCGCGCAGCATCGTGTGGCAGTTTCCGGATCCCGTGCCGGTACATCGCGAGCCATTGTATACGCCTCGGTATGATCTGGTGGAGAAATTCACCACCTACGCTGATCGCAAGGCTTTCTGGCGATTGCCGACACTGTATGCCTCGATCCAGTCAAAGGACTATTCCAGCCAATATCCACTGGTCTTTATCAGCGGTCGTCTGGTGGAATATGAAGGTGGTGGTGAGGAGACCCGCTCCAATGCCTGGCTGGCCGAGCTACAGCAAGACATGTTCGTGGAGATCAATCCTGCTGATGCCAACGATCGTGGTATCAAGGACGGCCAATGGGTCTGGTTGGAAGGCCCAGAAGGTGGGCGTATCAAGATAGTCGCCATGGTCACGACGCGAGTTGGCCGCGGTGTCATCTGGACACCGTTCCATTTCGGCGGCTGGTTCCAGGGCCAGGATCTGGTGGATCGCTATCCGGAGGGCACGGCACCCGTAGTCCGTGGCGAAGCCTGTAACACAGCAACTACCTACGGGTACGACTCGGTAACCCAAATGCAAGAGACCAAGGCCACCTTGTGTGAAATACGGCCGGCCTAATTAAGGAGGACTCATTTATGGCACGTATGAAATTTCTTTGCGATGCCGAGCGTTGTATCGAATGCAACGGCTGTGTCACCGCCTGCAAGAATGAACACGAGGTGCCCTGGGGTGTGAACCGGCGGCGTGTCGTTACCCTCAACGATGGCCAACCTGGTGAGAAATCCATCTCTGTGGCCTGCATGCACTGTACCGACGCACCTTGCGCTGCGGTCTGCCCGGTGGATGTTTTCTATACCACAGAAGACGGGATTGTCCTGCACGATAAGGACCAGTGCATCGGTTGTGGCTATTGCTTCTATGCCTGTCCGTTCGGGGCCCCGCAGTTCCCGCAACAGGCGGCTTTCGCAGTGCGCGGCAAAATGGATAAATGCACGTTCTGTGCGGGTGGTCCGGAAGCAGATAATTCCGATGCGGAATATGCCAAGTACGGACGCAACCGTATCTCCGAAGGTAAGTTACCGTTGTGTGCCGAAATGTGTGCAACCAAGGCGCTGCTGGCGGGTGATGGTGACCTGGTGGCGGATATTTATCGCAAACGGGTACTCAAGCGCGGCGGGCGACCCCAGACCTGGGGTTGGGAAGCTGCCTACGGGACCAAGTAACTTTTTACACGGTCAGAGGAAGAACGATGCGCATACTGGTAACCGTATTGTTTCTTGTCAGCAGTTCGTTAATGTTGAGCGGCTGCTATGAGGATGTCGACGTCAGCATCCATGAACCGGGCGAATACAAGGGTCAGAAGGACCCGCTGTTGTCGGAGTTGAAACAACAGCAATTACAGAAAGATCTGGATGAACGCTTCAAGGCAGGCCAGAGCGATCGCTGATTGGATAAGAGACACAAGGGAAAGCAGAACATGATGGGCTTCCGTACAGGATTACTGCTGGCTATAGCCATCATGCTGGCAGCGTGCAACACCCATGTGCAGGAACCATGGGTGCCGAATGACAGTTACCTGAAAAGCGAACGGGCCCGCTCACCTGAACTGGCTCAGCAACTTGATCGTCGCATCAGTGAGCAATACGACCGGTGAGGCCTGATAAACAGGAGATTGCTATGACAGCACAGTCAAAACAGGCACCGAAGGCACGATCTCGAAGCAAGCGTCGCATGGGCAAAGTCTGGGTAATGACTTTGACGGCACTGCTGGTGCTGACCGCACCGCTGCTCGTTAGCTGGCAAATGGTTGGCTTCAACGCGGCGTATGCCGAATTCAAGAACGATTCCAATCCCCGCGCCAATTACTGGCGTGACGTTCGTCAGGGTGATAGCGGGTATACCGCAGTCAAGGGACAGGAGACCAATACACTTATCCAGAATGGTGGTCAGAACTGGCGGCAGATACGCAACGGTCCGGTTGCCACCCTGGGATCATGGACGCTCGGTCTTGCCGTGGTTGTCCTGGTCCTGTTCCATCTGATTGTTGGCAAGGCCAAGCTGGAGCAACGTACCGATAGAAAGTTATTGCGATGGACGGTCTACGAACGATCATTGCATTGGTTTGTGGCGATCCTGTTTATTCTCCTTGCCCTGACCGGATTGAGTCTATTGTACGGTCGCGCCGTACTGATTCCGGTATTTGGTAATGAGGGATTTGCCACTTATGCCCAGTTTGCCAAGCTGGTGCATGATTATCTGTCACTGTTCTTTGTGGTCGGTTTGGTACTTATGCTTACCATGTGGTTCCGGGAGAACTTTCTCAACAAGGTTGACTGGGAATGGTTCAAGATCGGCGGTGGGTATGTTGGTAAACAGCATGCACATGCTTACAAGGTCAATGGCGCAGAGAAAATCTGGTTCTGGGTTCTGTTTATTACGGGTATCGGTTTGATGATCTCCGGTATCGTCATGTTGTTTCCCAATCTGGCGTTTGAGCGTGGGGTCATGCAAAGTGCCAATGTGATCCATGCCGTGAGCGCACTCATTCTCAGCGCTTTCGTGCTGGGTCATATTTATCTCGGTACCATCGGTAACGAGGGCTCCTTTGAAGGCATGTTCACTGGTGAGGTGGATGAAGCCTGGGCCAAACAACATCATGACCTATGGTATGAGCAGGTCATGTCGGGTGAAACTGTTGAACAACAAGAGCGCCCCACGACGCAGCGTGAACAACCTGTGGCGCCCGGGTAAACGTCATTGCGGATCAACGTCTTGTTATTCGCCAGCCTGCGCGAACACTTTGGTCAGGCTGCGCTGCAACTGGAATTGAATCAGGCTACCAGTGTCGGTGGTCTCTGGCAGCAACTGTTGGAGAGCCGTCACTGTAATGTCTGGTAGCGATCGCCGACTGAAGTTGTAAGGTATTTGAAAAGCAACGCTCACATCGTCTGGGCAAGATAAGTACCCAGTTTCATGTCGTCAGTGAGGATATGTTGAGTTAACCAACGCTCCAGAAAGTCGAGATCTTCATTCGCCTCGAATTTTCCCGCCTGCAGGATCTTCTGTTGTAGCTCCTTGACGCTGTTGACCAATTCCCGGTGTTCCGTTTTGTGTTCTGCGAATCCCTCATAACCATACTTCAGCATCAAGCGCTCTTCATGACTGAAGTGCCAGACAGTGCAATTGATTAGCTCCGCCAGTACCGCCTCCAGATATTCTTGCGATTCCCCACCAGTTACTGAATGGTTGAGAAGGTTAAAAAGTTCCACCAGCCTGCGGTGGTCCTCATCGATTTCATCGATCCCGATACTGAGTACGTGGTCCCAGACTATATCTTTCACAAGCATTTCTCCTGTTGAGGTTGTATGAGGTTGTTTTTCATCACAGGTTGCTTCACGGGTAGTTTACGCTTTCTATTTTTTTATCAGAACCAGTAAGTGGTTACCCGTATGTGGATGTTGCGGCAAGTTGAGGTGTTTTGCAATGACAGCTTAGGACATGTAACCGGAATGATCCAGTCGTGCGGATGAGTGCCTGTTAACGGGCTAAAGTGAATTATCGTTCTGTCTTGTTATCGTTGTGGTGCAGTCTGGACGACAGTCATCAGTTTGTCATATGTGCGCTATGCATTCTTGACCAAAGGTGTCGCAATGATGGTTTGCGCAGGTTAGCGGGTTGTCAGTCTGGTTAAGTGGTTCTTTCTGGCATATGAGAGGATGTCCAGATTCTGGTCATAAACGGCAGTCTTCAACTCCATCAGGCCAAGTATCGTATGGAAAAGGTTGTCATGAGAAAATGCATTATCGGCATTTTTCTTGATCGTATTGATGTTCAGACTGTCTTCATAAAAACGCTTACCCAACCAGAGTACGGCTGCTACTTTTTTCTGTGTGTCCGGGGCAAAAATATAGGGCAAGCCATGTAGATACACATTATTTTCACCAAGTGATTCACCATGATCGCTTATGTAGAACATGGCAGTCTCGTATTTGTCATCATTGTGCTTCAAAAGGTTAATAGTCTTGGACAAAAAATAGTCGGTATATAAAATCGCATTGTCATAGGCGTTATTAATCTCCTCATTGGTGCAGTTTTCCAGTTGATTGGTGTGACATGCCGGTGTGAATTTCTCGAACGTCCCGGGATAACGTTTGTAATACGCAGGTCCGTGGTTGCCCATTGCGTGAAGCACAATGAGAATGTCGCCAGCGGTCTGTTTGTCAATGAATTCTTGTAATCCCGCCAGCATGCCCTCGTCCCGGCATTCCTCATCGCATACCGGGTTTACGTCCGGTGATTTATAGTCCTGATATGGAACGCGCAGAGCGACGTTTTTCGAGTCGGAATTATTGTCTCGCCACAATATGGTAATACCGGCGTGCTGTAAAACGTCAAGCAAGTTTTCAGTATCTCTGGCATGTTCGTCAGAATAGTTGTCTCTTGTATAGAATGAAAACATACAGGGTACGGATACGGCAGTTGCGGTACCGCAGGAGGTGACATTATTAAAACTAACCACCTGTTCTTTTTGCAATAACGGGTTGGTTTGTTTGCTGTAGCCGTTTAACGAAAAGCGATCGGCCCGCGCTGTTTCACCAATCACCAATATGACCAGCTCCCGGTCATCGTCTGATGCAGGTATTATTGCATCCTGCCCAACGGGTTGCATGACTGTAGTGCTGACACCGAGTTTTTGGTTGAGATAGGCGATACTGGAATGGAGGTAAGTAACAGGATTGGTATAGTACCTGAGCATTTTATGCTCCCGGATAAACGAACTGTAACTTTTACTGAAAATTAACATCTGCGAGATGATAACGGCCAGGGCAATAACAAGAATTATCAATTTTGTAATAAATTCTTGTTTAAACGTGCTGTAAGATATATTCAGTTTAAGTATAAAAATCGATGGCACTATGCCCAGCAGGAACAGGTAGATGACAAGTTTGAGGCTGAACAAGTCAGCTGATTCAGATAAGTTCGTATTAATGATGTTGTCTATCATGGACGTATCGATGACCACATTGTAACTATCCATGAAATAACTGGCGCATGACGACAGAAGGACGATAAAAACCAAGGCAGGCTTGATAGTGTATCTGGAGCTGAAAAGCGTCAGTAATATTGTGATCAGGCCAAGCAGCAAGAGGGCAATCGAACCGATAAAGAGACTGTTGCCAAGGGTGAGCGGATAGGCAGCAATGATGTTCCTGAAAAATGCAATGTTATAGAATAGTAACAGGGAAAAAGCGGTTACCAGAATAAGCGTTGTATTCTTCCAGTTTGAAACGAGGTGGGTTGTATCTACCATGAAGGACTGAATGTTTAACAGGAAATATGAAAGCAGTGAAAGAGAATTAGTCGTTTGGATGCAACTCCAAGGTCATTTAATACTTATAACCTTGTTGCCCGTGTTAAATAATTTACACCATTGTCCGGTGGGTCGGATCTTATCTGGCTAAACTTAACATCACCTTAATACCTCCTCCAGATTGCTGTTTATGAAAATGATGCTCATATTTATTTATTATTATTCAATAACATATAGGGTTTCTGGTCGTTTATTCGAGAACGCAGTGTTATGTTTTACACAGGTATAAACAGGATATGAAGACTTATGAGCAACCGCACCATTAATCTGGATGAGACCCTCTACCAGTACCTGCTGGATCACTCGGTGCGGGAAAATGATTTGCTGCGAGAACTGCGTGAGATTACTTCGCAACTGGAAATGAGTCGAATGCAAATCTCTCCCGAGCAGGGCCAGTTCATGGCGCTGCTGGTGGAAATGCTCGGCGCCGAACGCATCATCGAAATCGGCACGTTTACGGGCTACAGCGCCCTGCGCCTGGCGCAAGCCATGCCCGAACACGGCGAACTGGTATGTTGTGATATCAACCGGGAATGGACCGAGATCGGACGCCGCTTCTGGCGCGATGCCGGGGTTGAGGCACGCATTGATCTGCATCTCGCACCCGCTCTGGACACGCTCGCGAACCTGATCGAAAACGGCGGGACGGAAACGTTTGACATGGCTTTCATCGATGCCGATAAAACCAATTATCTGAATTACTACGAAAGCTGCCTGACACTGGTGCGCCGTGGCGGGCTGATAATGTTCGACAATACCTTGTGGGGCGGGGCGGTCGCTGATCCATCGGATCAGGAGGCCGACACGCTGGCGCTGCGTGAGTTGAATGACCGGCTCCACAAGGACGAGCGGGTCAGCATCAGCCTGGTGCCGATTGGTGATGGACTTACGCTGGCGAGGAAACGGTAGGATCGTGCCGCTTTGTTAAGGAGGGGTGGGCCCAAAGCCGAGGCCGGTTATACGGTCATTGCGAGCAACACGTGGCAATCTCATCTTTCATTGTTGTGTTTATTTCGCCCCGCGCTATCGCGCTGAGGAAGAGTTACCTTTGAATCTATATTTTATTCCGCCCCGCGGCTGTGCCGCTATGGGCGGGTTACTTTCTTTGTTTGCCCAAAGAAAGTAACCAAAGAAACGGCACCCCACGACTTGTGCCTATTCTCAATAGTCATTGAGAATAGGCATGCCCTCGTTCCTCGCGAAAATCAGCTCTCGCTGTAAACTCGCTCGCGTTGCTCCCTCAAACAACAGCTCGAGATATCTGATTTTCTCTGCGGGACTCGGCGGCGTCGAAGGGTTGTCCCCGAGTAGC
>JBECLA010000066.1:0-62021 GCA_040235565.1 Thiohalomonadales bacterium | reverse complement strand
CATAAGTCCCTCCTGCTTCAATCAGGCTGGCCAAAACATCGGCTGTGGTTTCTTTTTTCGCGTGGGCAAAGGGACCAGGCAACAGGGAGACGAGTATGGCAAGTGTGTATGCCGTGGTTCGAAACATAGGACACATAACAATTTTCACCCCCTCGTTATGTCTCCATGACGCTTGTTATTGGTTTGAAATTTTATATGACAAATCGAGCATGTTTTTTAATACCCGAAAAGCCAGCGCACAATAAGCTTAGTCAATTGTGGGAATGATTTACAGGGTGGGTTATACGGATATTCATTTAGTAATTGACAAGCATCAAGTTCGATATCGTTCGGATTTTTGCGCCAAGAATTGGTTGTATAGGGCGGGACTACGTAGTAATACGTACAAGATATAATCAAGGTTTTAAATACAGGCTTGGCTTATGAAGTTGCCCATCAGATTATGGTCTGATGGGCAAGTTTTGTTATCAGAAGATTACGACAAAACATGGGGTAGGTGGGATAAAAATAAAACCAGGCTCCAGAGTTTATATCTGTAAGATCAGTTTCCCTGGGCGAAGTCGGAACTCATGCTCTTGAAATAGGCCTTGGCTCCACCTTTCATGAAGTAATAGTCGGTTGCGCCCTGATCTTCGAGAAAATACATTAACCAGCGGACCTGTTTGCCAGCTTCGTCATATATATAAAGCTGCCGTTTTTCCTGTTTGGCCTGGGCTATCAGTTTTCCAAGCTTGTTCGTGTCATCGAGGGCCGCTCGTTTTTCACGTCCAATAAATAATGCCATCCCGGCACGCTGTAGTGGATCGCGAACATCAATGATGAGGGGGGTCGAGTTATTGGCCTGTTTGAAAAAAGTATTGGGTTCCAGCAGGTGTTGGGAAAACCTGTTTTTACTGATCAGGCGTGCAGGATCGATCGGTGACTTGCCTAACAGGACCGATAATTCAGGTTTTGCCCTGGCCCAATCCATAATACCGGCATCGAATACAACAACATTTTCAATACCATTAGTGCGACATTTGCTTGCGGCTTTGTAAGACTTCATACAGGTCTTGCCATTACAGTAGGTAATAATTTTTTTCTGTGGTTGCTGCTTACGTAGGCCCTGCATTTCCTGGATGAAATTTTTTGAATTCAGTGGAATGTTAAATGCGTTCTTGATATGCAGGGTCGAGTATTCATAGCCGGACCGGACATCAACTACGATTACATCATTGAATTCCTGGGTAAACTGCTCAAGGGTGATGTAAGGTGTATCAAGATAGATTTTGCGCCCCGGGTATTCCGAATCCGCCGCATATGACTCGGTGCCGAAGGATGCGAGCAGTATGATCAAAGCAGGAAAGCCAAGCAGCGGTTTGCGCATCATGAAACCTCGCATTTTTGTTAGTTGTTATGAATTATCCAGATGTCTCTGAATTATCGGTCGTGGCAAACAAATTCTTTAGTAGATTACTTAAGAAATAGCCGGCTGACACCAAAAAAATTAAGGGTATAGAGAAGTGACCAGTCGGCCGCAAATCCTCGCCCAACGTGATGCGAGGTTATAAAGGTGGGAGGAGTAATGAATTGGAGCGGGTGATGGGAATCGAACCCACGTTTGAAGCTTGGGAAGCTCCAGTTCTACCATTGAACTACACCCGCATATATTTATATTTTACCGCGATTCCCATCCTGGTGATGGGAAGATTCCGTACCTCCCTGTACTCCACCCTTCGGGCCATCGTCGCCCGTAAAACGGGGCTCCGATGTTCAAAATTGCTCCCGGCAATTTTGTCAAACCCACGTTTGAAGCTTGAGAAGCGCCCTGTTTATCATTGAACTATTCGAACATGAATTTTAATTTTAAGCATCATTGCCCGGGCTCACAACAAGAAGTTAGCGAGTCTTGTTATTGCTTTACCCCCAGGAAATGCTGCAAGTCCATCCTGTTGACCTTGGGCGCTGTAAAGCGGCTTTAAAAATAGTGTGGCCCACCGGAGTGGGCCACATGAGAGCGGGAATACCGGGTGATTATTTTACCCCAAACCCGTAAATCAGCATCTTGGACATCAGGTGGGGGGCGTCTTTATAAGGTACCGTATCATTAGCGCGAATAATCTTGCGGCCTTCCTTCGAGCGCGCAAACTCAACGAACTGTTTTACCTCTGCAGAGGGTTGTGGACTGGTTACCAGATACAGCGGGCGATAGAGACCGTAATTCCCATCCCGAACATTTTCAAATGTCGGTGTCTTGCCGTCGAAACCGATGATCTTGACGTTGCGTTTACGCGCGCTACTGATCCCGGTAATCCCAACGGCGAAAGGATTCTTTTCTATCGCTTTTTCCAGCGGGCCGGACGATTTCACCACATAATCGGAAACGAATTCGGTGGAGCTGTCCTGGAAAAGATATTGGCGAATAGTATAGCCAACACCTGAATATTTCCCGCGGCGCGTATATAGATGGATTGCCGCATTGGGGCCGCCAATTTCAGACCAGTTTTTTATCTGCCCCAGATAGATCTTCTTGATTTGGTCAGTAGTGATATTGTTAACCGGATTTTTCTTGTTAACGATGATGGCCAGGGCATCCCAGGCAACAGGGTGCAGGCTGGCATGCAATTCGCTACGTTCAATCCCCGGCAGGTTCATGCGGCAACTTCCACCAAGGTCGATTTTAAGGGAAGCGGCATCACGGATGCCACGGGTTGCGCCACCGCCCTGGAGTTGAACCTTAATCCCGGTTCTGGTCTCAAATGCCTTGGCCAGTTCCGCCATAAAGGCTTTCTTGGTAATGCCACACCCGGCCCAACGAATCATATTAACTTCTTTCGGGGTGGTAACTGAAGCAGCCGCAGCATTTACTGACAATGCAAATGCAGAAATAAAAGCAACGACGCAATGTCTCTTGTTACGCCACATGTCCCTCTGTTCCTCCATAGAATTAAACACAAGCTGGACACCGAAGGGTCACGCCATGAAACAGATAAAACAGTGTCAGGTTTCAGGCGGCGAACACTCAATGTTGCAGCTCTCTTAAGGGGTGTGGCATCGCTTGCATGTGATTACCGGCGGACACCCTTGCCCCATGTTTTCTCTCTCAGAGCAATTGTTCCGTGGCATCTGAAGATGTCCGACTTGCCGTCTGTCGGTACTGATGACGAGCCTTCCTGTCATCTCAGTGAGGGATTGCCAGTATATTTATATAGTTCCGGGGGACTCCCCCTTGCCCGGAATCTATGACTTCTTTTCTATACCCTAGGAAATAACGGCCGGCGAGAGAGAAACTTTAAAATTATTGCGGATTAGTTATAGTGCGAGCTATCTCGCTTTAACTGATTGAAATTCTGGATATTATTTGTCGCAGCAGGCAGTCGAACCGATGGGGCGATGCAAGGAAGTCAGGATGTTTTACAGGTCATAGAATCCTGC
The DNA here is from genome assembly GCA_040235565.1 of Thiohalomonadales bacterium. Taxonomy (GTDB): domain Bacteria; phylum Pseudomonadota; class Gammaproteobacteria; order UBA6429; family Thiohalophilaceae; genus JAHEIJ01. The sequence goes on along the minus strand of JBECLA010000066.1, from coordinate 58,607 downwards.
ATCCCAGAATTCTCCGGACATTACCCGGCGGGCATCAATCAGGTGCTTGACCAGATCCTCGAGAGGGTAATGGCTGATGAGATCCTGGACTTCCCTGGGGGTGATTCTGCCCTTCATGGTCAGCGCCATGTGTTCCGCCTCGATGTTGTCCTCTTCCTGCATCAGAAACGGGTTGTCAGCGGCGGCATTGATGCCGCTTTTTTGCAGGGCCTGATGATAATGGCGCAGGTCTTCTTCCCGCAGAAAGGCAAGAAATGCCTCGAATTCTTTCCAGGCTTCACTGGGACACAATTCCAGCAGGGTAATGAAACCGGCCAGTGCGGGACTCCGATTTTGAAACAAGGCCTGGCGGGCCTGGTTGAGGGATAACATGTGTTGTTCATGATCCTGAAACTGATCTTCATGCTGCCGGTCATGATCGACGTGTTCCGTCAGGACGATCAAGTTAATCAGAAAATTCTTGATCTCCTGCTGGTCAGTCGCGGTAAAGCGAGTCAATGCGTCGGGAGGGATAGGTCGGGTGCGGCGTTTCAGGCGCTCCTTTTCTTCCTCCGTGAGAATCTTCTCTCCTTCAATCGGCTCGAGTTCCAGTTTCATGGCGGCCTCCTGTTTCAGGCTTGCCTGAAGGCCCGGGATGGGAATGATTACGAGATGGTTTCCAGCCTGGTATAGCTAGCCGGGGCAATGTCAATCGCGATACATCTCTTCTATAAGATCGGCATGCGAGACCAGGACTTTAGCGCGTTTGACTTTCAGGGTGGGAGTCAGCAAACCGTTTTCGACCGACCAGGCCTCCAGTAGAGGGGCAACGCGTCGCACTTTGGCATATCCGGGAAAGTCATGCAGGGCTTCGGCAATCTTTTTCAGCAGGGTGTTATGCAGATGCCGATCACCGAGGCTGGATTCTTCGAAAGGATCGAGCTCATGTTGGCGTGCCAGGGGAAACCATTCTTCGCTGTTCAATACCACCAGGGCGCTAAGATAAGGGCGGCCTTCACCAATCAGCAGGGCCTGCTCGAACGTGGGGTTGAGGGCAATCGCATTTTCCATATCGGCGGGCGGAATCTTTTCCCCGTTGGACATGACCAGAATGTCCTTGATGCGCCCCGTAATATAGACAAAATCGTTATCAATACGCGCCTTGTCCCCGGTGCGCAGCCAGCCATCGGGGGTGATGGTCTCGCTGGTGGCGCGGTGATTGTTCCAGTAGCCCAGCATGACCCCCGGGCTACGGGCCAGTAACTCCTCATTGTCACCGATACGCAGCTCGACCCCGGGCAAGGCCTTGCCCACACTGGCGGGCTCATTGTCACTGGTCCGATTGGCGGTCAGTACCGGGCTGCTCTCGGTCATACCGTAGCCCTGGATGACGTTCAGGCCCAGACCGATAAAGGTGCGGGCCACCACGGGTGACAGGGCGGCCCCGCCACTGACAGCCAGTTGCAGACGTCCCCCCAGTTTTGCCTGAACCTTGCTCCCGACCAGGCGGTTAAGCAGAGGCCACACTAACAGCGCAGGGACCCAGTGACGGCGTCCCTGATTTGTCTCAAAGCGTCGCCAACCGACGGTGATGGCCAGCCGGAATAACAGACGATGCAGTGGCGACTGTTTCCTGAGTTGCTGATGCAGGCGTTCATACACCCGCTCGAAGATGCGCGGCACCGATATCAGAATCGTAGGCTGGATAGTTTGCAGGTCGTCCGCCAGTTGCTGGATGGAGCGGGCGTAGGCCACCGAGATGTTGCACATCATGGCGACGTAATAACCACAGGTTCGCTCAAAGGTATGCGACAGGGGCAGAAACGACAGCATGGTGTGTTTACCGTCGTTTTCCAGCAGGGCCTCAATCGAGGCCTGTGAAGTGGTAAGAATATTATGGTGGCTCAGCATCACGCCTTTGGGACGTCCGGTTGTTCCGGAGGTATAGACAATACTGGCAAGTTTATGGGGGTCACCACCGCGCTCGTGCAGCAGAGCCGAGCTGGTCGGCAGGCGGGTTTCACTGAGACAGACCCGTTCATCAAAGGGATGCGGTTCTGCCTGCTTGCTGCGATGGATCATAAAACGCCGCATACTGGGCAATTCATCCTTGTGGACTGCCAGGGACGCCCACTGTTTTTCATCCTCCAGCAGGAGCAGCTTGCAGCCGGAGTCATTCAGGATGTAAGCGATATTATCTGGCCGATCATCCGTGTAGAGCGGGACCACCACCAGTCCCAGGCCAAGGGCGGCCTGTTCAAATGCCACCCACGTCGGGCAGTTGCGCATCAGGACGGCAACCCGGTCTCCTTCGTGGAGGGATTCCCCTGACAGTGCCTGCTGCCAGCGGCTGACCTCATCCCCCATCTGGGCCCAGCTTAGATCCCGCCATTTCTTACGGCTGCGGGAGAAATACCGGTAGGCGACGTCATCCGGTGTGAGACGCACCCGCTCTCGAAACAGCCCGTCCAGGGTGCCGGCGACATTGGCGGGAATGAAATTGGTATATTGGGTCATTTCGCTTCGATGCCAACCATGAAACTACGCGAAGAAGTGCCTGATGTTACTGATATTTGACGCTGCGGGCCACAGATCGTTAGGCTATAGCGATGGAGATTATCGTCAATGGTGAGCAGCGACAGGTGCCGGATACGTATACGGCAGCCCAGCTCGTGGATGCGATGGGATTGGAGGGCCAGCGTATTGCGATGGAGGTCAATCTCGAAATCGTGCCGCGTTCAACCTACGAAAAGCATGCCTTTCGGCCGGGAGACCGCATCGAGGTGGTCCACGCGGTCGGGGGGGGCTAACCTGCCAGTGCCGCAAGGCGCTATAATTTCAACTTTTCCGGGTCAGATTCAGACCCAAATCTAACGCAGTTCAGGAAGCAGTATGACAGAACGTAATGACACGCCGCTGATAGTTGCCGGCAAGGAATACCATTCCCGCCTGTTGGTTGGAACGGGGAAATACAAGGACATGGACGAGACGCGTGAGGCGATTGCGGCCAGCGGGGCGGAGATCGTCACCGTGGCCGTCCGACGTAGTAATCTCGGCCAGAACCCCGCTGAGCCCAACTTGCTGGAGGTCATTCCGCCGAGTAAATATACGATCCTCCCCAACACCGCCGGCTGCTATACCGCGGAGGAGGCGGTCCGGACCTGTCGTCTGGCGCGGGAGCTGCTCGACGGCCACGACCTGGTAAAACTGGAAGTCCTGGGAGACGAAAAAACCCTGTTTCCCGATATCACCGCCACTCTGGAAGCGGCCGAATTACTTATCAAGGAAGATTTCAAGGTCATGGTTTATACCAATGATGACCCGATTATCGCCAAACGGCTGGAAGACATGGGCTGCGTGGCGGTAATGCCGCTGGCGGCACCCATTGGTTCCGGCCTGGGGATACGCAATCCCTATAACATCCTGACGATTATCGAGAATGCCAGCGTACCGATCCTGGTGGATGCCGGGGTAGGCACGGCCTCTGATGCGGCGATTGCGATGGAACTGGGTTGTGACGGGGTGTTAATGAATACCGCCATTGCGGCGGCGCAAAAGCCGGTGCTGATGGCCTCGGCCATGAAAAAGGCCATCGAAGCCGGCCGGGAGGCGTACCTTGCCGGGCGTATGCCGCGGCGACGTTATGCCAGTGCCTCTTCTCCCCTGGAAGGGACCTTCTTTTAAATTCTTCGGGCTTCTTCATCTCAGCCAGGTCACGGTTTACACGCCGTGACTGGATAGCGTCACTCGTCGCGGGTATAAAGTACTCAGCGATCCGGGTGACACTGAAGGAGGAGGATATGATGAAAGTCGTCCATTTTGTTGCAGGCAATGAGGTGGAATTGCGGGAAGGCATCACCAGCATGCCCGAAGCCGGCTTTGTATGGCTCGAATGTATCCGGCATGACCCGGCAAGTAGTCATTGGCCTGCCCTTGTGCAGCAATTAACCGGCTGTACCATTCACGAACGTCATGTCTCAGACAGTCTGAACCACGCTCATCCCTCGTTTTACGATCAGACGCAAGAGTATGACATGCTGGTATTTCGTGGTATCAGCAGTACTACCGATACTCATGAGTTTGTGACACGGCCGACAGTGTTTTTTATTTTTGAACGGCTGCTGGTGACGATTCGGGATGCCGATAGCGTTTCCATTCCGCTGGTGCTGGAACGCATGCTCACCAAATCCGGACGGATCCCGCAACGACCGGTTGGACTGATGCATGCCATCCTGGCGAAAATGGTGGATCGCTTTTTATCGTTGCGTGAGCCTTTACTGGAACAACTGGAAACCTGGCGTGTAGATCTGCTGGATCCCAACAACCCCTTTGATAACTGGATGGCGGTGATGCAGCACAGCACATATTTACGGCGGCTGGCCATGCTCTGCGATGAGCAACACGATGCCGTGCTTGCCTGGCGGGAAAATACGGATGTGGAATTCGATGATCACCTGGCGGTACGGTACACCGATCTGACAGAACATATTGAACGGGTCATGAAATTTGCCAATGAACAAAAAGGTGAAGTGGATGCTCTGGTGCAGATGCACTTTTCCGCCGTAGCGCATCGCACCAATGAGATTGTCCGCGTGCTGACAGTGATTTCAGCTATCTTCTTGCCCTTAACCCTGGTGGCAGGAATTTTTGGAATGAATTTCGAGTACATGCCGGAATTGAAACTTCATAATGCCTACTTCTTCGCGCTCACCGGGATGGTGATTGCCGCAGGGGGCATGCTGTTGTTGTTCAAGAAGAAACGCTGGATCTAACCGCCGGGTTTTAATCAGCCTGGGGCCGGGGGTGGCAGGGTCTTGACGTAAACATCGCGCTGCGGGAACGGTATGGTGATGCCAGCCTGCTTGAACAAGCGCCAGATTGCCAGATTCAGATCCGAGCGTACATTGGACAGACCATTCTGCGGGTCATTGATCCAGATACGCAATTCCAGGTTAATGCCGTTGTCCCCGAATTCCATGAGCCGGGCCACCGGCGGGGGATCGGTCAGTACCCGTTCACAGTTTTGTGCGGCTTCATTCAACAGCGCCAGCGCTTTTTCCGGATCATCACCGTAACTGATGGACACGGGAATCTTGAGACGGACGTTCGGATTGCTGTAACTCCAGTTGATTACGTCACTGGTGACAAGATTCTCATTGGGAATCAGCGTCTCCACCCCGTCCCTGTCCATGACAACGATATAACGGGCGCGTAATTCCTGTACCCAGCCGAATTTGTCGCCGATACTGATGACATCACCCGGTTTGATAGAGCGGTCAAACAGTAAAATAAAGCCGCTGATGAAATTACTGGTGATACGTTGCAGACCAAAACCCAGCCCCACACCAAGGGCACCGCCAAACACGGTCAGGGCGGTGAGATCGATTCCCACAGCATCCAGTGCCACCAGTATCGCCAGAGCAATCAGAAAGAATTTCAAAAACTTGGCCAGGACGACCTGCAGGCTGGCATTCAGATGCTTGGAGCTGCGCACGCGGCGTTCCGCGTAATTGGACAGCCACATGGCGAAGGTAAACAGAATGGCGCTGAGGATAATGAAATTGATGACCGATAACAGGGAGACACGGTTAGCGCCAATACGAAATGCGAGACTGTCCAGGGTTTGCATGATGCCGGGTAGCCAGCCCAGCAGGTACAGTGCAACGACTATCCAGATCAGGGTACTGATGATGTTCTCCCAGGCCTTCAATGCCCGGCTGACGGTAAAACCCTTGCGTAAAATAAAAACCAGCAAACGAATCCCGGCGAGGGAAAGTAGCAGTGGGACGGCAATGTTTAACAACTGCACAGGCTGGTTCAATGCTGTGAGGACAAGGCGCAGGATCAGAACCAGCAACAGCGCGGTAATAGGAAACAGTATTCGCCTTGCGGTACTGAGGGTGAGTTGTTTGATACTGGGTAAAGGTTGCGCCGTGGTCTTGCCTGCAATTAACTCCCCGAAGTAACGCGACACCAGGCTCGCAAGGAACAGGGAAATCAGTACAATAGCCGCCTGCAGCCAGGTGGCGGGTTGGTTGATGGACTGCAGCCACTCACCAATCAAATCGATATATTCAGAGAAGTTTGCCATTGTGCGGGTCGGTCGAGTTCAATCTCCGGTCATCTGGTAATCACCGTTGGCAACAAGTGTAGAATGTTATAACGAATTATGACCACAGATGCGAATAAAAATATAACCATGCGCCGCATTCGTAGTTTTGTGCGACGCGAAGGCCGGTTGACCAAGGGGCAACAACGGGCGCTGGCTGATCTGTTTCCCCGTTATGGTGTCACGCTAGAGCAGGGCGGGCTTGAACTGGATGCCTTGTTTGGTCGCCGGGCGTTTCGGGTTCTCGAAATCGGCTTTGGTAATGGCACTTCTCTGGCGCAAATGGCAGCGAATCATCCACAGAATGATTATTTTGGGATCGAAGTTCACCGGCCCGGGGTAGGGAATCTGTTACTCCAGATTGAGAAACAGCACCTTGATAATATCCGGGTGAGCAATGACGATGCGGTGGAAGTACTTGAACGACAGATCCCGGATGGTTCCCTGGATGCAGTGTATTTGTTTTTCCCCGATCCCTGGCATAAAAAGAAGCATCATAAGCGTCGGATAGTGCAGCCGATGTTTGTGCGGCTGGTAAGACGTAAATTAAAACCTGGCGGAATATTTCATCTGGCAACCGACTGGGAGAATTATGCCGACCATATGCTGGAAGTGATCACCGGCGCGGCAGGTTTTGAGAATCTGGCTGGGAGTGGTAACTACAGTACCCGGCCGGAATACCGTCCGTTAACCAAGTTTGAACAACGTGGCCAGCGCCTGGGACATGGCGTATGGGACCTGGTTTTTCGAAAAACAGAGTAATTGAGTGAAAAAAGCCATGGAAAGGCAATTTTACGTTCACATTCTCTCTAACAAATATAATAACGTTTTATATACCGGTATGACCCGCGACCTGATGCGGTGTGTTTTCGAACATAAGCATCACTATGTCAGGTTTTACAACGAAATATAATGTTAACAAGTTGGTGTATTACGAGTTCCTGGATGATCCGGCTTCGGCTATAACGAGAGAGAAACAGCTCAAGGCAGGATCGCGTCAGAAGAAACGGGATCTGATAAACCGGTTTAATCCGGAGTGGAAAAATTTGTATTTTGAGCTCTGAGATTGCGTCGTCACCTTGTTCCTCGCAAATACGTGGGTTGTCATGACGGGTAAAGTGAAGCAGTTGTTCAGCCGATAACCACGAGCAAACAAGCGCAATTTAGTTCGGAACCATGCGATGCATGCGGAGATTGTTTCACCATCCTGGTTCCCGCCATGACGCGTCGGGTTGTCATTGCGAGCGTAGCGAAGCAATCTCATAGCGATAATTAGGGTGCAAAATTGTCATGATAAGGTTGAAAAAGTCGGCGATATTGGTCCTGCTGGCGTCTTGCCTGGGCTGGCTTGGGGCATGCCAAACGACCGATAGCAGTGACTGGTTAAAGATTGGTCAGGATATTTATGGGCAGGTGTCAGGTCAGCCTTTAAGCCAACAGGAGATCGCAGCCGGGTTGAAACAGGCCCTTGAAGTGGGAACCAATACTGTTGTTGCGCAAATTGGTAAGCGCAACGGGTTTAACCGGGATCCGGCTATTCATATTCCTTTGCCGGACAAGTTCGCCAAAGTGCAACAGAGTTTACAGAAAGTCGGCCTGTCGTCGTACCTCGATGAACTGGAATTAAGCTTGAACCGTGCGGCTGAACAGGCCGTCCCCAAGACAAAGCAACTGTTCTGGCAAGCGATTCGCGATATGTCCTGGGACGATGTTATGCAAATCTATAATGGTCCGGATGATGCGGCGACCCGTTATTTTCAGAACAAGATGACTCCGGCGTTAAAGCGTGAAATGTCACCGGTGGTAAAATCGACCCTGGCCAGCGCAGGGGTTATCAAGGCCTACGACAGGGTGATGAACAAGTACTATGCCATTCCCTACGTGCCGGATATCAAAGTCGATCTGGAAGCATATGCGATGGAGAAAACACTTGATGGTATGTTTTATTACCTGGCCAGAGAAGAGGCAGCTATCCGGCATGACCCCCTGAAACGTACCACAGAATTATTAAGACGGGTATTTGGTGCGAGCCAGTGATGACAGAAGAATGCCTGTGTCCGTCTTTAACAAACCATTTAAACCTTGTCCGCTGTTACATTCGTGGCGTTGTCTGCCTGATGAATTAATTTGATTTTATTGGCGCTGTGATTGTCGTACTTGAAATGGAACGACAGGAAGCTCTATTCATTCCATAACCATGCGGCACCCCGGACACCGCTGGAGTCGCCATGCCGGGGAGGGAGCAGTTTGGTTGTCACCTGATCCGAGAACACATACTGGCTCCACAGAACGGGCACAGTGGTATACAGACGAGTCAGATTGGACATGCCACCGCCAAGCACAATGATGTGCGGATCCAAAATATTGATGACAGTTGCCAGAGCCCGCGCCATACGATCTTCATAACGCCGCAGTGCAGACTCGGCAAGTGAGTCACCATTACCGGCCAGGGCCACAACCTCTCTGGCTGTGTTGCCTTTCCCGCCATGGAGCTGATGATCAAGAGTGAAACCAGGACCCGAAAGCCAGGTTTCAATACAGCCCCGTTTACCGCAGTAACATTCCCGTCCCGGGTATTCGTCCGGAGTTGGCCAGGGCAACGGGTTGTGTCCCCATTCCCCGGCGATGGCGTTGATACCGGTTATTTCCCTGCCTCTGACATATACGCCGCCACCGGTGCCGGTTCCGACAATCACCCCAAAAACAATTTCGGCATTGGCCCCGGCGCCATCCGTTGCTTCTGAGACCACAAAGCAATTGGCATCATTGGCAATCCGTATCCGGCGCCCCAGGGCCTGTTCCAGATCAGCCTGCAGGGGGTTGCCAATCAGCCAGGTGGAGTTGGCGTTTTTGACCCATTGTGTGGCCGGGGAGATGGCCCCGGGGATCCCGATACCGATGGACCCGCTTTGCTGTGTATCCGTCTCGAGTTGCCGGACCAGCGAGACCACGGCGTCGATGGTCGCCTGATAATCACCTCGTGGGGTATTGATGCGATGGCGCGCCAGCTCCTGGCCACGCTCATCCAGTGCAATGCCTTCAATTTTGGTCCCGCCCAGATCAATGCCGATACGCATTGTCAGGTTTCCGTTAATTTGGTATCAGCGTGATGATAGGGTGGCGAACACATACACAGAATGTGCAAGGTTTCCGTGCCGGTATTTTCAATGCAATGGGCCGTGCCCGGAGGAATGCAGACTGTATCACCAACCGTCACGGGGAAACCTTCCGCTCCCAGTGTCATGTATCCTTCACCAGCTGTAATGTGATATAGCTCTTCACTTTGCTGGTGTTGATGCAGATGGGTACGTTGTCCCGGCTGGATGATGGCTTCCGCCAGACTCTGGGTTTGATTGCCCTGCACCGCCGGATGCATGAGTTCGCGAATTTCAGATCCGTCTTGGGTGATATAACTTTTGATTTCCTGTTTCCGAGTCCGCAATACCATGCTGAATTGCCAAGGGGTTTTCTGTCCGTTTACTGCACCGATTTAAAGGATTGAATATGATCAAGTCGTAATTGTAAAGTTTTGCCATCCTCAGTGGTGGCGATGAGAAATTCCGCGCCCTGGCGGGTCTTCAAGTCAATCGGCGTGACCACGCTGATATTGTGTCTTTGGGCACCATCAATCCAGACCAGTTGTAATTGTTCCCCATGCATAATGGCGATTTCGTAATTGTCATACAGCGCACAGGGAATCGGTGTGTAAGAGTCGTCGTCACTCATTTTCGCGCTGTACTCTCAGATTCAATAGTTGCAATTGTGGACCCACTTCGATCTGGAAAAAAATTGGCTGGCAGCAAACCTGGCAATCTTCGGTATAGGCTTGCGTTCCTGCAGAACAATCGATTCGGGTTTCGAATACGGCGCCACAATAAGGGCAATAAATGTCCCTGTCCTCGATCATGCTGGTAAAAACAATGCCACAAGATCATTGTGAAACCGTTGTCCTGCTTCACTCGGGTAAATTCTGTCCCCCTGCCAATTGAGCCATCCTTTATCAACCGCCTGGTGCAGAATTGTTGCGACTTTTGAAAGAGACAGCCCGGTGTGTTGTTGAAACTGTGCTACTGTAAAACCACGCGTCAGGCGCAGGGCATTGAGCATAAATTCCAGAATGACGTCCTCTTGCTGCAGGTGGTTGATACCTGCAATACGCTGTTCGGTTGCGGCTGCTTTGAGATAACGATCGGGATGCTTCACTTTCCAGCTGCGCGTAATGGTCTGTTGAGCCATGTCAGTTATTTTGTCATGTGCGCCTGCACCGATACCCAGATAGTCACCAAACTGCCAATAATTGCGATTGTGGCGGCATTCATGCCCGGGTTGTGCATAGGCGGAAACTTCATAGTGAGTATAGCCTGCGCTCGCCAATTGAGCCTGGCCTTCACATTGCATTGCCCAGGCCAGATCTTCATCCGGCAATACTGGCGGTTGATGGTGGAACAGGGTGTTGGGTTCAATGGTCAGTTGATAATAGGACAGGTGCGCGGGGGCAAGGCTGATGGCAGTTTGCAAGTCGGCCCGTGCTGTCTTCAGCGTTTGTGCAGGCAGCGCAAACATCAAATCGAGATTAAAATTATCGAAGCCGACGGCGTGCGCTGTTTCGACCGCCTTGATCGCAGCCTTGCTATCGTGGATGCGGCCGAGCAGTTGCAACTGGGGATCCTGAAAACTTTGCACCCCGATTGACAGGCGATTGATACCGGTTGCACGAAACTCGCCGAAGCGTTCCTGATCTATTGTGCCGGGATTGGCCTCCAGGGTGATTTCCACGTTTGCCGTCAGCGTCAGTCGTGCGCGAAGGGCGGACAACAGATGATCAAGGCTGGTGGCACTGAACAGGCTGGGGGTTCCACCTCCCATGAAGATACTGCTGATCGGTCGCCCCCAGATCCGTGGCAGTTCCTGTTCCAGATCCGCAATCAAGGCATCGATATAAGCCGTCTCTGCCAGTTCGCCACGGATCTCATGCGAGTTGAAGTCACAATAGGGGCACTTGCGCACGCACCAGGGAAAATGAATGTACAGGCCCAACGGTGGTAATTGAGAAAACTGGAACATGCGACTGCCGTCGAAATGGATGAATCGTGATTGTAAAAGATTTTCTGGGCGGGAATAAAAGAGGGGGCCGAGGAGGCCCCCTAAAGCGGTCATGGAGATAATGCCAGCTTAAAATTGGCATCCGGGTTAGCACCCGGGGTACTGATGGCCAATAAGGATTCTTTATTCATGCAGAAGAAAGATTATCAGCACTTCAGTGACTACGAATATAGACAGCGGGCCATTTTCTCGCAATCACTTTTATTGATCTGGATCAGGTATACGACAGTAGACAGCGCTCTTGTTATCTGTGAGTTAAAGGTTGCAGATAATAATCATCCCGAGTCGGGATTCTGAAAGTGGCTGACACGAGGGCGTCAGCCGTTGCTGACGTAATCAGCCGGCAGGCTGACCCCGAGGTCAGTGATCATTTTTAATTGTTGCGGGGTCAGGCCTTGCAGGAAATCCCGGAAACAGTTCTGAATCTCCTCATCCGGAGAATAGGCAGCAGCGCGCAACAAATCGACCACGTGATTGTTACTGGAAATCTGATAGCTGCAGCCGAATTCTTTTTCCATTTTACGTCGAATCTGGACCAGCTTGGACAGGCATTTCTGGGTAAATACCAGTTCTTCCATTATTGGCTCCTTGTCCTCCTTTCATCATAAGAAAGTGAGGAATGAAGTATTCGTTTATTTTTTAATTTAATTATGTAGCACACCCCATCTGGCTTCACAATAAAATCGGGGTTATTCACAGGGCCTTGCATGACCGAGCGCAGCCACCAGCAGGCGCAATGCCTGGCCACGGTGACTGAGCTGGTTCTTCACTTCCGGTGGCAGTTCGGCGGATGTGCATTGATGACTGGGGACAAAAAAGACCGGATCATAACCAAATCCGCTTGTGCCCCGGGGCTCAAGGGTAATGCGGCCTTCCCAGGTGCCCTGGCAGATCAGGGGGGTAGGATCCTGCGCATGGCGCATAAACACCATCAGGCATTGAAAACGGGCCGTGCGACGTGCCTGGGGTACCGCTTCCAGATCAATGAGCAGTTTTTGCAGATTATCTGCATCACTGGCACCCGGGCCGGCGTAACGGGCGGAATAGATACCGGGAGCGCCGTTGAGCGCATCGACTTCAAGACCGGAATCATCCGCAATCGCGGGTAAACCCGATACGGCCGCGGCATGGCGGGCCTTGATAATGGCGTTTTCCACAAAACTCAATCCGGTTTCTTCCACTTCCTTGATATCAAAGCGGGACTGCGGCAAGACTTCCAGTTCCAGATCAGCCAGTATCTGGCCGATTTCCCGTACCTTGCCCGGATTATTGCTGGCGAGAACAATTTGCTTCATGGGTTTTTTCCAACGGCGGATAAGTTCGGCCAGGATTATTTGACCGTGAGGGCCTCTCGTTGATGCTCTATCAATTGATCGATGGCCTGCTTGCCGAGATCGAGCATGGCCTGTAACTCCTGCGGAGAAAACGACGTGCCCTCGGCAGTGCCCTGGATTTCGATGTAACCGCCCTGATCATTCATGACGATGTTCATGTCGGTTTCACAATTGGAATCTTCCGCATAGTCGAGATCCATGATGGGGGTTTCGTTATAGATCCCGACCGAAACCGAGGCGATATGACCCAGGAGGGGGTCCGCCTGAATGATATCTTTATCCTGCATGTAGCGTATTGCATCGACCAGGGCGACAAAGGCACCGGTAATCGAGGCGGTGCGGGTCCCGCCATCCGCCTGGATGACATCACAATCGATGGTGATGGTATTTTCCCCCAGGGCCTCCAGATCCACCGCCGCGCGCAGGGAACGACCGATAAGGCGCTGGATTTCCATGGTGCGGCCACCTTGTTTACCGCGGGCCGCCTCCCGCCCCATGCGACTGCCGGTTGAGCGTGGCAGCATGCCGTATTCCGCCGTAACCCAGCCCTGGCCCTGGCCACGCAGAAAGCCGGGGACTTTTTCTTCCACGGTGGCGGTACAGATTACCTTGGTGTCACCAAACTCGATCAGGACGGAGCCTTCGGCATGTTTGGTGTAATGGCGGGTGATGCTGATGGGGCGTAGTTCATCGGGGGCTCTGCCGCTGGGTCGCATGGTATTTCCTTCCTGGTTGAAACAGTGAGGCGCAGAGTATACCGGGAGCGAATGACGCGAGCGAATGAAGAAAATTTATTCCTTCATTTCCTTTTCATAGGTCTTGATGGCGGCCTGAATCTCAGCGATGGCATCATTCAGGGTATTTTGTCTGGCTTGTTTGGGGACCTGTGCTTGCTGGCCTCGGCGTTGCGGTTGTTGCAGGGAAATGATGCGCAAGGCGACCGCGCTGGTATTATCGCTGTGGGGATACTTGGCGGCTTCAGCCCTTTCAGCGAGGGTGTTGAGGGCCTGATTGAGTTTGCCTTTCTCAATCATGGTGCCTATCTGTGCGTCATCCAGTGGCTCCCAGAAGCCATCGGAACACAGTAACAGGATATCGCTTTCCTGCAGTTCAATCCCCTTGCTCACCGCGATTTCAGGTTCATGCGGAAACAGGCCTATGCACTGGGTGACGTAATTACGCAGCGGGTGATCGTGGGTTTTCTTCAGGGAAATGCGCCCTTCCTGGTAGAGTTTTTCGACGTAAGAGTGATCCTGGGTGCGATACAGGGGCAGGCCATTACGATACAAATAAAAACGGCTGTCACCCACGTGGGCCCACCAGACCTTGCGATCCTGGACCAGGCAGACAACTGCGGTTGTGCCGGGCGAGACAGGAGGCTGTTGTTCCTGGCCGGTCATCAAAATGGCGTGGTGCGCGCGGCGAATCAGTTCGTGCAGAAATTTTTCCGGTTGTTCCGCGGGTAAGGGATTCAATGCCAGTTCTTCCCGGATGCTGTCGATCAGGGTCTGGGCCGCCAGATCACCGCCCGGTTTACCTCCCAGGCCATCACCCAGTACCAGCACGGCTCCCTCCGGACTTTCAATGACCGTCAGGCGATCCTGGTTGATTTCCCGGTTACCCAGGCGGCTGGTTCTTCCGATTTCAAACTGCATACTTCAGTTCTGCTTAATTGGCCTGACACACCGGAACGTTAATATCCTTGAGCGCATCCAGTAACTGTTCCACGTTCTGGGGACGCAGTAGGGGATCGATTTCCATTGCCCAGTCTACCGCTTCCAGCAAAGCAGGAGTGTAGCGCTTTTTGAACGCACTGACTGCCGGTCGCATGGAATCGCGTTCACGCCGCTTGGTGGAAGAGGGGGGAGGTGTGCCTTCCATACAGGTGCGGATGGTGGCGCCCAGGGCATAAATGTCGGTCCACGGACCGACATAACCGCCTGGATCAAGTTGTTCGGTAGGAGAAAAGCCGGGGGTGACAACCTGGTTGGGTTGAAACTGACGGGTGTGCATCATCTCGTGAACGGCCCCGAAATCGAGTAACAGCGGGTCGGCACCCTGGCGTAAATGGATATTCCCGGGTTTGACATCCAGGTGCAGCAAGCCGTTGCGATGAATTTCACCCAGACCATTCAGCAATCCGGGAAACACGGTCATGATGAAGGCTTCGCTGAGTTTGCCCCGATGACGCTGGATGTAAGACTGCAGATTATGTCCCTCCTCATAATCCATCACCATGTATACCGTCCCGTTGGCACGGAAGAAATTAATCACGTTGACAATATTATGGTGCTTGAGGGTGGTGAGGGTGCTGGTTTCCTGAAAAAACAGCCGCCGACCATGCGCAAAACGCTCCACGTTGTTCTCATTGATGGCCACGACCTCAAGGTTCTCATTCCGCACGGCGAGCTTCATCGGCATGTATTCCTTGATCACAACCTGATTACCGGCCTGATCTTTTGCCAGGTAAACCACGCTGAAACCACCGCCACCGATGGCGCACTCAATTCTATATCCGTCGAGGGTAGTACCGGCTGGCAGTTCGTGAGAATGTCTTGTCATAAGCTCAAGTTATTGAAAAACAGAATGTATTCTTATCTTGTCGGCAAGCGGGTAAAAAAATTGAATAAAAGTTAGAAGCTGATTAAGACCGGTTCCGCGTGGTAGGCTTGCAGGCGCAATCATAACCAACAGGGAATCAGCAGCATGATTCGAAGCATGACCGCTTTCAGTCGTCTGGAAACCAGTAGCGATATTGGTGATCTGGTACTCGAGCTACGCTCGGTCAATCACCGATATCTTGATATTTCGTTACGCTTGCCGGAAGAGTTACGGAACCTTGAACCGGTGCTAAGGGAACAGATTACCGCCCGCGTGGGGCGTGGCAAACTGGAATGCAACCTGCGTTACAGCGCAGCGGAATTGAACCGAACCGAGCTTCCGGTAGATGATGAGCGTATCAAGCAGATTGCTCATGCCTGTCGCCATATTGATTCCTTTTTATATAGTCCGGCGCCTGTCAGTTCACTTGACGTACTGCGTATGCCAGGTGTGGTGCAGAGTAAACCACTGGATCTGGAGCAGTTTAAAAGCGTTGTCACCGACCTCCTGACCCGGGTACTGGATGATCTGATCGCCGCGCGGGAACGTGAGGGTGAGAAGCTGGCACAAATTATTCGCCAACGCTGCGATGCCATGGCAGTTATCGTCGCGGAAGTTAAACAACAGTTACCGGAAATCTTGCAACAGTGGCGTGATAAATTGATCGAACGTCTAAACGAAGCAAAGCTGGAATTGAACCAGGAACGGCTGGAACAGGAGATGGTATACCTGGCGCAGAAAACCGATGTCGCCGAGGAAATTGACCGTCTCGGTGTGCATATTGTCGAAGTGAGACGTGTCCTGGAGGCGGACAAGCCTGTCGGACGACGGCTTGACTTTCTTATGCAGGAGCTTAATCGGGAAGCCAATACCCTGGGTTCCAAATCAATCCATGCGGATACCACCCGGGCGTCGGTTGATCTGAAAGTCTTGATCGAGCAAATGCGGGAACAGATCCAGAATATTGAGTAAGGCAGGGGTAAAAAAAATCATGCAAGGGACTTTATATATCTTTGCCGCCCCTTCGGGCGCGGGTAAGACCAGCCTGGTCAAGGCACTGGTGGAGCGTGCTGACAACATTGAAGTATCGGTATCCCACACCACGCGTACCCCCCGTCCCGGGGAAGTTGATAGCATCAATTATCATTTTATTGATATCGAGACATTCAAGGGCATGGTGGCAAAGGGAGAGTTCCTGGAACATGCCCGGGTATTTGATAATTTTTATGGCACCGCACGCGCCAATATCGAACAGCGCCTGGCGGCAGGTGTGGATGTGATTCTGGAAATTGACTGGCAGGGAGCGCGTCAGGTGCGGGAGCAATTCCCGGACAGTATCGGGGTATTTATTTTACCGCCTTCGCGGCAGACGCTGGAGGAACGCCTGCGTGGTCGTGGCCAGGATGATGCTGAGGTGATTGCCCGGCGCATGCGTGATGCTGTGAGTGAGATGACCCATTATGCTGAATTTGATTACCTGGTGATTAATGACGATTTCGACACCGCCCTGGCTGAGCTTATGGCCATTGTGACGGCACGGCGATTACGGACCGAGGTCCAGGCCAGCCGGCATCAGCCAATGTTGCAGGCGTTGCTAGCCTAATAGTGGCGGGATCGATATAATTTAAGGTCACCTGTTAAGAATTTTTATGCTCCGTCCTTCAGGATGGACGTTTTTCCGGAGAAGATTAGATGGCCCGCGTGACTGTTGAAGATTGCCTTGAAAATGTTGATAACCGCTTTGAACTGGTGCTGGTATCCGCCAAGCGTGCCCGCCAGATCGCCATGGGTGCCCAGCCCATGGTGGAGGAAGAAAATGACAAGCCCACCGTGCTGGCCTTGCGGGAAATCGCCGATAATCTGGTGAATGCCGACATCTTGCAGGAAGTCGAGCCCGTTGCAGCTGAAGAAGAACTGGTGGAAGAACTGACCGCCGATGATCAGGAAATCGCCGCTACCACCGGTGCCGCTGCCGCAGTGGAAGAAAAATCAGAACTCGATGTGGCGGCCGCGATCAAGGCCGCGCTGGAAGGCGAGATCATGGGCGGCGAAAGCAGCGGAGAAGGGGGCGAGTAATCGCCACGCCCGGTTCCAAGCTGGAAAGCGGAGGGGATGTTCCCTCCGAGTTCCGTATTAGCAGTTTATGCGAACTGCTGGAGCGTTATCTCGAACCCGACCAAATTTCCGAAGTCTATCAGGCCTATCTGTTTGCCGCTGAAGCGCATCAAGGCCAGCAGCGCCTGAGTGGCGAACCCTACATTACCCATCCCATTGCGGTAGCCAAGATCCTGGCAGAAATGCACATGGATCCCAAAAGTATTGTGGCGGCGATTTTACATGACGTCATGGAGGATACCGCAACGCCGAAGGAGCAGGTTGCCGAACGGTTTGGCGAGGAAGTGGCGGAACTGGTCGATGGGGTCAGCAAACTGACCCATATCCATTTCGAAAGCAAGGCCGAGGCGCAGGCGGAAAATTTCCGCAAGATGATGCTTGCCATGGTGGAGGACATTCGTGTCATCCTGATTAAACTGGCGGATCGTCTGCACAACATGCGGACCCTGGGAGTGATGCGGCCTGATAAACGCCGGCGTATTGCGCGTGAAACCCTGGATATCTATGCACCCATTGCCAATCGCCTGGGGATGAACAAGGTACGACTGGAGCTGGAAGACCTCGGGTTTACCGCGATGTATCCCACCCGCAGCCGGATTCTGGCCGAGAGTCTTAAAAAGGCCCGCGGCAATCGTAAAGAGATCGTCGGCAAGATCAAGGAAACCATCAAGGAACGTCTCAAACAGGAGGGTCTGGTTGGCCGGGTAATTGGTCGCGAAAAGCATCTCTACAGTATTTACAAAAAGATGAAGACCAAGCATATCGCCTTCAGCGAAGTGATGGACGTTTACGCGTTTCGCATCATCGTTGATTCGGTTGATACCTGTTATCGTGTGCTGGGTGCGGTGCACAATCTTTATACCCCCATGCCGGGTCGTTTCAAAGACTATATCGCCATACCCAAGGCCAACGGTTACCAGTCGCTGCACACTGTGTTGTTCAGCCCCTATAGCGTGCCAATTGAAGTGCAAATACGCACCGATGAAATGCACAAGGTGGCAGAAGCCGGGATTGCTGCCCATTGGTTATATAAAAGCAGCAAGCAAGCAAATCGTAACAGTGCACAGATCCGTGCACGACAGTGGCTACATGACCTGTTGGAAATCCAGTCCAAGGCAGGTAATTCAATCGACTTTCTGGAAAATGTCAAAATTGATCTGTTTCCGGTTGAGGTCTATGTCTTCACTCCCCAGGGAGACATTATGGTGTTACCCCGTGGCGCCACCGCGGTAGATTTTGCCTATGCGGTGCATACCGATGTGGGGAACCAGTGTGTGGCGGTAAAGATTGATCGGCGACTCATGCCGCTGCGAACCGAATTGTACAACGGTCAGACTGTTGAAATTATCACCTCCAAGGGTGCCCAACCCAATCCCGCCTGGCTGGACTTTGTTAATACTGCCAAGGCGCGGACCAACATCAGGAACTATCTGAAAAACCTCAAACAGGATGAGGCCGTGATGCTGGGAACAAGATTGTTGAACAAGAGTCTTGCGGCCCACGGCAGCAGTATCGAAGAACTCACCGAAGAGCAAATTAACCGTATGCTGCAGGAGTTCAATTTCGATTCAATGGAAGCGATGTGCAGTGAAATCGGCCTGGGTAACCAGATGCCCATGGTGATCGCCCGGGCGATGCTCCAGGGTGAAGAAGCCCATGAGCCGGTTCTGGCCGTGACCAAACCGCTGGCCATAAGGGGCACCGAGGGGGCGGTGGTGACTTACGCCAAATGTTGTCGGCCGATTCCTGGTGATCCGATCCTGGGCTTTGTGACTTCAGGGCGGGGGATCGTCATTCATACCGAAGACTGCAAGAACGTGGCGGAATACCGTAACCGCCCGGAGAAGTGGATCGACGTGCAGTGGGAAAAGGAAGTTGCCGGTGAGTTCCCCATCGACATCAAACTCGAAGTGCAGAATCAACGTGGTGTTCTCGCCAAAGTCGCGGCTACCTTGTCAGAAATGGAAGCGAATATCGAAAATGTCAGTATCGAAGAACGTGATGGCATGCATTCGGCCTTGAGTTTCACGGTGGATGTGCGCGATCGGCATCATCTGGCGCGCATCATGCGAAGTCTTCGCAGTATGGAAATGGTGGTACGGATTTATCGGCTGAAGAAATAAGCAGGTCCGGTTTCCAAACATTCTTTCTCAACGGCTGATCTCCCTGTTCATGTGATCCGTTTTCCATGTCACCCTGATCGCTTCCCGGGCATTTACCGCTCAAGTCAAATACAATCAGCCATACAGCGCGTGTGCAAACAAGTACTTTATGAAGACGGACCCACGAAGGAGGGAGTGAATGGCACGGCAAATCATTCGAACTGATAAAGCGCCTACTGCGATTGGAACCTATTCCCAGGCAGTCAAGGTGGAGCAAACCGTGTATTTATCCGGGCAGATTCCGCTGCTGCCGGCAACCATGGAATTGGTGCAAGGTGACATGGCACAGCAGGTGCGCCAGGTGTTTGAGAATCTCCAGGCGGTATGCCAGGCGGCGGGCGGTGAGCTGGGTGACATTGTCAAACTGAACGTGTTTCTCACCGACCTCAGCCATTTCCCCCTGGTAAATGAACTCATGGCGGAATATTTCAACGAGCCTTATCCGGCACGTGCTGCCATCGGGGTTGCCGCACTACCGAAAGGGGCGGATGTCGAGATGGACGCCATTCTGCATCTTGCCGGTCAGTAATTAGCTTGCGGTTCCGCTATGCATGATCCTGCCCCTGCCGGGCAAGAGCCTCGTTTGCCAGTCACTGCGCTCAAGGGGGTAGGACCAAAGGTGGCCGCGCGGCTGGCACGACTTGATATTCACAGTGTCGAGGACCTGCTATTTCATTTGCCTTACCGTTATGAAGATCGCACCCGGCTGACCCCCATGGGGGGGGTACGCCCGGGGCAGGAAGTGGTGATTCAGGGCAAGATTGAACTCACCGAAGTCAAGTTTGCCCGGCGCCGCATGTTGTTGTCACGGCTGAGTGATGGTACCGGCTTTATTACCCTGCGCTTTTTCCACTTCAATGCCCGCCAGCAGGCAACCCTCAGTCGCGGCGTGACCCTGCGTTGTTTTGGTGAGGTGCGACGCGGGAGTATGGGATTGGAAATGGCCCACCCGGAATATGAAGTCATTGAGAGTGATAAACCGTTAGTCGTCGAGACCACTCTCACGCCTGTTTATTCCACCACTGAGGGATTGCATCAGTTAAGTTTGCGCAATCTCACCGAACAGGCCCTGACCAGATTACAGAGGAGTGAGCTGGCGTTACGCGAACTGATCCCGGTGGAACTCTTGCCTTCTCCGGACCTGCCAACTCTGCAGGAAGCTGTCCGGTTTCTTCATCGCCCTCCGCCCGAGGTGGATCTGGAGACATTGGCCGAAGGCAAACATCCCATGCAACAGCGACTGGTGTTTGAGGAATTACTCGCGCATACCTTGAGCCTGCGGCAATTGCGCAGCCAGATGCGACAGCATCAAGCACCGGCATTACTGGCTGGCGGCAGGTTGTCGGAAACATTTCTGGATAACCTGGAATTTGAACTTACCGCGGCACAGCAACGGGTCATCAGGGAAATAGAGCTGGACCTGCAGGCGGCGGTACCCATGCAACGGCTGGTGCAGGGTGATGTGGGATCGGGCAAAACCCTGGTGGCGTTGATGGCAGTGTTGCATGCGGTCGAGTCCGGTTATCAGGCCGCAGTAATGGCGCCCACCGAGATCCTGGCTGAACAGCATTATCGGAATTTTGTGCAGTGGTTATCGCCGCTGGGGATCAAGGTAGTCTGGTTATCAGGCAAGCTCAGGGCCGGTGAACGAAAACAAGCCTTACAGCAACTGGGCAGCGGTGAAGCGGCAGTTGCAGTAGGCACCCATGCCCTGTTTCAGGCAGAGGTCAGGTTTCAACGACTGGCACTGGTGGTGGTGGATGAACAGCATCGCTTTGGCGTGCATCAGCGTCTGGCGCTGCGCGAGAAAGGCAAGCGCAATGGTTACTATCCTCATCAGCTGATCATGACAGCCACACCGATACCGCGGACACTGAGCATGGCAGTGTATGCCGATCTGGATTGCTCCGTAATTGATGAATTGCCCCCCGGGCGAAAACCGGTGGAGACCGTGGTGATACCCGATACGCGTCGCGATGATGTGGTGGCCCGGGTGCACCAGGCCTGTCAGCAAGGTAAACAGGTGTACTGGGTTTGTAGCCTGATTGAAGAATCGGAAGTGCTGCAATGTCAGGCCGCGGAAGACACCGCAATGCTGTTGGCTGAAGCCTTGCCCGAGGTCCGGGTGGGCCTGGTGCATGGGCGCCTGAAAAGTGATGCCAAGGAGAGAGTTATGCAGGCGTTCAAGGCTGGTGAGTTCGATTTGTTGGTTGCGACCACCGTGATCGAGGTCGGGGTTGATGTGCCCAATGCCAGTCTGATGATCATTGAAAATGCCGAACGTTTTGGGTTGGCTCAGTTGCATCAATTACGCGGCCGGGTCGGGCGTGGCAGTCAGGCCAGTGCCTGTGTGTTGATGTATCATGGCCCCTTGTCAGAGCAGGCCCGACAGCGTTTGGGTGTGATGCGGGACAGTAACGACGGCTTTGAAATCGCGCGTAAGGATCTGGAGCTGCGAGGTCCGGGGGAAGTGCTTGGCACGCGTCAAACCGGCATGTTGCAAATGCGCGTGGCAGATTTACAACGCGACCAGGCGTTATTACCGCACGTCAATCAACTAGCGGATCGTATGCTAGACCAGTATCCGGCGCAGGTAAAACCTCTGGTGAAACGCTGGGTCGGCAGTGCAACCCGCTATGGAAATGTGTAACCAAGAATGGTGTGCTCGGGATAATGAATCGTTTTGGCCAACATGCCTTTGAACCGGTCTGGCGAAGGCGCACCAGCCTGTTTGCTCATCCGGTGCCGGATAGGGTTGCCAGCTGGGTTTATGATCCGGGCTCCCTGACGCGTCGTGTGCAGCATATCTGCAGGCAGCAGTTTCGGGTCGAGGTGATTGCCCAGTATCACGGGCGCCCCTTGCTCAATGAAGCCACCCGACTGCGAGTCTCTGCCGACCAGGCTGCATTAATCCGTGAGGTGTATTTGTATTGTGGTGACAGCCCCTGGGTCTATGCCAGAACGATTATCCCGCATACCACCCTGACCGGTCGGCAACGATATCTGGCGCATCTTGGTAACCGTCCGCTTGGGGCGGTGTTGTTCGCGGATCCCACGATGCGCCGCGATGAGGTGGAGGTTGCGTGTATGCGGAGGGTACATCGCTTGTTTGATACCGCGACAGCTTGCCTGGTCGAGCCGCCTGCAATGATCTGGGGCAGGCGCTCGGTGTTCTATGTGGGCAGGAAACCTTTACTGGTGAATGAGGTGTTTTTACCCCCCTTGTTTGCAGCAGACTAGCGGTTATCGCTGTTACAGCATCGGGCCTCCCAACTGTTACAATGTGGCCGTTTTTTAATGCCGGACCCAATTCGCCAGCCATGAAAGCCGTTAATTCACTCCGTAACATTAACCGGGCCTACCTGCGTGATCGGGCATATCAGTATTACCTGCTGACTCGCATGCACAAACCGATCGGAATTTTCTTGTTGCTATGGCCGACGCTATGGGCATTGTGGGTGGCGGCGGAAGGATTCCCCGATTGGCATGTCCTGATGGTATTTGTCCTGGGTGTCTTTCTGATGCGCTCCGCCGGCTGCGTCATCAACGATTATGCCGATCGCAATTTTGATCCTCTGGTTTCCCGTACCCGTGAGCGTCCCATTGCGGCGGGCCGGGTAAAACCGCGAGAAGCACTCATCTTGTTTACGGTTCTGTGTTTGCTGGCCTTTGCGCTGGTACTGACCCTGAATCCCCTGACGATCAAGTTATCCGTGGTGGGTGTGGTACTGGCGGCAATCTATCCCTTCATGAAACGCTATACCCACCTGCCCCAGGTCATATTGGGCATGGCGTTTGGCTGGGCCATCCCCATGGGCTTTGCGGCACAAATGGATGCGGTGCCGAAGGTGGCGTGGCTAATGTATGTGGTCAATGTCGTCTGGTCGATGGTGTATGACACCATGTATGCCATGGCGGATCGGGAGGATGATATCAAAGCAGGCGTAAAATCCACGGCTATCCTGTTTGGTGATGCTGATCGGGTCATCATTGCCATGCTGCAGGGCATGATGCTGCTGGGACTGGTGTTACTGGGGCAACAACTTGACCTGGGTGTGTTCTACTATCTCGGACTCGCTGTGGCAGTGGGTCTGGGGTTGTATCAACAGTATCTGATACGTGCTCGTCAACCGGCACACTGTTTTGCTGCGTTTCTGAATAATAACTGGCTGGGTGCGGCAATTTTTGTCGGCCTGGCATTGAGTTATTTGTGACGCGCCTGTGACACTTTGATACTGCGGTTTGCACTTTTCTTGTGCCATTTCGGATGGAATGCTTTGCCCCTCGGTTATGACGAATGGGATACAGTGATGCTGCAAACTGTGAAGTTCATCGCTGGTGACAAAAAAGGCACTCAACTATAATTGGCATATCGACAATCACTTTTTCCATAGCTAACTTTTTTACTCAGCTAAAGTAATGCGCATTCATCGGACATGGCTGGTGTTATTTCTGCTGACAGGCAGCTTGCCTGTTATGGCGGATACGCAGACCGATACCAGCGGTGCTGCGAATGCGGCTGTACCCCGGTTTGAATTTCAGTTTGGCCAGAAACAATGGCATCAGGAAGCGGACAACCGCGACCTGATTACCCCCGACTTCAAAAGCCTGAATGACAGCACAACCCAGATTGATCAATTCGATGCCCGCATTCTTTATCCCTTGACCGGCAAGGGCCTGCAGCTAGGTGTCGGATTGAATATCCGCTACATCCAGGGTATTTCAAACTGGTCTGTCGATGGTGCGCAACAAAAAACCCGGTTATACGATACCATCCCCGCGCTGCACGCCCGGGCCCTGTTTGATCTGCCGTTTCAGGGTTTGAGCGCAGGGCTCGAGGGCAGTCACACCGGCATTAGTAATCAACTCTTTGATTACCGGGCACAGCTTCGTTATGAGTGGGCCAACGGCCTGGGTCTGCAAGGCGGCTGGCAGCATCAGCAAATGTCGCTGGATCTGTCAGAAGATGCCAACACCACCTTCTCCTCCGAGGGCCCTTACCTCGATCTTAACTGGCGTTTCTAACGCCAGGCTTTTTTCAGCCACATTACCGTCACGCTTTCAGGCGCGCGTAATCGCCCAGATCTGAATGGTTTTCACTCCACCCCGGCGTAATACCCGTGCCAGTTCATTGAGTGTGCTGCCGGTGGTGACCACATCATCGATTAACGCGACATGCTGATAAGAGATGGGCGCGACCAGCTGGAAGGCGCCGCGCAGATTTCGGCGACGGGTTGCGCCTGACAGTTCACTCTGGGGCGGGGTGTAGCGGTGGCGTTGCACAGTATGGGGTTCGAGGGGAAGCCGGAGGCGTTGACTCAGTGGTCGTGCCAACTCCATTGCCTGGTTAAAGCCCCGTTCCCGTAACCGGGTGGGATGCAGCGGGACGGGGATCAGGCATTCGGGCAGGGAAAAGGCGTCAGGCTTGAGGCTGGTCAGGAACAACTCGCTTAACCAGCGTGCATTGGCCAGCCGGCCATGAAACTTCAGCCCGGTGATGAATGGAATCAGGGGAGGCGCATAGCGATACGGGATATGGGCACGATCGAAATGCGGAGGCTGTCGCTGGCAAGTCCCACAAGGAATTGTTGTGGCAGACGCCAGCACGGCACCACAGCAGGGGCAGGGGAAGTGATTGTGTGGCAAGTCTTCCAGGCAGGCACGACATATGCAACCCGCTCGATCCGCCGGCGCGGCGCACAGGCGGCAATCGCAATGCGGTGCGCTAAATCGGTTAAAGTTTATCCAGTTGTAAACCATTGAATTCCATTTCGGTTGACAGGCGGCAGTTTGTCCCTAGAATGGCCGCTGGTTCAGTTTAACCTGTGGAATGTTATGGAATCCAATCTCGCTGACCCGACGACTCAGTTTATCAGTGCCACCAGTGCCCGCCGCGCGGCTCAGCTGTTTAGTCTCGGGAATCTCATCGCCATGCTGCCCGGACTGATTGTGGCTCCGATCATTCTGCTGGGCCAGCCGACGAAGACCAGCATGATTTTTCTGTTTATTCTGATGGTGGTACCACCGATTTTATGGTTCGGTCTGTCGATCATTGTCTACATCATTGCCCGGCATCATCCCAATCCGCGGGTGGGTCACTATACCCAGTGGGCGGCTTATCGATTTTACGGCATGTTCGGTGTCGTCATTCCGGTTGGCACCTTTTATGGCAACCAGTGGCAATTGTGGATTGCCACGGGGGGCGTCGTCGCATTGATCTTGATTCCCTGGTCATTACTGGATCTGTATCGTATTTACCGGGAAAACTGGCAAGACATCACCATTGAAGGGACAAACTCATGAGTAGTACACCCGAGGCGGTCCAGGCCAATACCGAGTTACGTCACGACTGGACACGTGACGAGATTGAGCAGCTGTTTAATCTGCCGTTTAATGATCTGTTGTTTCACGCGCAGCAACTGCACCGACAGCATTTCAATCCCAACGAGGTTCAGGTCAGTACCCTGTTAAGTATCAAGACCGGCCGTTGTCCGGAGGATTGCGGCTACTGTCCGCAAAGCGTGCGTTACGATACCGAGGTGGAAAACGAACCACTATTGCCGCTCGAGCAGGTACTGGAGCAGGCCAGGGCGGCCAAGGCCAAGGGTTCCAGTCGCTTTTGTATGGGTGCGGCCTGGCGCAGTCCCAAGGATCGTGATCTGGATCCCGTGGTTGAGATGGTCAAGGGCGTCAAGGCACTGGGTCTGGAAACCTGCCTGACCCTCGGCATGCTGAGTGATGCTCAAACCCAACGTTTGAAAGACGCCGGTCTCGATTATTACAACCATAACCTGGATACCTCGCCCGAGTTCTATGCTGATGTGATCACTACCCGTACCTATCAGGATCGACTCGACACCCTGCAACGCGTGCGTGATGCCGGTATCCACGTCTGTTGCGGAGGCATCCTGGGCATGGGGGAAGCACGGGAGGATCGTGCCGGACTTCTGCAGCAACTGGCCAATCAACCCCGACATCCGGAGAGCGTGCCGATTAATCTGCTGGTGAAAGTGGAAGGCACGCCACTGGCCGGTGCCGAGGCGCTTGATCCGATCGAATTTGTCCGCAGTATCGCCGTGGCGCGGGTTCTCATGCCGGCCTCGCATGTGCGCTTGTCAGCCGGGCGTGAAGCCATGAGTGATGAAATGCAGGCGTTGTGTTTTCTCGCCGGCGCCAACTCTATTTTCTATGGTGAGAAACTCCTGACCACCCCGAATCCTGCCGCCGATCAGGATCGGTTGTTGTTCGCGCGACTCGGTCTGACTGCTGTGTAAACACCCCTGCGGATGAGCCTGGAGGCAAAATTAGCAGCCCAACTGCTGGAGCGGCAACATGCCCGACTTTACCGGCGGCGTCAGGTGCTGGAAAGTCCGCAGGGAGTGGAGGTGCGTCTGGATGGCCGCCGCTATCTGAATTTTTCCAGCAATGATTATCTTGGCCTGGCCAACCATCCCCGGGTTATCAAGGCAATGGTAGAAGGTGCGCAGCGCTGGGGTGCCGGCAGTGGAGCGGCCCATCTGATCACCGGTCACAGCCAGCCCCATCATGCGCTGGAGGAAGAACTGGCGGAGTTTACCGGTCGCCCTCGCGCCCTGCTGTTTTCCACCGGTTACATGGCCAATCTCGGGGTGGTCAGCGCCCTGCTCGGGCGGGGGGATACTGTCTATGAGGACCGTCTCAATCATGCTTCGTTGATTGATGCCGGAATTTTGAGTCGAGCCAAGCTGCGGCGCTACCAGCATGCAGACGCTGCAGACTTGCTGGGCCAATTAAACACCAACGCTCAGGGTAACAAGTTGGTTGTGACTGACGGGGTGTTCAGCATGGATGGCGATCTGGCGCCCTTAGCGGTACTGGTTGAGACCTGCCAACAAACCGATGCCTGGCTGATGGTGGATGATGCCCATGGCCTCGGCACCCTCGGTAAACGGGGGGGTGGCAGTCTCGAATATTTTAACCTCGACACTACCGCGGTGCCGATCCTGATCGGGACGCTCGGCAAGGCCTTTGGCACATTCGGTGCCTTTGTCGCTGGCAGTGAGGCGTTGATAGAGAGCTTGATTCAGCTGGCACGCAGTTACGTCTATACCACCGCATTGCCGCCTGCCGTGGCGGAAGCAACCCGTGCCAGTTTGCAGTTGATTAAAACGCAAAGCTGGCGACGAGAAAAATTGCAGGCCATGATAAAACGTTTTCGGCATGGTGCCGGTGAGTTGGGGTTGCCCTTGATGGAATCACTCACCCCGATTCAACCACTGGTACTGGGGGAGGCGGCGCGTGCCTTGCAAGTCAGTCAGCAGTTGCGCGAGCAGGGTTTTCTGATCAGTGCCATTCGGCCGCCAACGGTACCCGAGGGAACGGCACGGCTGCGCATCACTTTCTCCGCCGAACATGAGGCACACCAGGTCGATTGTTTACTGGCAGCCCTGGAAGAGAGTCTGGCAAGCAGATGACCGGAACGCTGTATATTCAAACCTCAGGTGAGGGACCGGATCTGGTGATGCTGCATGGCTGGGGCATGCATGCCGGTGTCTGGCAGGATGTCAGTGCGACGCTCACGGATCAATTTCGGGTTCACTGCGTTGATTTGCCGGGACATGGCCGGAGTCGCAAGTCTGACAGCGAAGTTACCCTGGCTGGCTGGGTGGATCGGGTGGCCGGGTCTGTCATACCTCACCTCAGCGGTCCGGCCTGCTGGCTCGGTTGGTCTTTGGGTGGCATGGTGGCAACGCAACTTGCGCAGCAGTATCCGCAGTGGGTTAAAGAGCTGATCCTGGTTGCGACAAATCTGCGTTTCTGTCAGGCGGATGACTGGCCAGAAGCGGTTGCACCTGAGGTATTGCATGGATTTGCGACAGACCTGTTACAGGACCATCGCGCTACCTTGCAGCGATTCCTGGCCTTACAGGTCATCGGCGAGGCACAGTCACGCCAGACCCTCAAAGCACTCAGGCAACGTCTGCTGGAACAAGCCGAACCTGATACAGATATGCTGGAAGCAGGATTGGCAATCTTACAGAACACTGATTTACGTTCCCTGGCACCGCAATTAATGCTGCCTGTCCTGTTGATCGGCGGTGAACGGGATCGCCTGGTATCTCCCGCGGCGTTACATGAGATAGCCAGGCTGTTGCCGCAGTGCCGGCTTGAGGTCATTCCCGCCGCGGGTCACGCCCCGTTTGTTTCCCGGCCGGAATTATTTGTGAACCTGGTGAAGACTTATTGTGAAACCATCGACTGAAAGCGCCTATCAACCTGACAAGCGCAAAATGCGTCAATCGTTTGAGCGGGCGGCTCGACATTACGATGCCGCAGCGGTATTGCAACGGGAGATTGGTAAGCGCTTACTGGAGCGGCTTGACGTTATCAAGCTCCAGCCATTAAGGGTTCTGGATCTGGGGGCAGGAACCGGCCAAAGTCTGGCGGGCCTGCGCCAACGCTATCCGGCTGCCCATCTTTATGCGCTGGATATCGCCACGGCCATGTTGCTTGAAGCCAGAAAAAAGCAGAGCTGGCTGCAACGCTGGCGACATCCGGTCCAGTTCATCACCGCCGATGCTGAAGTTCTGCCACTGGCAGATGCCTCGGTTGATCTCCTGTTTTCCAATCTGACCTTGCAATGGTGCGGGGACCTGGAGCAGACCTTTACCGAATTCCGGCGGGTAATGAAACCCGGTGGCCTGTTGATGTTTACCACCTTTGGTCCGGATACGCTGAAAGAATTACGCCATTGCTGGTCGCAGGTGGATGGATACACCCATGTAAATCGATTTATTGATATGCACGATATTGGTGATGTATTGATGCGTAGTCATTTCGCTGAGCCGGTGATGGATATGGAAATGCTTACCCTGACTTATGCCGATGTGATCAGCATCATGCAGGATTTGAAAACCATCGGCGCCCATAATGTGACCAGTGGACGGGCGCGTAACCTGACTGGCAAAGGCAGACTCCAGCAACTTATTGCGAGCTATGAACAGTTTCGAACCAATGATGTTTTGCCAGTGAGTTATGAAGTGGTATATGGCCATGCCTGGGTAACGAATGAGTCAAAACCACCTGCAGTGCAAATTCCGCTTACCCAATTAAAATGATGTTGCAGACTCTTTTTTCAGGGAAAGCTGATCAGGCCGTGCAGTTATTATGTTGAACAGTGTCTTCATTACCGGAACGGATACAGGTATTGGGAAAACGGTTTATTCTCGTCTGTTATTGCAAAGTCTGGATGCTGCGGGTCTGCGGACCGCCGCGATGAAACCGATAGCCAGTGGCGCGCAACTGTGCGACGGCGAATTGCGCAATGAAGACGCGGTGATCTTGCAGCAAACAGCCAACACGACCTTTGCCTATGCACGCTGTAATCCCTATTGTTTTGCCCCCGCGATTGCCCCGCACCTGGCCGCCGGGCAGGCCGGCGTCAGGATCGAGTTGGCGGTTATCCAGCAGGCGTATGCCGAACTGGTCACGCGGGCCGATTTTACCGTGGTCGAGGGTGTGGGAGGCTGGCTGGTGCCGCTTAACCAGCAGCAAAACCTGGCTGATCTCGTTGAGGTGATGCAATGGCCTGTCATTCTGGTGGTAGGTCTGCGGCTCGGTTGTATCAACCATGCGCTGTTGACGGCGGAAAATATTCTCCGGCGAGGCATCAAGCTATTGGGTTGGGTCGCCAATGTGATTGAACCGGATATGCCTTATTGGCAGGAAAACGTCGCTGCGATTACCCAGCGTTTGCCCGCCCCGTTACTTGATGTCATTGATTTTATTAATCAGCCAGACCAGATCGATGCCGAGAAGCAGCTAAACATTAACTGGTTAGAATATTAATTATTACTGAATTAATGGGGCGTCAGGCTCACTTTCTATGATATTTCGTAGGGTTATCTTAAAGTAAGCTCACAAGTTTCTAGGTCTTAAGACGTATATTTTGCAGAAGAATTTCGCGGTTATGTCGTTTGAGGACGTATGGCGGGCGTTGCTTAATGAAAATGTGATTTGCTAATAATAATATAATGATTCTCTTCTATATCTGTTAATTATAAGCCTATTTTATCTTTTTTATTGCATGTCGAAGGCCGTCTGATTAACATCAGTTCCTGAATAACAACAACAATTAAGTAAATAAAACTAAATAATAAGTCGGCGAAGCGCGGTCTCATCCAGTCCCGACAGCACACCGGATTCACCTGATATTCAGAGCAGGGGGGAGTGTTCCGGGTGTGTATTTATAGTCATAACAATAAAAAAGTTTAACTATAAAAAAACCCAACCCGAGAGGTAGAGGTATGTCAGCAGGTATAAAAATTAAAAAGCTGTTTAGCTTATTCATTACCACCTTGTTGTTAAGTCCCGGCATCTCAGTTGCAGAGTACAAATTAAACATGACTGAAGGCGTTACCACTATCAGTCATGATGTGCATGATCTGCATATGCTGGTGTTATGGATCGTAACAATCGTTGGTATTGCGGTGTTCGGGGTAATTGTTTACTCCCTGATTAATCATCGCAAATCCAAAGGAGCTGTCGCTGCACAGTTTCATGAAAGCACTACGATTGAGGTGATATGGACTGTCATTCCTCTTGTTGTCTTGGTGTTAATCGCCATTCCTGCCACCAAAACGTTGCTTGAAATCGAAGATAGCAGCGAACCGGATGTCACTATCAAGGTCACCGGTTGGCAATGGAAATGGCAATACGAATATCTGGATGAAGGGATCAGTTTTTTCAGTAACCTGGATGCCAAGAGCAACGAAGCGCGTCAACGTAACTCGGGTATTGATGTTAAGAGCGTTGAGCATTACCTGTTGAATGTAGACAAACCCATCGTCGTACCGGTAGGTAAAAAGGTACGTATTCTGACTACCGCGAACGATGTGATTCATTCCTGGTGGGTCCCCGCGCTGGGGATGAAGCGCGATGCGATTCCAGGTTATATCAACGAAAGCTGGGCACGTATTGAGGAACCCGGCGTTTACCGTGGTCAATGTGCTGAACTGTGTGGCAAGGATCACGGTTTCATGCCTATCGTCGTTAAAGCAGTCACCGAAAGTGAATATCAGAACTGGGTAAAAGAACAAAAACTTGCAATGGCGGAAGCAGCTGCAGGAGCGGATAAAACCTGGACCAAAGACGATCTTATGAAACGTGGTGAACAGGTATACAACGCAAGTTGTGCGGCCTGCCATCAGGCAACGGGGGCAGGGATTCCAGGTGTTTTCCCGGGATTGGTTAACAGCAAGATTGCTACCGGACCGGCAGCGGACCATATCAATATTGTTTTAAATGGTAAGGCTGGTACGGCCATGCAGGCATTCGGTCAGCAACTGAATGATGCAGATCTTGCTGCGGTAATTACCTATGAACGCAACAGCTGGGGTAATGAAGCCAGTGTTGTTCAACCTGCTGATGTTAAGGCTGCACGCTAAGGCGTGATTCGGAGGATTAGAGAAATGAGTACTGTAGCTACTTCACATGATACACACCATGAACATCATCCGACCGGCCTGAAACGCTGGTTGTTTACAACCAATCATAAAGATATCGGAACCCTGTATTTGTGGTTCTCCTTCATTATGTTTTTGACCGGTGGTGCAATGGCCATGATCATTCGCGCTGAACTGTTTGCGCCTGGTCTGCAAATTGTCGATCCGGAATTCTTTAATCAGATGACAACCATGCATGGCCTGATCATGGTATTTGGCGCAGTGATGCCGGCATTCGTGGGGCTGGCCAACTGGCAGATCCCGTTGATGATTGGGGCGCCTGATATGGCGCTACCGCGCATGAATAACTGGAGTTTCTGGATCTTGCCATTTGCCGGGACGATGCTGATCAGCACCTTGTTTATGGAAGGTGGCGGCCCGGCCTTTGGATGGACATTTTATGCGCCGCTCTCAACCACCTTTGCGCCAGCCAGTACCGACTTCTTTATTTTTGCGGTTCACCTGCTCGGGATTTCCTCCATTATGGGGGCGATTAACATTATCGCGACAATTTTGAATATGCGTGCGCCGGGGATGACCCTGATGAAGATGCCGTTGTTTGTCTGGACCTGGTTGATTACCGCATTTCTGCTAATCGCCGTGATGCCGGTTCTGGCTGGTGCCGTGACGATGATGCTGACCGATCGTAATTTTGGTACCAGCTTCTTTGATGCTGCCGGTGGTGGTGATCCGGTGCTGTTCCAGCATGTGTTCTGGTTCTTCGGGCATCCCGAAGTCTATATCATGATCTTGCCGGCTTTTGGTGTGGTCTCCCAAATCATTCCCACTTTTGCACGCAAGCAACTGTTCGGCTATGCCTCGATGGTTTATGCGACAGCGGCTATTGCCTTCCTGTCATTTATTGTCTGGGCGCATCACATGTTTACGGTGGGCATGCCTGTGGCGGGTGAGTTGTACTTCATGTATGCCACGGTAATGATTGCCGTACCGACCGCAGTGAAGGTGTTTAACTGGACGGCAACCATGTGGAAAGGCTCCATGACATTTGAAACACCCATGTTATGGGCGATTGCTTTTGTCTTTCTGTTTACCATTGGTGGTTTCACCGGTTTGATGCTGGGGGTTGCACCGGCTGACTTCCAGTACCATGACACTTATTTCGTCGTGGCGCACTTCCACTATGTACTGGTAACGGGTGCCGTGTTCGCGATTATTGCCGGTGCTTATTACTGGCTCCCGAAATGGACAGGCAATATGTACGACGAGAAGTTATCCAAGTGGCATTTCTGGTTATCGGTAATATCTGTCAACGTGCTGTTCTTTCCCCAGCACTTCCTCGGTCTGGCCGGTATGCCGCGGCGAATTCCGGATTACGCGGTACAGTTCGCGGAATTCAATATGATGTCGTCAATCGGTGGGTTTGTCTTTGGTCTGTCCCAGTTGTTGTTCCTGTACATCGTCATCAAGGCAATTCGTGGTGGCGCCAAGGCAACGGATGAAGTCTGGGAAGGCGCAGATGGACTGGAATGGACCGTGCCATCGCCGGCGCCATACCATACCTTCGAAACACCGCCTCCGATCAAGTAGGGAGATCGCTTTGCCCCTCTGAGGGGCAAAGCTACCTTGCGAGGTATTTATGATGCAGGAAGTAAGCAAAAACAGCGCCAAGAAATCAACCATCGTGATACTGGTTCTGATCGCGCTGTCATTCTATGTGGCGGTTTTCGCCAAATACTGGTAGCAGCTATGGAATCACAACGTGCCAACCGGAAAACCGCCAAGCGACTGTTGCTGGTTGCGAGTGCCATGTTTCTGTTCGGTTTTGTTGTGATGCCTCCCTTTTACAGCCTGTTATGTGACACCTTCGGAATTAACGGGCGATTTCTGGATATTGAAAGTGGTCAGTATGTTTCCGCCGACGGTCAGTTGAAGGGAGCCAAACTGGCGGCGAGAAAAGATCTGTCGAGAACGGTTACCGTGCAGTTTTTTACCAGCCTTAACCAGAATTTGCAGTGGGAATTTAAACCCATGACTCGCCAGATCAAGGTGCATCCGGGTGAAATCAAAACCGTCAAATTTTATGCACGCAACAAGACCGGACGCCAGGTTGTCGCCCAGGCAGTTCCCAGTGTCGCTCCCGGTCAGGCGGTAAAGTATTTCACCAAAATGGAATGTTTCTGTTTCAACCAGCAAACCTTTGAAGCAGATGAGGCGAAGGAGATGCCGCTGCAGTTTGTGGTTGATCCGGATCTGCCAAAGAACATCAATACAATTACTTTGGCCTATACATTTTTCGATACAGATAAGAAGGCGGCAAACGGTCTTCGAACCAACAACATTGCCTTGAATAGTTATAGTCAGTGAACAATGAGGCAAATATACATAATCATAAAAAAGGGGTAAGTCATGGCACAAACACAGGGTAATTATTACTTGCCGGAACCCAGCTACTGGCCACTGGTCGGCTCAATCGGGTTATTTACACTGTTGGCAGGCTTTGCAAGCTGGCTACATGGTGGTAGCAGTATTTTTATGTTTGCGGGTGTAATTATTCTCGCGATCATGATGTTTGGTTGGTTTGGAAAAGTCATCGATGAAAGTGAGACCGGTAAATACAACGCCCAGGTGGATGTGTCATTCCGCATGGGAATGGTCTGGTTCATTTTCTCAGAAGTGATGTTTTTTGCGGCATTTTTTGGCGCCTTGTTTTATGCCCGGCAATTATCAGTGCCATGGTTGGGCGGGGCCGGCAACAACGCCATGACGCATGAATTGCTGTGGCCGCAATTTGAAGCCATCTGGCCATTAATCAGTCCCCCCGATGCCGCATCTTATGATGTGCCAAAAGAAGTGATTGGTGCCTGGGGCGTTCCCTTTTATAACACCCTTATTCTGCTAAGCAGTGGTTTGACGGTTACCTGGGCCCACTGGGGATTGAAGAAAGCTAACCGGGGGCAGTTGATCCTGGGGTTGTTTCTCACCGTCGCTCTGGGTGTGACCTTCGTGATTTTGCAGGCCTGGGAGTATGGTCATGCCTACGGGGAACTTAATCTGAAACTGTCTTCCGGCATATATGGTTCTACTTTCTTTATGCTCACCGGATTCCACGGCATGCATGTCACAATCGGTGCAATTATGTTGCTGGTCATGTTATTACGTGCCATTAAGGGCCATTTCACACCCAAACATCATTTTGCCTTTGAGGCTGCTGCCTGGTATTGGCACTTTGTCGACGTGGTGTGGTTAGGATTATTTATCTTTGTTTACTGGTTGTAACAGAAAACAGTCAGTGCCATGGAAAGGTGCTGCCAAGGCAGCGCCTTTCTCGTTTTCTGACATCAGGGCGGGATTAAAAATTAGAGTTTGTGCGGTGTTATCAATCCCATGGAATAACCGATGAGGATCAGTACCAGCAAGGCTATTGATAGCAATATTCTTACGGTAAGCGCTTTCACCGTACGATTGGATTCGGGCTCGTTTTTCAGCATGGCAAACAGTGCGGTGCCCAGGCTAACCAATATAATTAGCAGTAAAGCCACAATGATTATCTTGAAAAGCATTAGTCTGTCCGTGGTTAAGAGATGTCCAGTATAACCGATGAGAGTAAAAAAAAGCGAAGTTTGCTGTGGTTAGTAACAGAGTATGCGCATTGGTAATCGTGAATTCGCACCACGCTTGTTCCCGACATTGGTAACGATAGTGATTTTACCCGTCTTGATCAGTTTGGGCTTCTGGCAACTGGACAGAGCGGAACAAAAAAGAGAGATTTTGAAGCAGTATGAACAGCAGCAGAATGGAACAGTGCTGAATCTTAATACAACGTCGCAACAAGAGCATATTGCCCCATATCAACAGGTCGAAGCGACGGGCAGGTTTGATGCACAAAGGCAGTTTTTACTGGACAACAAGGTTTATCAGGGAAGGGCCGGCTATCAGGTAATAACTCCTTTGTTGCTGGAGAATAGCAAGCAGGCGATTCTGGTAAACCGGGGCTGGCTACCACAAACGGCATCGCGTCAGCAATTGCCATCAATTCCTACCCCATCTGATGTATTGCACGTTAGGGGTAAGTTGAAGACGAATGTAGATAAAAATTTTCATCTCGGTGAAAGTGGAGTACAACAGCATTCCTGGCCACAGGTGATTCAATGGCTGGATATAAAGCAGATCAAGAAAAGTCTGGGCTATCAGGTTTTTCCCTACGTGATTTTACAGGATGCAGATAATCCGGCAGGATTTGTCCGTGACTGGTATATCAAGAAGATCACGCCGGAAAAAAATACCAGTTATGCGGTGCAATGGTTTGCATTGGCATTGGCACTGATAATTATTTTTCTGGTGGTAAATACGCATAAAGTTAAAGAGGTAGATTGAGTAAATGGCATTAAATAAAGGACAACGAAACCTGTTACTTATGGCGGCAATATTTATTGGTCCCATGTTGTTGGCCTATGTGCTGGTAAATAACATGCACAACATGGGTGATTTTGAGACAAAGAATCATGGCGAACTGTTTTCCCCGGCCCGTCCCTTGCAGGACGTTGCACTGGCCAAGACTAATGGGCAGGAGTTTAAGTTATCAGAACTGCGTGGCAAATGGGTGATGATATACATCGGGACATCTACCTGTGACCAGGTCTGCAAAGACAACTTATACAAGATGCGGCAAAGTCGTTTGGCCCAGGGTGGTGAGTTAAAACGCATCAAGCGGCTGTATATATCGATCGACGGGAAACCGAAAAGTTCTTTACTATCAGTACTACCGGAGCATGAGGGATTGCAAGTGGTTTTCGGCAGTGAGCCACAGGTTGAGCAAATCCTGCACCAGTTTGATATGACCCGGCAGGTAGTTACAAATGAAACCATCGGGATGTTTATTGTCGATCCGCTCGGTAATCTGGTAATGCGTTATCAGACGGGTTTTGAAGCCAAGGGGCTGGTCAAGGATTTAACACATCTGTTATAAGCTTCGTATATAGGCTTGTTGGATATGAAACAGGACTGGTTTTTACGTATCGCGCTGTTCGCCAGTGTTTTGGCGCTTGTTGTTGTTATTCTGGGTGCTTTTGTGCGGTTGTCAGATGCAGGATTGGGTTGTCCCGATTGGCCCGGTTGTTATGGTCATATGGATGTTCCCAAAACCCATCACGAAGTACAGCAAGCCAATTTATCTTATCCCGAACGACCCGTTGAGGCAGCCAAAGCGTGGAAAGAAATGATTCATCGCTATTTTGCCGGTACGCTCGGTCTTCTGGTGTTCGTGATGGCCATCCTGGCTTTTCGTAACCGTCATGCAAAACGACAACAGGTATTGGTACCGGTGTTTCTGGTTGGTCTCATTATCTTTCAAGCGTTGTTAGGCATGTGGACGGTAACCATAAAACTTAATCCGACAATTGTAATGTCCCACCTTATGGGGGGGTTGGCAACGTTGTCCTTGCTGTGGTGGGTAAGTTTGCGACAGGGGGGGCTGTTTGTGCAAAGATTGCCGGATACGGTTAACTATAGTCGTCTGCGACGCGTCGCCCTGTTTGGGTTGTTCATTGTTGTACTGCAAATCATGCTGGGTGGTTGGACCAGTGCAAATTATGCTGCCTTGCATTGCCCTGATTTCCCAACCTGTCAGGGGCAATGGCTACCTGAACTTGATTTGAGTGAAGCCTTTACCCTGTGGCATGGCACTGAGCAGAATTTTGAAGGGGGCATTATGGATAATGATGCCCGGGTGACAATCCATTTCATCCATCGCCTCATGGCGTTAGTGACTTTTGTTTATCTGGGTGCGCTGGCGATGTCATTATTATTTAACCGGTCGTATCGTCCACTACGTAAATTTGGAATTGCATTGTCCGTGGTCCTGATTACCCAGGTTGTCCTGGGGATATCCAATGTGGTGCTCGCATTACCATTGTTGATTGCGGTGGGGCATAACGCCGGTGCGGCTTTGTTGCTCCTTACCATGGTGACATTGAATCACGTTATAAGAGCGGGAGGTGAATATGGCTATGCATGAAATTGCCAAACAGGAACCATTTCGACTTGAATTCCTGCGTTACTGGAATGATTACTATGAGTTGTGCAAGCCGCGCGTTGTCGCCCTGATTGTTTTTACCGCTATCGTCGGGATGCTGCTCGCTTCCCCGGGAATGGTGCCATGGCAGCCGTTACTGTTTGGTACCCTGGGTATCGGCATGGCGGCCGCGTCAGCCGCGGCAATAAACCAGATCGTGGATCAACGGGTTGACGCCGATATGATACGTACCCGCAATCGGCCACTGCCAACCGGGCACCTGTCCAATGCCCAGGCTCTGGTGTTTGCCGGCATACTGGGCATGGTTTCGATGGCCATTCTGGTGATACTGGTCAATCCGCTTAGCGCAATTCTGACCCTCTGTTCCCTCATCGGTTATGCTTTTATCTATACCATGTATTTGAAGCGGGCCACGCCGCAGAACATTGTGATCGGGGGTGCGGCAGGGGCTGCTCCGCCGGTCCTGGGTTGGGTCGCGGTTACCGGTCAGATTGATCCCAATAGTCTGTTACTTTTCCTGATTATCTTTGCCTGGACGCCGCCGCATTTCTGGGCCCTGGCGATTCATCGGCGGGATGAATACAGCAAGGTAAATATTCCAATGCTCCCCGTAACCCACGGGATTGCTTTCACTCGCCTGCAGGTCCTGCTGTATACCATTATATTGGTGGCAGTCACGGCACTGCCGTTTGCGGTTCGCATGAGTGGCTGGCTGTATTTTGTGGGGGCGATGATCCTGGGTGCTGTATTTCTGTCCTATGCCATAAAGCTCCAGTCTGGCAAGGATCCGCGCATTGCCATCAAGACCTTCGGCTATTCCATCCTCTATTTAATGCTGCTGTTTGCGCTGCTGTTAGTGGATCATTATGTTCCGCTTCTTTTGCTAATGGCCTGAAAAATAGTAAGGGATAGGCGCCTCAAAGCTGAAGCCGGCTATTTCTTCGAGAAGAAATGGCCTAGCGTCTTCTAATTCTTCCCGGCTGTAATATAATTCACGCCCTTTCGCAGGTTGCCTGTGGAATTACAGTTATTTTAAAATATTCTGATATTTTAATATTTCCTGAGAGTTTTTCTCGGGTATTTGCCCGAGACGTGCTCACGCTCATTGATAATTAACCAAGAGGCGACACATGGCCCAATCGACTGCACAGGCCGAACAATACAATTACGATATTGTTCGTAAATTCACGATAATGACGCTGGTCTGGGGTGTACTGGGTATGGCTGCCGGTCTATATATCGGCTCTGAACTGGCCTGGCCCTTTCTGAACTTCGATACCCCGGAAATCACCTTTGGGCGTCTGCGTCCCGTTCATACCACCCTGGTGATTTTCGGTTTTGGCGGCAGCGCACTGTTTGCGACCTCCTATTATGTGGTGCAGCGTACCTGTCAGACACGCCTGTATGGTGACGGTCTGGCCAACTTTACCTTCTGGGGCTGGCAAATTTCAGTCGCCGCGGCAGCCATTTCCTACATGTTCGGTTATACCCAGGCGCGTGAGTACGCCGAAATGGTCTGGCCGATTGATCTGTTAATCGCCGTAACCTGGGTCGCCTATCTGTTTATCTATGTCATGACCCTGCGTAATCGCAGCCAGCCGCATATCTATGTTGCCAACTGGTTCTATATCGCGTTTATTCTGGCAACAGCCATCCTGCATATTTTCAACAACATGGCCGTACCGGTGAGCATGTTCAGTCTGTCATCCTACAGTCTGCATGCCGGTGTGCAGGATGCCATGACCCAGTGGTGGTATGGTCATAACGCGGTAGGTTTTTTCCTGACAGCGGCGTTCCTTGGCATGATGTATTACTTCGTCCCCAAACAGGCGGGGCGTCCGGTCTATTCCTACCGCCTGTCCATCATTCACTTCTGGGCGTTGATCTTCCTCTACATGTGGGTGGGGGCGCATCATCTGCACTGGACAGCATTGCCTGACTGGACCTCAACATTGGCGGCAACATTTTCCATTTTGCTGTTGATGCCTTCCTGGGGCGGTATGATCAACGGCATCATGACCCTGTCCGGGGCGTGGGACAAGTTGCGTACCGATCCGGTGATTCGCTTTTTGATCGTGTCACTGTCGTTCTACGGCATGTCGACCTTCGAAGGTCCATTGATGTCACTCAAGAGTGTCAATGCCTTGTCCCACTATACTGACTGGACTGTCGGTCATGTTCACTCCGGTGCTCTGGGGTGGGTCGCGATGATTACCTTTGGCTCGCTGTATCATCTGATCCCGCGTTTGTGGGAAACCAGAATGTGGAGCGATCGCCTGATTTATCTGCATTTCTGGCTCGCCACGATCGGTATCGTGCTCTATATCAGCGCCATGTGGGTCGCCGGTATTGGTCAAGGCCTGTTGCTGCGGGCCTTTGATGAGTACGGCAACCTGGCGTACACCTTTATCGAAACAGTGGGCTTCCTGCATCAGCCATATGTTGTACGCGCTATCGGAGGCATGTTCTTTGTCACCGGTATGGTGCTGATGGCCATCAATGCGTTTATGACAATTCGTAAGAGCCGCCGCGAACAGGCTGAACTGGAAGCCAAGCTTGCGGCCAAGCTGGCTCAGGCTTAAGACAACAGGAATCTAGAAAATGAAGCATGAAACGATAGAAACGAATGCCGGTTGGCTTATTGTCCTGACCCTGATTGTGATCAGTATCGGTGGCTTGGTGGAAATTGTTCCCCTGTACTTTATCGATGACACAATTGAAAAAGTCCAGGTTGAGGGCAAAGATACCATTCGCCCTTACACTCCGTTGGAATTGCGCGGCCGGGATATTTATCAGCGTGAAGGCTGTTATCTCTGCCATTCGCAGATGATCCGTCCGTTCCGAGATGAAGATATGCGCTATGGGCATTATTCTCTGGCGGCGGAATCGCAATACGATCATCCGTTTCAATGGGGATCCAAGCGTACGGGGCCTGACCTCGCTCGGGTTGGAAATAAATACTCCAATGCCTGGCATGTTCAACACCTGATAAATCCGCGTGATGTCGTACCCGAATCCATCATGCCCAACTATCCGTGGTTAATGCAGCCCTTGCAATACAAGGATGTCGCGAATCGCATGCGCGCCCTGAAGATGGTGGGAGTGCCATATTCTGAAAGCCAGGCTGAATACGACAGTAACGTAGAACGATTTGGTAAAGACATTGCTGACAAGCTGAATATCAATAATGCGACTGCCAATCTGATCGCCCAGGCACAGAGTGGTGATTATGATGGTAACAGCAATGACATCACCGAAATGGATGCGCTGGTGGCATACCTCCAGGTGCTTGGTACCCTGGTGGACTTCAGCAAGTTTGATGAAGGCCATTTCGCCGAATTCCGTTAATTGCTGCTGACTATGTTTGAATGGTTGGAATGGTTCAAGCACATGGAGAACACCAAGCCGTTTGCCTTGGTGCTGTTCTTCATCACGTTCATCTTGATCATTCTGTATATCTATACCGGCAAGAAACGCAGTAAGCGTTTGGAGTCGTATAAGAATATTCCGCTTGAAGATGATGATGAAAATCATCACAAGGATTTAGATCATGAGTAAAGAAAAGACACAACAAACCGTACAAACCACCGGCCATGCCTGGGATGGTGATTTACAGGAATTTAATAACCCCTTGCCGAGCTGGTGGTTGTGGGCCTTTTATGCCACGGTCATATTCTCTATTGTGTATTGGGTGTTGTACCCCACCTGGCCGGTAGGTAAGAGCTATACCAAAGGTGTAGGTAACGACATTACCTATACGACGGTTGATGGTAAAGAAGTCACAACCCACTGGAATACCCGTGCATTATTGCAGAAAGATCTGGCCGAAGCCCGGAAGGATCAAGCCAAGTATATTGAACAATTGCAAACTGCCAGTTACAGTGAAATTGCCAAGGATGAGGAAAAAAGTGCGTTTGCCTATTCCATGGCCAAGGTGCTGTTTGCAGATAACTGTGCGGCCTGTCACCAGGCAGGGGGTAATGGAGTAATCGGACCTTACCCGAATCTGTTGGATGATGCCTGGTTATGGGGTGGCACCTACGAACAGATTGAACAAACCATCAAAAATGGCCGTAACGGCAACATGCCCGCCTTCAAGGCACAATTAAGTGCCGCACAGATCGACAATGTTGCCGAGTACATCCTGAGCTTGTCCGGTCATGAAGTTAATGCAGAGAAAGCCGCCCAGGGCGAGAGCGTATTCAGCAGTAACTGTGCGGTCTGCCATGGACAGGATGCAAAAGGTCAGGTGCTCATGGGATCCGCCAATCTGACTGACAGCATCTGGACCATTGCCAATGTACCGGCTGCGACCGCTTTGGAAGGTAAGAAAGCGGCTCTTACCAACATCATCAATCATGGTAAGTCGCGCCAAATGCCGGCCTGGAACAATCGGTTGACGGATACGGAGATCAAGATTTTGACTTTCTATGTCCATGAACTGGGCGGCGGTCAGTAATCTGTCGTTTCACGCACAATCTGAAACTGGTTTCGGGAGGTTGTCGCTGCTGGCGCAGGGATAACCTCCCGCTGTCGTTTTCAGTCCAGCAATTAGCCAGATAATCACTATGGAACAGCAAGCCTATCAGTCGCGAGTCCCGATTTTCCCGCGTTCGGTGAAAGGGCGGTTCCGCAATCTGAAAACCGCAATTCTGGTTCTGGCTTACGGTGTGTACTTCCTGTTGCCCTGGTTGCGTTGGGATCGGTCGACCGGCTCAGATCAGGCGGTACTATTCGATCTGGTCGGACGGCGATTCTATGTGTTTGATCTCGTCGTCTATGCCCAGGATATATTCTGGCTGGCTGGTCTGCTGGTGATTTTTGCGCTGTTGTTATTTTTTGTGACCGGCCTGGCGGGGCGTGTCTGGTGTGGTTACTTTTGTTTCCAGACACTCTGGACCGATGTGTTTATGTTCATTGAACGCCTGCTGCAGGGAGATCGCAATGCCCGCATGAAGCTGGCGAAGTCGCCATGGACCAGCAATAAAGTCTTACGAATGGGAAGTACCTGGCTTCTCTGGTTGCTGGTTTCCCTGCTAACAGGGTTGTCGTTTACCCTGTATTGGGGTAATGCCCCGGTTCTGTTTCTACAAATACTAACCGGGCAGGCGCCATTCTCGGCCTATGCCACCACGCTGTTTCTTACCGCCACCACTTTTGTGATGGCAGGGCTGGCCAGGGAGCAGGTTTGTACCTATATGTGTCCCTATGCCCGCTTTCAGGGGGTGATGTTTGACAAGGATACGCTGGTCATCGCCTATGATGAGGAACGTGGTGAGCGGCAAGAGGGTCGACGCAAACCCTCCAAAGGCTTGCTGGAACGTGACGCTCGCATCGAGCAGGAAGTCGGTGATTGCATTGATTGCGGCTATTGCGTTCAGGTTTGTCCGGTAGGCATCGATATCCGAAATGGACTGCAATATCAATGTATCTCCTGTGCCTTGTGCATCGATGCCTGCGACACAATAATGGATTCGATCGATTATCCTCGCGGCCTGATTCGATATAGTTCGGAGCATGCACTGCAGCATGAGAAGGCGACACGTCTGAATCTGAAGAACCTGGGGTATGCGGCAGCACTGGTGTTCACGGTTGCAGCACTGGTCTGGAGTGTGGCGACCCGTTCCGACTTCGAACTGAATGTGCAACAGATACGCCAACCCTTATCGGTCCAGTTGTCTGATGGCCGCATTCAGAACCGCTATGAAATCAAGGTCAACAACAAGACCAGTAAGAGCATGAAA
Source organism: Thiohalomonadales bacterium (assembly GCA_040235565.1). Classification (GTDB taxonomy): domain Bacteria; phylum Pseudomonadota; class Gammaproteobacteria; order UBA6429; family Thiohalophilaceae; genus JAHEIJ01. Next base: position 14,986 of record JBECLA010000066.1, on the reverse strand, counting down.
TACCGGTTATCCATGCAAGGTTTGAACGGGGCTGAACTGGATATGGGGCATTTTGCAGAAATCGAAGTGGCAGCGGAACGCAGCATTAAAATCCAGGTCAAAGTGCGTCAGGATCCAAACCATGCCCGCACCACCCGGCAGGAGTTTGACTTTGTTCTTACCCCCATCGGCAAGACCGAGACACAGCCTGTCAAACATTCTTCCATGTTTTATACCCCCACAGAGAATCTGAAACCCTAACATGACTGATATGCTGGTTACCCTGCTTGGCGGCGTGGCACTTATCGCAGTTGTATTTTTATTGGTGCATCGCTTTAGCCCGTTAAACGGCAAGGCCACAGCCGTCTTGATGGCGTTGCTGGTTAGCGGGATCTATGTGCCAGTGGCCATTTTGCAATGGCCAGGTGGTGATGTGTTTGCGATTCACATTGCCATTTATCTGGTGAGCGTCTATGTGCTGGGCATCATCAGTTCCCAGCGTGAAGTACAGCGTGCTGCAGGCGGTAAGGCCTTCCATTGGGGGCCGGCGGCGATTGTGGTGTTTTTTCTGTTAGTGATGGCAGCGGATGCCGTGTTTATCATGCTGGCGCAGCGCGGGGTGGATAATCAACTGGCCCAGTGGCTCTTGCCCAAACCGGAAACCGGCGGCAAGGTCAGTTCCTATTTTCCCGGGACCGTGAGTCGGGATTTCAAGGACAAACATGAAGAATACAACGCCTATCTGGAACAGATGGCGGCGCAGCAGGAGCGTGGCTGGCAAATCAGCAAAGGCTGGGAAGCACCGGCCGTAGCCGGTAAGCCCGCCGTATTCAAACTCAGTTTGCGGGATAAAAATGATTCACCCATACAGGGTGCCCGGGTTGAGGGCACCTTTATCCGCCCCGGCAATGTCAAGCTGGATACCCCGACGATACTGACAGAAAACGAAGCGGGAATATATCGGGCCAGCCTGACGCTACCCGAACCCGGACGCTGGAAACTGTTGCTGGTGATCCGCAAGGGCGAGATTCTGCATGAATTGACGGCAACCACCACCGTGGTGGATGCCGGTAACTAGGGATGGCGGCGGATAGCGCAAATTGTTTCCATTGCGGCCAGCCGGTCCCTGCCGGCGGTCATTATCGGGTTGAGATTGATGGGCAAGATCGCGACATGTGCTGCCCGGGCTGCCAGGCTGTGGCGCAAGCCATTGTCGATGGCGGCCTGACGGATTACTACCGGCATCGTACCGCCAGCTCGATCACAGCACAGAACCTGGTGCCGGAGGAACTGCAAAATCTCACCATTTATGATCAGCCGGAAGTGCAGCGCAGTTTTGTTACCAACGAACCGCGCGATGCCGCGGAGGTTAAACAGGCCTCACTGATTCTGGAAGGCATCGTCTGTGCTGCCTGCGTCTGGCTCAATGAGCGGCATGTTAACGCGTTACCCGGGGTGATCGAATTCCGGGTCAACTACGCCACCCATCGTGCCCACGTGAAGTGGGATGACACCCTGATCCATCTGAGTGAGATCCTGCGTGCCATCGCCGCCATTGGTTACATTGCCCATCCCTTTGATCCCGGTCGGCAGGAACAGCTCCATAAAAAGGAAAAGAGCCAGGCCCTGCGGCGTCTGGCGGTTGCCGGTCTCGGGGCGATGCAGGTAATGATGCTGGCAGTCGCTCTCTATGCCGGGGAATACCAGGGTATGGAATCCCGCATGCAAACCTTTTTCCGCTGGGTCAGTCTGCTGATTGCCAGCCCGGTCGTGTTTTATTCGGCCCGGCCCTTTTTTACCAGTGCCTGGCGGGATCTCAAACGCATGCAATTGGGGATGGATGTCCCGGTGGCCCTGGCGATAGGCGGTGCTTATCTGGCCAGCGTGTGGGCGACATTAACCCGCAGCGGGGAGGTATATTTTGATTCGGTCACCATGTTTACCTTCTTTTTATTGGCCGGGCGTTTTCTGGAAATGGGAGCCCGCCATCGTGCCGGTCAGGCCGCCGAAGAGCTGGTCAAGCTATTGCCGGCCATGGCGACCCGCTTGACCGAGACGGGGGAGGAAGTGGTGGCCGTGGCCGAACTCGCACCAGGGGATCGGGTGCGGGTCAAGCCCGGGGACAGCGTCCCCGCCGATGGCCGGGTTATCGAGGGCAGCAGCAGCGTTGACGAATCCTTGCTCACCGGTGAGAGTCTGCCGTTGAGTCGTAGCATCAATGACGAGGTGATTGGGGGAACCGTGAATGTGGAAAGTCCCCTGATTATCCAGATCGACAGAGTCGGGGAAGATACCGTGCTGGCGGCAATCCAGCGCCTGTTACATCGCGCCCAGACAGAAAAACCCCGCCTTGCGGGCCTGGCCGATCGCATCGCCGGCTATTTTGTTGGCGTGATTCTGCTGCTGGCCCTGGGGGTGGGTTGGTGGTGGTGGCAACACCAACCCGGTGAGGCGTTCTGGATCGTGCTGTCGATGCTGGTCGTTACCTGTCCCTGTGCCCTGTCTCTGGCAACCCCGGCGGCACTGACCGCCGCCACCGGCAGCTTGACCCGCTTGGGCGTGCTGACTACCCGCGGGCATGCATTGGAGACCCTGGCGCGGGCCAGTCACATCATTCTCGACAAGACCGGTACCCTCACCACCGGACGGTTACAATTGCGGGATATCCGACTCCGGGGCAGTCTGGATGAGGGCGCGTGTTTGCGGATTGCCGCTGCCCTGGAGCAGGCGTCGGAGCACCCGGTGGCCCGCGCCCTGAGTCATGAGGTCACCGACACACCGCTGGCGCGGGAGGTGGAAGCCGTGCCTGGTCAGGGGCTGGAAGGCGCGGTGGAAGGGGTACGTTACCGCATTGGCCAGGCGGCGTATGTGGCCGAATTGGTGGGGCAGGCTGCAGCACATGAGGGAAGTGAAGGCTCACAAACCGAAGTCTGGCTGGCCAATGAGCAGGAAATATTGGCAACGTTCAGTCTGAGCGATTCCCTGCGTCCTGATGCCGCAGATGCGCTAGAAGATTTGCGGCGGCTTGGGCTGACGCCACTGTTGTTCAGTGGCGACAGTGAGGCTGCGGTTGCGGCTGTCGCCCGCGAGCTGGGGATTGAGGATTTCTCTGCCCGTATGCGTCCGGAAGACAAGCTTGCGGCGATGCATGCCCTGCAGGCAGGCGGCGCGCTGGTGGCGATGGTTGGTGATGGCGTGAATGATGCCCCGGTACTGGCCGGGGCGCAGGTCTCCCTCGCCATGGGGGGCGGCACCCAGCTGGCCCAGGCCAGTGCCGATATGGTATTGCTGTCCGAGCATCTGCCGCATTTGCCCCGGGCGGTGGAAATGGCGCGTGCGACCCTGCGCATCATTCGCGAAAACCTCGCCTGGGCGGTGGTCTACAACCTGGTGGCCCTCCCCCTGGCGGCAATGGGTTACGTGGCCCCGTGGATGGCGGCGATTGGCATGTCAGCCAGTTCCTTGATCGTCGTCCTCAATGCATTACGATTGAATAAAAAGTATACTCGGCCAGCGGTTGCGCCAGCGCACCGGGCATCATTGGATATGGCATGAGCATACTGTTTTTACTGATCCCTCTGGGGATGATTTTTCTGGGTGTCGCCATCTGGGCGTTTCTGTGGGCGGTCCGCAGCGGTCAGTTTGATGACATGGAAGGACCTGCGCATCGAATCCTGATGGACGATGATGACCCCCGAATTCCCGGCCGGGAACCAACCGGTAAAAATGACGAATCCCCGGGTGATGCTTGAAGACGCTCTCCGGCTAAATTAGAATTCGCTAAATTTTAAGTTGTGAACAGGAACCGACCATGAAAGAAATGTTTACCTTTCAGAATTTTCCCATGCCAATCATTATTGCCCTGGTAGTGATTGCCTATCTGAGCTTCATTTCCGTGCTATTGGCGAGCTGAAAAAGAAAAGCAACCAACGGCAAACTAAAAAGCGGCCTTCTGGCCGCTTTTGTTTTACCGGAGCAGGCTGGCTTCAGGTCATTGCCAGCTTGAGTTTCTTGATCGCATTGCTTTCCAGCTGGCGTATCCGCTCGGCCGAAACCTGGTACTTGTCGGCCAGTTGATGCAGGGTTGCCTTGTCATCCGTCAACCAGCGTTGCTGAATGATGTCGCGGCTACGATCATCGAGGGTGGTCAATGCCGTGCTCAACTGCTGCTGGTTATGACTTTCCCAGTTATCGGCTTCGATTACCCGGGACGGTTCCTGGCTCGTGTCTTCCAGGTAATTGACCGGAGAAACAATGTAACCCCGTTCGTCCTCATCATCCGGGGCATCGAAAGTGATATCCTGGCCACTCATGCGCGATTCCATTTCCAACACGTCCTGGGGAGAGACCCCCAGGTCCTTGGCAACCCCTTCGACTTCTTCCTGGTTAAACCAGCCCAGCCGGGTTTTGGAGCTGCGCAGATTAAAGAACAGCTTACGCTGTGCTTTGGTCGTGGCAACCTTGACGATACGCCAGTTACGCAGGATGAACTCGTGAATTTCAGCGCGAATCCAGTAGACGGCAAAGGAAACCAGCCGGACGCCGACGGTGGGATCGAAACGCTTCACCGCCTTCATCAGACCGATGTTGCCTTCCTGGATCAGGTCCGCCTGGGGCAGGCCATAGCCGCTGTAACCGCGGGCAATGTGCACCACGAAGCGCAGATGTGACAGCACCAGTTGCTGGGCCGCTTCCAGGTCACCGTCTTCCTGCAGACGGGTCGCCAGCGCGGTTTCCTCCTCCGCGCTCAACATGGGAATGGAGCGGGTGGCCTGAATGTAGGATTCCAGATTTCCTGTGGGTACAGCCAATTGCATTTCCAGATGCTTGGTCATAAATGATTAGTCCCCGAGTCAATTCGTGTGCCAATATTAGCACTCACATCTTTTGAGTGCCAACCCGGAGGAAAGTTCAGGACAACAAGGAATTAATTTGCCTTGTTTAACAAATAGTTATCCTCAGGCAGGAAGCTGTTTGAGGCTGGTGTCGTGCCAGGGAGAAAGTTGCGGACCTTCGGGCGTGGCGATGCATACCCGGTTGCGCCCCGTTTCCTTGGCCAGGTAAAGCGCCTTGTCGGCGTGCATCAGAAAATCGCTGACATGCATATTGGGGTGGTCTTCGGACCCGGCCAGGCCGATACTGATGGTGATATCGACCCCGGCGGGTCGCAGGGCAGCAATCTGGCGACGCAGTTTTTCGACCCGGGGGAGCATCTGTTTGACATCGGCCTGTCGTACCAGCACACAGAATTCTTCACCGCCGAAACGCACCACCATGTCATCGGGATAATACTCATTGAGTATTTTACCCAGCGCGGCCAGCACATGATCGCCGGTAATGTGGCCGAGGGTGTCATTGATCTGTTTGAAATAGTCGATATCGATGATCATCGCCCACACGGGCTGGTTTTGTTCATTGCGCAGAAAGGCTTCGCCATTATCGACCAGATAACGTCGGCTGCGAACGCCGGTGAGGCTATCGGTGACCGCTACCCAGCGCATGTTTTCCGTTTGTTGGCGCAACGCCTCGTACTGGTGTCTGATCAGCAGCAGGGCGCGTACCCTTGCCATAAGGATTTCTTCCACAATGGGTTTGGCGACAAAATCATTGGCTCCGGCATGGAAAATTTCGACCTGGGTTTGTTGATCATCGGCACTGGTGAGGACCAGGACCGGCAACTCCTGCTGGGAATAATGAAACTTGGCCCGGATGGCATGGAGCAGATCCCCCCCTGTCATTTCACCTATGGTGTAAAAGTCACTGATCACCATATCGAATTTTTCCGCTTCAGCCGGATTGTCCCGTTGGTTGGCCAGCATCTGGTAGGCGGACTCCGCTGAATTGGTGTGCCTGTAGGTGAGGCCATGCTTCTCCAGCATTTTGCAGGTAACGGCGGCCGAGGTGCGGCTGTCTTCGATGAACAGGATGTGACCGGTGAGCCCGGAATTGCGCTGGATAAACGATTTGATAAAGGCGCCAAACGCCTTGTATCCGTTGGACTTGTCAAAGTAATCCGTCACCCCGGCCTCAAAACCTTCCCGTAACAGACGGCTGTCGGCATCACCCGACACCACAATCACTGGCGTGTAGTGGTTGGTGTGGGAATCGCGTATGGCGCGACTCAGGGCGAGGCCATCCATGTCAGACAATAGCAGGGCCGTGGTGACCAGGTCATAGCGCTGATCACCCAGCATGCGTAAGGCTTCGGCGCCCGAGGAAGCGCTTCCGACCTCGACATTCACCAACTCGTCTCGCAATATGCGTGACAGAATCTCCCGCGTGAGTGCGGAGGTGTCGACGATCAAAATGCGCGTGAGGTGGATATCGTTCATATAAAGGAGTTAGCGGCCAAAAGCTAAAAATTTTCAGTAAAAAAAGGCGCTTAATCCAGATTCCTCAGCCATTTTGTCACTCAACTTGGCTCGATGTCGCGCAAATGGCGTCCCACGGCGAGCCAGGACCCGGTGAGTCCCAGCAGGACACTTGCTCCCAGTAACATCAGCATGGAGGCAAGATCCAGGCCGCTGAGTGCAAAACGACTCTGGTAGAGGCCGGCAAGGCGCTCAACCGGATCAGCGAGAATCGACAAGGACAGGCTCACCAGTACCCAGGCGATTAGACCGCCGAGCAGCCCATACCAGAAACCGGTATAGAGAAACGGCCGGCGAATGAAGGCATCGGTACCGCCGATGAGCTTCATGATCACAATTTCATCGCGTCGGTTCTGAATCGCCAGACGGATGGTGTTGCCCACCACCAGTAACACGGCCAGCGCCAGCAGGATTGCCAGTACCACCACACCACGTCGGACCAGTTCCATGATGACATAAAGCCGTTTAACCCATTGCATGTCGAGTTGGGCGAGATCCACGGGTGGATAGGCGCGCAGATGCTCAAGCAGTGCCGCTGTCGCTTCCGGGGTATTCTCTGTCGCTACCGGTTGAATCACCAGGACCGAGGGGAGAGGATTGTCCTGCAATGCCTGCAAGGCATCACCAAAACCCGACAGGCGCTGGAATTCATCCAGTGCTTCACGGCGAGAGATGTATGTCACTCCGGCCACTTGTGGCAGCGTTTCGATCTGTCGGGCAAGCCGCTCGGCTTCGGCCTCTCCCACTGAACGTTTCAGAAACAGGGAAATCTGGGCGGCCCCGTCCCAGCCACCGCTGAGTTGCTGGGCGTTCTTCAGGACCACATGGAGTCCGCTTGGCAAGGCCAGGGCGATGCCAATTACCGCGGTGGTCATCAGGGTGGCAAAGGGGCTGCGACTCAGAACCCCCAGGCTATAGAAAAACACTTGCAAGTGACGCAATAAATAATTTCGTGACACAGTGACCGGGCCGCGCCGGGTGCGGGTATCACGTCTGGCTGTTCTGTTGTTACTCGCCATGATTAAAAGAGGGGTCCGTATCATTCATCAGCTGTCCTTGTCGCAATGTCAGTACCCGATAGGGCAGGGTATTGATCAGGGCCAGATCATGGCTGGCGATGAGTACCGTAACACCCACCTGACTGAACGCTTCAAATAGCTGCATGATATCGCGCGACAGTTCGGGATCCAGATTACCGGTCGGTTCGTCCGCCAATAACAGCGGCGGCTTGTTGACCACTGCCCGGGCAATGCCGACCCGCTGTTGTTCCCCACCGGAAAGGGTGATGGGATAAAGCTTTTCCTTGCCGAGCAAGCCGACTTTGTCGAGGGCGGCACGGACCCGTTTGCCGATTTCCCGCTGTGACTGTCCCGCGATGATCAGGGGGAGGGCAACATTGTCGAACACGGTACGATCAAACAGGAGTTGGTGATCCTGAAAGATAATGCCGATATCGCGGCGAAAGTAGGGAATGCGACGGCGTGAAATCTTCGCCAGGTTCTGGCCATTGATAAAGATCTGGCCGCGGGAACTGCGCTCCAGTAACGCAATCAGTTTCAGCAGGGTACTTTTCCCGGCGCCGGAATGGCCGGTGAGAAAGGCCATTTGTCCCGCGGGCATATGGAAGCTGACGTTTTGCAGGGCATCAAAGCCACTGGCGTAGCGTTTACTGGTATGGGTGAACCGAATCATCTGTAATTATATTTTTGAATACTGACCGGGCGCTGCATGGCTACTCCCGGATTCGGCATCCTGCTCGTTTTCTCTGCACGGGACAGACTAATTATTGTGGTGCTCGTCCTGCTACCTTATTCATTGGCAAACAGGGCTGCAACAAATTCTTCCGCATTAAAGGGCCGCAGGTCATCAATGGCTTCACCTACGCCGATAAACCGTATCGGAACTTGCATTTTGTTGGCAATGGCAAAAATCACACCGCCTTTCGCGGTCCCATCCAGTTTGGTCAGGGCAATGCCTGTCAGCCCGACGGCCGCGTTGAATTGCTGGGCCTGATTAAGGGCGTTCTGACCCGTACCGGCATCCACGACCAGCAGAACCTCATGCGGTGCCGAAGCGTCGAGTTTGCCCATGACCCGCTTCACTTTTTTGAGTTCTTCCATGAGGTTCGACTGGGTATGCAAACGACCGGCGGTATCCGCAATCAGCACGTCGATGTGGCGCGATTGTGCCGCCTGCAGCGCATCAAAGATCACCGAAGCGCTGTCAGCGCCACTTTGCTGGGCAATCACCGGCACCGCATTACGCTCCCCCCAGGTCTGGAGTTGTTCCACCGCCGCGGCCCGAAACGTATCCCCCGCCGCCAGCATGACGGAGCGGCCTTCGGCCTGCAGCCGCTTGGCCAGTTTACCGATGGTGGTGGTTTTCCCGGCCCCGTTTACGCCGACCATCAGGATAACGTAGGGTTTATGGGCGGGTGAAATTTCCAGTGGGACATCACAGGGTGTCAGGATGCGACGCAATTCATCCTGCAGCGCGCCATACAGGGCTTGGGTGTCTTTGAGCTCCTTGCGGGAAATGCGATCGGTAAGATCCTGGATGATCCGTTGCGTCGCTTCGACGCCAACATCGGCGGTCAGCAGCAGCGTTTCAATGTCTTCCAGGATATCATCATCAATGGTTTTTTTCCCCAGCGCCAGATCCGCCAACCCGGTAGTAAAACCGGTGCGGGTACGGCTCAGCCCCTGTTTCAGGCGAGAGAACAACCCGCGACGTTTCTCGGTGGTCGCTGTGGTTTCCGACGCGGGGTCGGTGGTGTTGGATTTGCGGAAACTAAACATGATTCTCTTGGTCGTATTGCGTAAGCTGCATCGGCTGTGGCAGAGATAGGTTATCCTACCATTGCCAATTGCGGTAGATAAGTAAATACCCAGGATAATTTATAATAGGAATCTCAGAATGTTGAAGCTTGCCATGATGTGGCTGGCAGGGTTTTCGTTGCTCGTTGCCCTGCCAGGTGTTGCCCAGGTGCATGAGACGAAACTCACCAACGGGATGCAGGTACTGGTGAAGGAAGATCACCGTGCCCCGGTGGTGGTATCCCAGGTCTGGTACAAGGTGGGTTCCAGTTACGAGGACCTCGGAATTACCGGCATTTCCCATGTGCTGGAGCACATGATGTTCAAGGGTACGGCCAAATATGTGGCCGGCGAATTTTCGCGCATCATCGCGGAAAATGGCGGCAGCGAAAACGCCTTTACCGGCCGTGATTACACTGCGTATTTCCAGCAATTGGAGAAGAGTCGGCTGCCCATCAGCATGAAGCTCGAAGCCGATCGGATGCGTAACCTGACCTTGCCGGCGGAGGAGTTCAGTAAAGAACTGGCCGTAGTGATGGAAGAGCGCCGTTTGCGCACCGATGACAACCCGCGCGCACTGACACGCGAGCAGTTTTATGCCACAGCCTTTGTGAGCAGTCCTTACCAGAACCCCATCATTGGCTGGATGAATGATCTGAAAAACCTCCGGGTGGAGGATCTGCATGCCTGGTATCAAAATTGGTATGCCCCCAATAATGCGACGCTGGTGGTGGTCGGTGATGTCGAGGCACAGGCGGTGTTCGAACTGGCGGAACAGTCCTTCGGCAAGCTCGCGCCAGGTGAAGTCGAGTCTCCCAAACCGCGGCAGGAAGTGCCGCAGAACGGGGTGCGCCGCATTACCGTCAAGGTACCGGCGGAATTGCCATACCTGATGATGGGCTACAAGGTGCCGGTATTGAGCACCGCAAAGGAGGAATGGGAACCCTATGCGCTGGAAATGCTGGCCGGCATACTCGGGGGGAGTAACAGTGCCCGTTTTCCCCGGGAACTGGTGCGGGAGCAACAGATTGCGGCGGGGGCAAATGTGAGTTATGACCTGTTCGCACGCCAGGCTGATCTGCTGGTGATCGATGCCACACCCGCACAGGGCCATACTCTGGAGGAGGTGCAACAGGCTATTGCGTCACAGATCGCGCGCCTCAAAACGGAACTCGTCAGCGAGGAAGAACTGGCCCGGATCAAGGCACAGGTTGTTGCGCACGAGGTGTATGAGCAGGACTCAGTCTTCTATCAGGCCATGCAACTGGGAATGCTGGAAACCACCGGACTGGGATGGCGCAAGGTTGATGAATATCCCGAACAGATTCGTGCGATTACCGCGGAACAAGTCCAGGCGGTGGCACGGAAGTATCTGGTTGAAGATGGCCTGACGGTGGCGGTGCTCGAACCCCAGCCCTTGAATGAGAAAACATTGGCCAGTGCCAAAGAGTAATTACTGATGCAGGAATCTACAGGAATACGTATGACGCGGTTACAGAAATCCATAGCGCTACTCACTCTCGTCGGTCTGGTGATTGTTGCGATGTGGCTTGGTGAAAGACCGGCACGGGAAACAATCCAGGCACCGGTGACAAGTAATGGCCTGACGATTGAAAGCTGGCATACACGAAATGGTGCGCGGGTGCTGTTTGTGCAGGCACCCCAATTGCCAATGGTCGATGTGCGGATTGTGTTCGATGCCGGGAGTGCACGCGATCATGCCAAAGCCGGCCTGGCGGCTATCGTCAATACGATGTTAAATCAGGGCGCCGGCGAGTGGGATACCAATGCCCTGGCGGAACGCTTCGACAGTGTGGGGGCGCAAAGCGGTAACAGTACCGCCCGGGATATGGCCGTGTTGCAATTACGCAGCCTGGCTGAGCCCCCGCTGTTGAATAAAGCAGTGAAGACCATGGCGGCCATAATCAATGAGCCGCGTTTTGAGCCGACAGAACTGGAACGGGTGCGCAAGCAGGTTTTGCTTGGCCTCAAGAATCAATTGCAGTCACCGGGAAAGATTGCAGACAAGGCGTTTTATCAGGCCCTTTATCGGGCGCATCCTTATGCCACCCCGACGTCTGGTGAGACTGACAGTGTTACGCAAATTAGCCGGGAAGAGCTGCTGGCGTTTTATCAACAGTATTATGTGGGGCGAAACGCCGTGGTGGCGATCGTCGGTGCCCTGGACAAACATACCGCCGAGCAACTGGCGGAACAACTAGTCGGTAAATTGCCAAAGGGTAAAGCCGCCAGGGATGTCCCGCAAGTCAGTGAATTGTCCGAGGCCACAACGGTAGAGAAAGCTTATCCCTCAGCCCAGACGCATATTCTGGTTGGGCAACCCGGAATGAAACGCGGCGATCCCGATTATTTTGATCTCTACGTGGGCAACCATATTCTCGGTGGTAGCGGATTCAGTTCACGTATTATGAAAACCATTCGCGATGAGCATGGACTGGCCTATAGCGCCTACAGTTATTTCCTGCCCATGCGACAGGAAGGTCCGTTTATCATGGGTCTGCAGACCAAAAATGATTCGCGCGACCAGGCGCTGACCCTGCTGGATCAGACCCTGCGCGAATTTATCGAGCAAGGTCCGAGCGAAGAAGAATTGACGCATGCCAAGATGAATATTACCGGCGGGTTCCCGTTACGTATCGACAGTAACCGCGATATTGTGGAATATCTCGCCATGCTGGGTTTTTATGATTTGCCGCTGGATTACCTGAGTACCTTCAATAGCAAGGTGAATGCCGTCACCGTGGACTCCATCAGGGACGCTTTCTCGCGTCGTGTTGACCCCGGTCGGTTATTAACCGTCACCGTGGGTCAGAACCAGTCAGAATGAAGTTTGCGACCAGGGTCGTCGCGGTAGGGCTATCGCTGCCGCGACAACCTGGCCCGTTGCCGGATGAGCGATATGGGTAAACCGCGAAACCAGTTGCGTATTATCGCCGGCCAATGGCGAGGCCGAAAAGTATCTTTCCCGGAAGTGCCGGGTCTGCGTCCGACGCCGGATCGGGTGCGCGAAACCCTGTTTAACTGGCTCGCACCGGTGATTGCGGGTGCCCGTTGTCTGGATCTGTTTGCCGGCAGTGGCGCATTGGGTCTGGAAGCCCTGTCACGTGGTGCTGCTCAGGTGATCCTGGTGGATAATCAGCCAGCGGTGATCAAACAACTCAAGGCAAATCTAAGCTTGCTGCAAGCCGACTCGGCTGAAGTGATCCGTGCGGATGCCCTGCGCTATCTGGATGGAGCCGCAATGCCGTTTGATGTGGTCTTTCTGGATCCGCCTTACCAGACAGAGTGGTTAGCTCGTTGTATGGAACAGTTGGAAGCGGGCGGCTGGTTGGCGGCGCATGCCTGGATCTACCTCGAAGCATCGGCCAAGCTCGGTCTGCCGGATATGCCGCAGAACTGGCATGTGGTACGCAGCAAGACGGCAGGCGAGGTCGGCTATCACCTGGTAGAGCGCATGGCTTCATCACAACAAAGTCGCTAGAATGCCAACACTCCAATTACCCCACTCATAAAGATGAAAATTACCGCGATCTATCCTGGTACGTTTGATCCCATCACCAACGGGCATACGGATCTGATCCAACGCGCCTGTCGTCTGTTTGATCATGTGGTGGTGGCGATTGCCGCCGGCGGTGCCAAGGCGCCGGTTTTTACCCTGGAGGAACGGGTGGCCCTGGCACAGGAAGTGCTGACCGATTGTGACAATGTCGAGGTCTGCGGCTTCGATACCCTGCTGGTCGATTTCATGCAGCAAAAGCAAGCCCGCGTTATTATCCGTGGCTTGCGGGCGGTGTCCGACTTTGAGTATGAATTTCAGCTTGCCAGCATGAACCGCAAGCTGGCACCGGAAGTGGAAACCGTGTTTCTGACTCCCGCGGAACAATTTTCTTTTATATCCTCAAGCCTGGTACGGGAAATTGCCAGCCTGGGGGGCGATGTTTCCGCCTTTGTGCATGCCGGTGTCGTGGCTGCATTAAATAACAGAATACGCTAATATTGAAAACCAGACTGCGGAAGCCGTTTCTTTATTAAAAAAACCTGGCAAGTGTGAGGTCATTATGTCCCTGTTGATCAATGACGAATGCATTAATTGCGATGTGTGCGAACCCGAATGCCCCAACGGGGCCATATCTCAGGGCGACGAAATCTATGAAATTGATCCCAACCTGTGTACCGAGTGCGTGGGGCATTTCGATGAGCCGCAGTGCATTGAAGTCTGCCCGGTCGACTGCATCGTCAAGGATCCCGACCATGAAGAAACCGAAGACCAGTTAATGAATAAATACCAATTGCTGCAAAGTGCCTGAGATCATCCGGCAATAAATAATAAAGCCCCGACCGGGGCTTTTTTATTGGTGAGCAAGCGGGGATAACCTGGCTTGCCGGACTTTGCTAAGGTGGGGTTTATGCAACGCATGCTTTTTATCTTTTTCGGTCTGATACTGGCGCTGAACGTCAGTGCCGGCCCCCTGCCGCCACAGGCGGCGATCGCCACGGCACACCCGGTTGCCACGGCAGCCGGTTTCGAAATCCTCGACGCTGGCGGGAATGCTTTTGATGCCGCCGTGGCGGTCAGTGCCACGCTCGCCGTGGTGGAGCCCTACAGTTCCGGGATTGGCGGCGGGGGCTTCTGGTTGCTGCATCGCGCCAGTGATGGCAAGCAGGTGATGGTTGATGGACGGGAAACGGCACCGCTGGCAGCACGACGTGACATGTACCTTGATCAGGAAGGTAACGTGATCCCCGGTCTCTCAGTGGATGGAGCCCTGGCGGCGGGTATCCCCGGAGAGCCCGCCGCCCTGGACCACATTGCCACTCATTATGGTCGCCTGCCTTTGGCCCGCAGCCTTGCGCCGGCCATCCGTGCGGCCCGCGAGGGTTTTGCGGTCACGCCGCATTACCGACGCATGGCGCAGTTTCGCCTTCAGGCCTTACAGGCCTCGCCGGCGGCGGCGAACGTGTTCTTGCTGGATAATGAAGTCCCTCCCCTGAAGCATCGCATCAAACAAACGGATCTCGCCAACACCCTGCAAGCCCTGGCCAGGCAGGGGCGCGCCGGCTTTTATACCGGTCACGTCGCCAACCGGTTGCTTCGCGGGATCAAGGCCGCGGGCGGGATCTGGAGTACCCGCGATTTTCGCCACTACCAGGTGATGGAACGTTCCCCCCTTGTCGGCCAATACCGGCATTACCGCCTTGTCTCGGCCCCACCGCCATCCTCAGGTGGTGTGGCCCTGGTGACCATGCTGAATATTCTCGAACGCTACCGCCTCGATCACATGACGTCGCTGCAACGGCAACAGGTAGTGGTAGAAGCAATGCGTCGGGCCTATCGGGATCGGGCGGAGTACCTGGGGGATCCGGATTATGTCACGGTGCCGGTGGCACAATTGACGGACAAAACCTATGCGGCCCGATTACAGCAGTCGATCAACCTGCGCCAGGCCACCCCGAGTCGAACCCTGGGGCAGGCTGCTGATCCCGGTGGAGGCAACCACACGACACATTTTTCGATTCTGGATAGAGAGGGAAATCGGGTCGCGGCGACACTCAGCATTAACTATCCGTTTGGTTCCGGCTTCATGCCGCCCGGGACGGGGGTGTTACTGAATGATGAGATGGATGATTTTTCCGCCAGGCCGGGTGCTCCCAACGTGTACGGTCTGGTGGGGGCTGAAGCCAACGCGATTGCACCCGGTAAACGCATGTTGTCCAGTATGAGTCCCACCTTTATTGAAGGTACGCAGGGTGTGGCAATCCTGGGCACACCCGGCGGCAGTCGCATCATCACCATGGTGT
>JBECLA010000069.1:0-29650 GCA_040235565.1 Thiohalomonadales bacterium | reverse complement strand
TACCAGATTTGGGCGGATCGTTTTGACAGTGAAACGACGAATCTGTTTGATATACAGGATACCATTACACAACATGTCATTGATGCCATGTATATCACCTTGTCAAGTCAGGAAAACATGCGTATTGCCACTCGGACGACAAACAGTTTTGAAGCCTATGATACTTTTTTGCTGGGGCAACAGCATTCCAGAAACCGTAGCCAGGAGGGCTATGATTTGGCGATTGATGCTTATCGGCACGCAATTCAACTGGACCCGAAATATGCCCGTGCTTATGGTGCGCTGGCAGTGATCCTCACCCTTGGTTATCGACATGAGTGGACGAAGTTATCCTTTGAGGAAGCACGGGAACGCGCATTGAAAATGGCGAAAAAAGCCGTTGAACTGGATCAGTCATCACCGCAAGTGTACTGGTCGCTGGGGTATACACATTTGTTTCGCAAGGAATTCGCGGAGGCGGAGGCGGCGGCCAAACAGGCTATCCATTTATCACCTAATTATGCAGATGGTTATGGTCTTCTGGCTTTTATCTCAAACTGGCGAGGTAAAGCGGAGGATGCTGCTGGCTATATCAAAAAGGCTATCGCGCTGAATCCTTATCACACTTTCGACTATCCCTGGAATCTTGGGTTTGCTTACTACACCCTGGGCAGATACGACGAGGCAAGTCAGGCTTTACAGCAAGCACTCGAGAAAAACCCAAGCGTTGTCTATCCTCGTCTGGCGCTGGCTGCATCCTATCTCAGGCTTGGCTATGCAGATGATGCGGAGTGGGAGATAGAACAGGTAAGAATGCAACAACCCGGTATCTCATTGTCATTACTTTCAAATACGCTGCCTTTCGAGCATCAGGAACAACTGTCTGCTTTTCTGGAAGATTTAAGAACAAGTGGCTTACCTGAATAGTTTGCTATTTCATTGGGGACCGATTTTATTTTAACAAAGACCATTTTCTGTCTTTATTGATACTCAGATTGGGTGAGCCATGAAAAAACTACCTGTTTTAATGTTACTGATTCTTTTCTGCACCATTTCTTCTGAAGCGTTAGCCAATCCACCGGCTGCCTATGAGGGCAGAAGGCTGTATGTTTCCTACTGTCAGTTGTGTCATGGAACCGACGGAAAAGGCGATGGTCCTCTCTCAATGGTAATGAAGATCAAACCGGCCGATCTCACTACCACCGTGCGTTCAAGGAGTGACACAGTTCTTACAAAGATCATTACCGGGGAAGGACGACAAACGATTACCGGCCGTGACCGCCACAATCTGCTGAGTGATGCAATGCCGGAATGGAAGGATGTTTTTAACCCGTCACAAATCCAGGCAATTATCGCCTATCTCCGTTTTTTGAGTAGAACCAAACATGATCTAATGGGTGATCCTGAAATTGGGCTCAAACTTTATCAGAAGTATTGCCAGGTTTGTCACGGTGCGGAAGGTGAGGGTGATGGTATCATGACAAAACTCATGGGGATTACACCGATGGACCATACTAACCCTAATGAGACCAATAGCCTCGACAACGAAGAGCTTGTTAAGAGTATACTCGATGGCAAAGGAAGGTATATGCCGGCCTGGCGTGGCATCCTCAATCAGACTGATGTAGAAGCGCTGGTCAGTTATATTCGGTTACTCTCCCACTGAGAATCAACCGGGTTCATGTTCCCGCTGTGTGAGAGGCAGACTCAGAGTCGCCTTTAAGCCACCTTCCGGACGGTTCATCAGCTGCAGATCGCCACCATGTGATAATGCAATATTCCTGGCGATGCTTAAACCTAATCCGGTGCCACCGGTTTCCCGGCTGCGTGATGTCTCTAATCGATAAAACGGCTCAAACACTGACTCAACTTGTTCTTCCGGGATTCCGGCGCCTGTATCGGTAACAGTTATCATCAACACTTCTTCAGTTTCACTGGCGGAAACCTGGACATTTCCGCCATACTGGATGGCGTTGTTGATCAGGTTGCCAATACACCGTTTCAGTGCCAGGGGCCGGGCGGGATAGGGTTGCAGCTGACAAGTTGTGATTTCAATTTTTTCGCCAAGTTCGGCCGTATCGTCCCGCAAAGTCTCCAGTAACGCGCAAATATCTACCGGCTGGACCGACTCATGGGCATCATCGGCGCGTAAAAAATCGAGTGTTTCCGTGGTGATGGCCTGCATCTCATCCAGATTTTTCGTGAATTTTTTACGCAGTTCATCATCATCCAGCATCTCGGTGCGCAAGCGCATGCGCGTGATCGGTGTTTTCAGGTCATGCGAGATGGCTGTCAACAAACGGGCACGATCTTCAATAAAACGTCTTAACCGAACCTGCATGGAATTAAATGCACGGGCCGCATGGCGTGCTTCTCTGGAGCCGGTTTCCGGCAAGGGCGGTTGATTGATGTCGCCACCAAGTTGATCGGCGGCCTGGGCCAACATGGTCAGGGGGCGGGTCACCCAGCGCACAGCAAGCAGGGAGACAAACAATACTGTTATAAGCAGGATCCCGAGGGTCAGTAACAGCGGGGTGTAATCAGTCAGCACCTCATCGGCAATACGATTCTGGAACGTTACCCACGTTCCGTCCTTCAACTTCACCTGGGCGAGAAATGTGAGGGTGTCGGGAGGAGGCATACCCATCCCCATTCCTCTGCCCATCCCCATGCCTTGCATATGCCCCATGTGGCGGCCTTCGGGACTATGCGTACCTCGTAAAATTATTGCATTTGATTGATCGCTGACCGCGACATTCAGGGGATAGTCATCACCCAGTTGCTGCACAAGCCGTTGGCGAAACTGGATGGCAGGCCAGTTCTCAGTGGTTGGCTCCTGTACCGGCCAGGCAGGGGTCGTCAGAGAGACACGCAGTGGAGGGACATTAAGTATGCCTACCAACCGCTCGCGTTCAGGCAAGTCAGCATCATCCAATAAGCGGACAATTTCAGCGATCCGTTCCGCACTGAACAACCCGCTGGCCTGGAATAACCGTACCCCATGGTCACGAAACTGGAGTGCAAAACCGGCGAATTGGGCCAGCAGTAATCCGGAGAACAGAATTAATGCCAGCCGGCCAAACAGGGATTTGGGCAAAAAACGCATTAATCTTCGCTCCGAACGGTTTCAGTGAAAACGTAACCCACACCACGCACGGTTTTTATCAGACGCGGTTCACGACTGTCATCACCCAGTCGCCGGCGCAACCGTCCGACCTGGACATCAATACTACGGTCAAACGGGGCGGCTTCTTTACCACTTACCAGTTCCAGGAGTTGATCCCGATTCAGGACCCGATTCGGGCGATCCAGGAACACCCGAAGCAAACGGTATTCACCACCACTGAGCGGAATCACGACACCTTCAGTAGAGATGAGGTGGCGAGCGACCGTGTCAAGTGTCCACTCCTGAAAATGCAGTCTGCCTTTGGGTTCGGCTTGATCAGGGCTTTCGGGCATGGCCCGGGTACGGCGTAGTACGCTGTGGATACGTGCCAACAATTCCCGCGGATTAAATGGCTTCGCCAGGTAATCATCCGCGCCCATCTCCAGCCCGATGATTCTGTCGGTTTCTTCATCAAGTGCGGTCAGCATAATGATCGGGATATGGGATTCGGTCTGGAGTTTCTGGCACAGGCTCAGTCCACTTTCACCGGGTAACATCAAGTCCAGGACGATCAAATCGATAGCTGATTTGTCGAGTTCCTTCCACATCGCCTTGCCATCTGGTGCCGTGCTGGCGCGCAGGCCATGTTTATCCAGAAATGCCTTTAGCAACTGACGAATCTCGGCGTCATCATCGACGACCAGGATGTGATCTTTGCGTGGTTCGGTATTCATAGGTTTCTTTTTATAGCGCTTCGAGCCGCAGATATGCAAAAAAATTGTAACGTAATGTAACAAAGCCCCGGACTGAGCGATTTTGTTACAAAATGGCCTGCAACAGTCACTCGCGAGTTACATGGCACTGCTTTAATAAAACTGTGAAATGACTAAATTACTTCAACAAAAGGAGATTCATCATGACACATAAAACTGGATTTAAAGCAATTATAGGTGTCGCTGCCGGGTTGTTCCTGGGTCTGAGCGCAGCGGCGTTTGCCCATAATGGGGGTTTTCAGGGTCAGCATCGTGGTGCTGGCATGATGGGGCAAGCTTGTCCGTGGAACACAACCGCGCAGGGGGGAGCTGGGCAGATGCATCAGCAGGCTTTCCATCAGGGTATGCATGGCATGATGTATAACCAGGCTGTCAATCAGAATACACAGCGACAGACGCGCGGGCCGGGTGCCCTACAAGGTGCCCCCTGTGGTTTGAACCCACAATGTCCCGCGTTACAGGCTGACACTGATACGACAACACCTTAATATTCAGTAGCATATAACTGAATCTTTCAGAGCCCGGCATAGCCGGGCTCTTGCTTTTATATTGTCTCCGTTCTTCCGTGGCTTGAACTTCTCAAGGTTATTACGGTCATCACAGTATGAATAATTTTTGTTGATTTGCGGGCCCTGCTTGTCTAGAATCGAGCCAGAATGAAAAAAACCTCTTATAAAACAATCATTCTCTTCCTGGTTTATGCTCTGGCGCTGAATCCACTAGGTGCTGTGCTCGCGGATCAGGCGGGCGGCCTGTTATCCAATGCCTCAACCAAACATTGCGAAATGGACGGCAAGGCGGATAAAAACACCATGAACATGGATGGCGCTTCAGCTTCTATGTCATTGGCAGACATACCTGACTGTAAATGCAATAAAGATTGCCAACAAGGTGCTTGCGGACAACAATGTGCCGATTGTGGCCACTTCTTCGCCGGATTTCCAGCCTTCACATCAGTGCTCATTCAGGCTAACGCGAATCGAATCAAAGCAACTTCCGACCTCCGGCATCAGCTTTCCAGGTTGATGCACTATCGACCCCCGATATCTCTCCATAGCTAATTCATCAGCTCCGGCTGACGGTTAACGTATTTTTCTGGCGCCTCTGGTGCGTCAACGATAGCTATATTGTTATGGAGATTTCCAATGGATCAAAAGAAGAATCCAAATATTCCTGCGCAGGAAGAAGAAGCGGTACAGGAATCCAATGATCTTAATCTGCCTCGGCGCAAGTTTTTATCCCGAGCTGTTGCAGCTACGGGCAGTGCCGCGCTGGTGGCGGGGGGTACCTTGTCAGCACGCGCCGCTGAGATGGGTCAAGCAGCAGGTGTCATGGATCACAGTGCGCATACCGGTCATATGATGAGCCAGTATGGCTCAATGATGTTCATGGAAGGGCATTCTATGAAACCGGGTCAATTGATTGAGCCACCTGGTTCACCATCACCCGATAAAGTCAACTACAAAGTCTTTGATATCGATGTACGTATTGTGCAGCATGAAATTCTACCGGGTATCAAAGTTCATATGTTTGCCTTTAACGGGCAGGTACCTGGACCTGAATTCCATGTTACCGAAGGTGACTGGATACAGGTTAATTTCACCAACAATACTGAAGAAATGCATACCATCCATTGGCACGGAATAACATTGCCATACACCATGGATGGAGTCCCCATGATTACCCAGGATCCGGTGCATCCCGGTGATACCTTCGTGTATCGTTTCCAGGCAAAACCCGGTGGAACCCGCTGGTATCATTGCCACTGGAGTACACCATTACATGCAGCCACGGCCATGCATGGTGCCTTCATCGTACATCGAAAAAATGATCCGTTGAAAAAACGATTCCCTTATAAACGGGACTACACCCTGATGCTGGAAGCCTGGGATATCGATTTTGCACGGGAAGAAATGAGCGGTTTGCTGGAAGGTATGAAGGAAGTCAATTTATTAATGTCACAAGGCAAGCTTGACTACAAAACGCATGGTTTTTTTAAAGACTATCAGGAATTCAAACAATCCGTAGAGTCAGGAGAATATGTCGCACCTTATTTACAAAGTCGTTCGAGTGGTGTTCATATCCGCCAGAATTTCTTTGCCATTAACGGCAAATCCTACCCCGCCACAAAACGCATCGCGATCAAACAGGGAGAATGGATCCGCGTGCGGCTGATTAACGCCAGTGGGCTGTCGCATCATATGCACCTGCACGGACATGATTTCTGGTGGGTCGCGCAGGACGGAAATGATCTGGCTGAGCCACGCAGGTTAAATACGGTACATGTGGAACCCGGCGGGACGTATGACATCATGATTTACGGTGACAACCCCGGCTACTGGACGTTCCATGACCATAAGACCACACAGGCCAGAAACAACGGCATCTATCCCGGTGGCATGTTGACGGTACTCGAATATGAAGACTTCGAGCCGACCTATGTACCATCCGTGTCCGTT
Source organism: Thiohalomonadales bacterium (assembly GCA_040235565.1). Classification (GTDB taxonomy): domain Bacteria; phylum Pseudomonadota; class Gammaproteobacteria; order UBA6429; family Thiohalophilaceae; genus JAHEIJ01. Next base: position 23,333 of record JBECLA010000069.1, on the reverse strand, counting down.
GATCAGTAAAGTTATGGAGAATCAATGATGAATTTAAAATCAATTTATGTTGCATCGGCAATTGGTCTGTTATTCGCAGCGCCACATGCCAGAGCACTTGAAGTCGATCGTGAGGTGCTACCCCGTGTCACTCTGGGTGGTCGGGTTATCGCGACTGTGGATGCCAACGATCTGGATTCCGAACCGGAAAAAGAAGATGAAATCAACCTGGACGACTCCAGTGTCCTGATGCGGTTTGATAAACGCATGTATGAACAGGGTGTGGCCGGAGGTGTCGTCGGCTTCAAGGATGTTGAAGAAAGCTTGAAGTTTCACCAGCTGTTTGCGTTTTACTGGAATCAGAATATAAATACTGAAATCGGATTGACCCGTATTCGAAACAGTATTGTTGAATTTCCGACTGTTCGGGATGATGACCTGCTCAGTTATACCCATGTTGGCAATGCTTCTTCCAATGAAGAGTTTGATCAACTCTATGGTAAACATGTCGCGCTTGACTGGTTCGTCGACAAAAAGATCCAGAAGATTGGCGTCTGGACCGGCACCCGAGGGAATGGGGAAAACCCTGATCCTGATACTCCGGATGGCTTCGACTCTTACGGCGCAGGTTATGTTTACGAACAACCGGAAGATCTTCGTTATGTAAAGTGGATTCGTCATGCTGGTCTCTACTATGATCGACAAAAGGTCCGTGTCGGTAGCAGTGATGAATGGATGGGAGCCTGGATTGCGGGAATTGAGTTTAACCTTAATATGAACCCCATCAACAACTGGTCACTCGGTGTGCAGGCGATCAGCAATGAAGGCACTGGGCCAATTACTGCAGCAGATATCAGCTATACTAATGCTGATGCAATTTCTAATCAGGCGCGTGCAAAGTCCAACGCGCTGGTTGTCGGTCTTCGTTATACCGGTCGTCCGATGCTGTTGACGCGCTGGCAAGCCGCAGTAACTGCCGCGTACAAGGATTATTCAGACGTCAATGACGCCGAACAATGGAGCATCGTGCCGAATGTTGTTTATCGCTTGGGTCAGGGAGTCGATCTGTTGGCGCAATATAAATATACCGACTACGGCAACGGCCTTGGTGGGGGGAGTGATAACACCATTCAGGTCGGTGTGTCATTCAGTCTTGAGGCGATATTCAATGACAATATCGGCGAACGTGACTCTATCATCAATCTTGAACATGGTTACATCGAGAAATGAGGATACTGATAATGACCAAACTAAAATACACTTTTATCACTTTTTCTCTGCTGGCCCTCTTTATGTATGGTAGTAATGCCGCAGAGATGGATCACAGCCAGCATATGAATATGGATCATTCCACCATGCAACATGCTCCGAGCAAACAAATGAGCACGCAACCGGCACAACAGGGTCAGCTGCAGCGACTCTCGGAAATGCCGGCAAGCGGCAAGGGCAGGGAGGCCGGTTATGATGGTCGTTACGCCATGGAAGCAACTTCTGTGAATGACGATTTACAGACAAAATGTGCTAAAGCAACGCGAGGTCTTGTGATGGTAGATAGCAAGACCTGGGCACAATGCGGTGGCAAGCCGGAAGGTTGGTCAAAAGGTCCCGGGAATGCCGCGCCAATGGATCACAGTCAGCACATGATGCATTAATGTAAGAAGATCTGTGGCGGGGCGAATTCGACCCCGCCGCAACTAAAGGAAAGATGATGAAATATATTCTTCTTGTATTAACAATGAGTATGTATACTCAGTTAAGTTATGCACAGCATAACAACGTGGTCCAGGAAAGTAATTCCGACAAGAAACAAAAAGATACTGGGTCAAATGGAAAACCCATAAGAACATATGATTTTTCTCAATTAACCCGCGGCAGAAAACTCTATCTTCAATATTGCGCGGAATGTCACGGAAAAAATGCGGAAGGCGCACCCAATTGGCAACAAAAGAACCCCGAGGGAAAATACCCGCCACCTCCGCTCAACGGCACGGGCCATGCCTGGCATCACCCCATGAAGGCCTTACGCATGACAATCCGTAATGGCACACAAAAAATTGGCGGGAATATGCCGGGGTGGGGAGGCAAGTTATCGCAACAGGATATTGACGATATCATTGCATGGTTTCAGGGAGAATGGCCGGACGAAATCTATCGGGCCTGGGAAAGACAGAATCAGAAATATAAGAAAAAATAAGAAATCTGTTGATTTAGTAAGGGAGTAGCCAATATGAGGTTTAAAAAAATTACGGCCATTATTTCGCTTACTGCGGTAGACAAGGTTTGTCATGCATTAAAGCATGCTGATGTCACCTGGATTGCAGCAAGCCAGCAACGTGGTCATGGTGAGCATCCCATTTATTCAGAAAGAGATTGCATGAGCAGTTGTATGCATATCGAAATATTTATCGAACAGGAAAAGGTTGAAGAGATAGTTGATTTGCTAGGCCGTACCGCTTACGAGGGGGAAGAATCCGAAGGTATGATTGCTGTAGGACCGATCGATGACTTGATTCCGATAAAAACTTTTAAGGATAAATAGCAAGATGCATGGTGAAACAGATATGTTCTTTGGTGGCTTCATGTGGTTATTCTGGTTACTTGTTATCGCGGCAATCATCGTGGTGATTGTGTCGGCGATAAGCTCTACCTCTGGCAAACGTGACAGTTCCGATGATAGCCCGCTGGAAATACTAAAACGACGTTACGCCCGTGGTGAGATCGATGAAGAAGAATATATGCATCGACGGAAGCAGATTGAAAACTAAATGTAAAACGCATTGAGGAGAGGGAGAAATGCAAAAACGCAATAAACCGTTGATTAAATTGAGTATATACAAAGTATTCGCAGTAGTTTTTGGTTTGGCTATACTCGCTGCCGTGGTTTGGCCAATGTTTAAATCAGCAGAAGGTCCCAAGATTGTTGTCTATAAATCACCGACCTGTGGTTGTTGTAAAAAATGGGCCAGTTATCTGCAGGATAATGGCTTCAAGGTTACTCAAATTAACGCTAGCAACATGCGAAATGTAAAACTGAATCAGGGAATCCCGCAGCAACTTGCGTCATGTCATACAGCGATAATTAATGGTTATGTTGTCGAGGGACATGTTCCCGTCAAGGCGATACTTCGTATGTTAAAAGAAAAACCATCCATCAAAGGTATCACTGTTCCCGGAATGCCAATTGGCTCGCCCGGTATGGAACAAGGCGGAAGAAAGGATCCTTACAGTGTATTGGCAATTGGACATGATGGTTCAGCCGGGGTCTACGAGAGGTATCAAAATTGATAACTATACCAGGCAATCATTCTGTCAATTTCTCAGCAAAGAGCTCAGGATCGATGTGTACAATATCGGTATAATTATATGATTTGGCTTATCATACCGTCACTGATCCAGCGTTTCAGAAAGCTTGCCGCACGAAATGGTACCGTCTCTCTCGGCACAACTGTACTCAGCACATCACACATATCGGCAAAAGTATCTCCTTGCCAGGCAGAATCTAGTAATACAGTTTCATCATCTTCCAATGAGCGAAATTGTACTTTTTGATCTTGTCGCCAGATCAACCAGGATACAGATGGCGTGCATTCATGGACTTCAGGCGCCGGCATATTGGTTTTGCAGGCATTCCATGCTGCCGGTGTATTCCAGGCTATATTTATTATCTGCACGCTGGCATGAAATATAAACCGGATATCAGGCCATGCTTTGAACGATAAGTCATTCATCATACTTGCCGTGACCAGCGGATCATCATTCGCATCAAAGGCAACGCCAAGGCGCCATTCAAATTCAGCCATTTCCGCCCACGCAGGACGTTCACTGTACACTGTGTGATTACGCATAAAAGCAGGCAATCGTGCACCATAATCACGGAGAGTGTAACCTTGCGACGGGTGAGCGGTGATATATGCATTTGCCAATGCTCGAAAGTCGTCGTTGCCCAGTGTCGCTAATAGTACCGGGTAATCCAGCTGCAGTACTTCTCGCAATCGCAGGCAGTATGCATTGGCATAGATACCCAGTTGTATTTCCGGGCGCGCTCGCCCTGTTGTGCTAATAGCAGGTACTAGCGAGATAATATTGCCTTCCAGCAGATCATGCTGAAAATTGCGCTGTAGCATAGCGAGTTTGTTCATGCGACCTGCTCACGATGAATATCTTCAGCAACATGACGCGCTTGATCGAGTTCGGCTAACAATACAGGTAAAGGAGGGATGTTGTCGTCCCTTTCAATCATTGTGGATATATAGCCAAAACGACGAACCGCCGTGGCATAAAGATCCCACACCGGATCAGCAATGGGGTGGTCATGGGTGTCAATGATCAAGTCATTTTCCTGGCTATGTCCCGCAAGGTGAAACTGGCGTACCCGCTCAACTGGAATGCCATTTAGATATGCACGGGGATCAAAATTATGATTATAGGCACTGACATAGATGTTATTAATATCCAGTAATATCAGGCAGTCTGCGCGCTCAGCAATTTCGCACAGAAACTCCCATTCAGTCATTTCTGATTCCTTGAATGCGACATAACTGGAAACATTTTCCAGCAGGATCTGCTGTCCCAGATAATTCTGCACCAGGGATACGCGTTCGACGATATGACGAATACACTCCTCCGTGTAGGGCAGTGGCAGCAGATCATGCAGGTTAGTGTGGTCGACTCCGGTCCAGCACAAGTGGTCGGAAATCCAGGCAGGTTTTATTCGTCTGGCGAGGGCTTTGAGTCGCAGCAGATATTCCTCGTTGAGAGGATCGGTGCTACCAATCGACAGGGATACGCCGTGCATTACCATAGGATACTGCTCGCGAATACAATCAATATAATAAAGGGGTTTGCCGCCGGCTACCATGTAATTCTCCGACAGGATCTCAAACCAGTCAACGTCAGGGGCATCACGCAGGACAATATCGTAGTGTTCCTTACGCAGGCCGAGACCGTAACCGAGATAAGGTTGGGTGTTCATCATATCAGCTTATAGTTTTATGTTGAGAGACGGCCCAAACATAACGGGCCGCTCTCACAATACAGTCTAATTGGCAGGTTTATTGACTGATCCACCAATTTCTTCACAGGCATGTTTGGACATCTTGATGAAACCCTGTCCTTTGCAGGAACCATGTCCTTTGCATTGATTTGATGCTGTCTGGCAGTCATTATGGCCTTTGCATTTATTGACGCCAAAACATTTAACTGCGGCTTCCTGTCCACTACCTGCCAGTACAGGCACCGATGCAAACATAGAACCGGCAATACTCGCGAGGGTAGTGGCAGTAAATTTCCGTCTTGAGATCATAAGTCTGCTCCTTTCAATGATGTGCCGGGATGGGCGGGAACTCTCCCAACATTACGTACTGCGACAGGCTTAGTTGTAATAAATGAAGATCACGAAAATATCACGTTGAGATAACAAGTCGAAAACATCAGACAAAATTCCTAACAACGGCGCAAATGTGGGAGCATTGATCCTTCTCAGATTCGCGACAACTATATAAGACTTTGCTAATTTAAGCGGGCGGGCACATCATTTCACTGTAATTTGTGAAGCTTTTGTGAAAATTTGTGGTCTAGTATTGGTATGGATAATGACTAGAACTGTTTCGGGAAAACCAAATGTCGCGTCACGTACTTATTATCGAAGATAATCGGGACATTGCCAGTTTGATACGGCTGAATCTGCGTGATCTGCCTTGTGAAACCGATGTTGCTCATAACGGCCAGGAAGGCCTGGAGATGGCTCGACGGGGCGACTACAACCTGATTATTCTTGATTTGATGTTGCCGGATCTGGACGGAATAGAGATTTGCCGTGCCTTACGCAATGAGAAACGTTACTTGCCGATATTAATGCTGACGGCGCGTTCATCCGAAGTGGACAGGGTGCTCGGCCTGGAAATGGGCGCGGACGATTATCTTACCAAGCCATTCAGTATTCGGGAACTGATGGCAAGGGTAAAAGCTATATTCCGTCGCGTGGAAGCAATTGGATCAAATGGTATTGCCGCAGACACACTTATTCAGATGAATGGACTACAGATAGACTGTGAAAAACATAAAGTTACGCTTGATGGTAACCCTGTGTCACTTACCTCTAAAGAGTTTGATTTACTGTATCATTTTGCCCGTCACCCTGGTCGTGTCTATCGGCGTGAGCAGTTGCTTGACCAGGTATGGGGCTACGGCTACGAGGGTTATGAGCATACGGTAAATTCTCATATCAACCGATTGCGAACCAAGATCGAGCGCAATCCGACCAAACCACGTTACATTCTGACAGTATGGGGTGTTGGCTATAAATTTACTGAACACTAGAATCAGGCGCAGCATCAGATGTTTAATACGCTATACACCAGAGTTACACTCCTTCTTGCCGTTATTTTCATAATAATCGGTATTTTCTTCCTGCAATTGATGAGTGTATCCAGCGACCGTCATCAACAGGAAGTGACACAACGCCTCAACCATGACCTGGCACAACATATTGTTTCAGAAAAGTTACTGTTTAAAAAGCAACAGATTGATCAGAATGCTCTCGACGATATCTTTCATATGATGATGGTGATCAATCCAAAAGTGGAAATTTATCTACTGGATCCAAATGGTAAAATTCTGGCTTTTTCGGCACCGCCCGGTGTCGTCCAACGCACACATATAGACCTTGGGCCGATCTGGACATTTTTATCATCAAACAAAGCGTTGCCGGTTCTGGGGGAAGATCCACGACACCGCCAGCAGCAAAAGATTTTTTCTGTCGCACCAATTTATAACGGTGACGTACTTCAAGGGTATCTCTATATCATTCTCGCCAGTCAACAGTACACAGGTATCGCACAGATGTTGGAAAACAGTTATGCGATGCAGATGGGTGCTGGAATGTTATTCGCAGGTCTAATATTTGTTTTACTGGCTGCCCTGATACTGTTCGCGCTCTTGACGCGGCGCCTGAGACGATTGGCTGCGTCAATGGAGAATTTCAAAAAGAATGGCCGTATTCCGCCATTACAGTACCACCACAACGCGAAGTATGGTGATGAAATTGATGGTCTCAGTGCAACTTTTGAAGCCATGGCGAATCGCATCATGGAACAGCTCACTGAACTCCGGCAAACTGATGCCCTGCGACGAGAGCTGGTTGCCAATGTGTCTCACGATTTGCGTACCCCACTCGCATCATTGCAAGGGTATCTGGAAACCTTAATGCTGAAAAACGCTGAATTCTCTGAGGAAGAAAAGCGAAACTATCTTGAGATTGCGATGAAGCATGCTGTACATCTTAGCGAATTAATTGGTGATTTGTTCGAGTTGGCAAAACTGGAAGCGAATGAGATCAAACCTCATCTGGAACCATTTGCCTTGCAGGAACTCGTACAGGATGTTTTTCATAAATTTGAACTCAAGGCCCAACAGCACGGCGTGAAATTTGAGCAGCAACTGGAGGAGGAACCGCCATTTGTTTATGGCGATATCGGATTAATCGAGCGTGTCCTGGATAACCTGCTAGACAATGCAATACGACATACTCCAAGAGACGGATGTATCACCGTTGTGATTACGCCGCATAATGACAAAGTATTATTAGAGATAGCTGATACCGGGGATGGCATCTCTCCCCTCGATATGCCGCATATTTTTGATCGTTTCTATGCACCCACTAAAACGGGTTATACCGATACCAAAGGGACTGGACTTGGACTTGCCATCGCAAGGCATATCATCGAGTTACATGGTGGCTCTATTCATGCAAGCAGCAAACTGAATCAAGGCACGGTTTTTTCTTTTGATCTCCCACAACCGCCAATAGCGGCATGAGTAATTTATGAGACCTGCGTGATGAATTATTGATATTTGTGTGATGATGATGTGATTTCATTTCAGAATACTTGATCAGGTACGCGATTTTATTCGTGCACTAGTCACAATGACACAACCTGTTTTGTATGGAGGAAAGAAATCATGTCTCAAAAATTACTCTGCCGTATATTAGGTATCATACTCGCTCTCACAACACTGAGTGCCTTCGCCGATCCAGGGCAACCCAACTTTATGCCTTCTGTGTATGGTGACGGTGAAGTGTGGGGTACGAAAGGCACGACGACTCTGCCTGCGCCAAATGAAAATAATCGCCAATCATTTGATGCTCTTTACGTTGTAACCAACACAAACAACCCACAGGGTCAGTTACCCGTATCTGAGGCAGCACCCGGCAACCCGAATTACAACGGAGGTCGTTGGTTTACGCACACAGTTGAATGGACAGCTGCTGGCTTCCAGGACCATGGCGTTGTCCCCATACTGACATCTCTGGCTGATATCGATCTGCATCACAGTCTTGGACATCTGGTGATTACTCCCGGGTCGTTTCCGAACGGACCTCCAGTTTATTTCCAATGCCCCCTGTTACCCGTAAAATGATGTGATATGGATACATTGGGGCGGAAAAATCCGCCCCGATTCATTTGCGTTGCTTGAGAATATGTCTGATTGCATAGATGCCTGATTCAACTAACATAACAGTTTTGATAATGTTATGTGCACTGAGCAGGGATATAAACTACTTCTGGCAGCCTTATGAAATGGATAGTTATATTTTCTGATAGGACATGGGATTCATCGTAGCAGGGTGGGTACTACTAATGTATCGCAGATGGCAAGGGCAGTTAAATCCGGGGTGAATAGCATTGAGCAGTTGCCTTTTACGATTGGGAGGGATAGGAACTGATCAAAAAAAGATCACCGCGGGGATCACGGGAGCTGGAATTGACATGAATATCACGGGCTGCTATAGGAATTGTGGCTTGCGCAAACGGGAACATGCACAACAAATCCCGGCGTCCTGTCGATTTAACAGGAAACGAAGTACAAAGTTATAGATTGATACTTGTTCTAACAGTTTAACCTCTGCTCCAGATAATCGGAGATGGTCTTCTCGATACTGCGTTTTAGTGGAGCTAACAACATTCCCAGTTTCACCTCTACTTCTACTTCCTGCTCGCCGATCCTTACGTAACCGCTGGCTCCGCTGCGATTAAATACCAGTCGATCCTTGTTCCAGTGGTAGTTGGCAGACAGCTTTTCAACGAGTGTATCAGCTAATTCCTGTACACTGGCACGGACTGATGCTTCATCAAGAGAGTGGGACCGGGTTATGTGAATTATTGCCATAGTGGTATCGTAACAAATAACAGACGGCAAGTAACGATCATATTTTATATCTTATGCAGGATGCACATATTTAAGAATAACCACAGTCAAGGCAGGTAAGAAAGTCAGGCTGACCACCGCTGTACCCAGGAGGCCAAACATAACAATAACACCGACACCCCGGTATAACTCGGTTCCTTCGCCAGCGATAAAAACCAAAGGCGCAAGACCAAATACAGTGGTCAGAGTTGACATGGCAATTGGTCGCAGGCGCGTAGAAACTGCGTCCTGTACCGCTTCCATTGCACCCATATGTTTTTCACGCATATTTGTCATGGCCTGGTGCACGATAAGGATTGGGTTATTCACTACAGTACCCATAAGAATCAGGAATCCCAGCATGGAAATCATGTCGAAGGGCAGGTGCAGCGCATTAAGTCCTATAAATGGGAGCCAACTACCAACAAGGTTAAAAAGCCATAACCCCAGAATGCCACCCGCTACCCCAAGAGGAATCGTGGTCATAATCAGTAGCGGGTAACCCCAATTGGTAAAAATAGCGACGAGTAGTAAATATATTATGACGACAGCCACCACGTAATTCGCTGCCAGTGCTTCACGGGTTGCTTGTAATTGATCGCTGGCACCGGATATGGTCATGTTAATAGTACTCGGTATTGCGCCTGTGTCACGCAAGTGCTTGACCACTTCTTGTTGAACAATTTTAACCCCTGTTTCAAGAGCAATTTTTTCAGGTGGGATAATATTCAATGTCACGGTCCGCTGGCCGTTTACACGCCGAATAATATTGGTATCAACTGATTCATCGATGTCGGCGATAGATGACATGGGAACGACAGCACCAATTGGCGTATATACAGAGATCTGACTCAAGCTGTCGAGTGAGGCATTTTTGCCTGCTTTGCTATATAAATAAATATCAATCTTGTCATCATCCAGGAAAAACTCGTCAACAAAGGCGCCATCTGTAAGCGCGGCGATTGTATAACCGAAATCCTTGGTTGTCATACCTACTTCGCTGGCACGTGCCCACTTTGGTTTCACTTCTATCAGTGGTTGTGATAATGATAAGGTTGATGGGTCAGCACGCAGGCGTGGAGAATCAAAAACCTCCTGCGCGCGACGATAAGCTGCCAATGCAGATGCGTAAATATCAGAAAGATTGGGGCCAGAGATATCAAGATTCACACTGCGTGTGCCACCAGAGTTACTGGTAATAATCGAGCCACGGGTAACGAATCCACGCATAGCCGGGTATTGTTTATACTTCTCCTGGATGGCTGTCATCAGTGGCTTTATATGTGCCGGATCCTTTGGTTGCGATATAATCCGCACACGCTGTGCCTCGATACTTATATTGAGATATGCCAGCGCCGGCACAGGTGTCTCGCCATTCTCGAATTGTTCTGATGTATCGTTAAGAAAAGGCAAAAAATATTCCTGTAATTCATTCCCGATTTTTGTCATAGCTTCCAGATTGTAACCGGGTGGGGAGGTTAAAGAGGCGAAGGTTTTAGGCTCTTCTCCTTCCGGGAGATATTCGGCAGGCGGAGTCAGAAAGAAAAAAATTCCCAGACTGAATAAAGCGACACTTGCGATAACACTGGTGCGACGACGTTTATCCTCGATTAGCCAATTAATACGTTGGATAACACGGTCTCTGACTGTGCGAGACTTTTCTATTATTCGCTGATTACCTGCACCGAATTCCAGTCGTGCCGTGGCAGTTGGAATCACCGCAATGGCAATTAACATTGACGTTAATATTGATGCCGATATTGCAATTGCGATATCGGAATACAATTGCCCGGCTTCCTCTTGAATAAAGAGAATAGGTACAAAGACCAGAACAGTGGTCAGCGTAGAGGCAAGTACGGCTGGCCATACATGTTGAACACCTATAATGGCGGCACGAAGCTTATCAATCCCCCGACGACGTTGTTGCTCGATACTTTCCAGAACAACAATTCCATTATCGAGCGTCATACCAATGGCGAAGGCGATTCCTGCGAGAGAAATGACATTGATTGTCCGTCCTGCAATCAGTAGGCCAATAAATCCGGCAATTGTACATATGGGTATTCCCATCACGCCAACCAGCGTCGCTTTACCAGAATGTAAAAATAAATACATAACAAAACTTGCAAGCAAAGCTCCGAGAGCGAGATTGGTCCAGACGTTATAGATTGACGATTCTACATACCCAACATCATCAGCAATGAGCCGCATATACATTCCGGCAGGATTGAGGATATCCCTGTTGATATGTACCATTTCCTGCATCAGTGAATCTTTGATGTCTATGACATTGGAGCCCGCTTGACGCCGCACCGAAAGGCCAATAACCGGAGCACCATCTGTGTAGGATACACGGCTCATTTCGAAGTGATCGAGTTGAACTTCAGCAATATCACCCAAACGAATCAGAGAATCGCCACGGCGTATCAGAATCAGATCACGTAATTCCTGAAGATCACGGAAACGACCTACAGTGCGCAATAAATAACGGCGCTTCCCTGACTCTATCTCACCAGCAGAAACGTCGCGATTTCGTTCTGTTATTGCGCGTCGGACATCTTCGATTGCAATATCGCGTTCCGATAAGCGTGCCGGATCGAGCAAAATCTGGATCTGTCGTTCCGCACCACCATAGACATTTACCAGTGATACTCCGGGAACGGTCTCCATTCGGGTACGGACCTGGTCATCAATAAAATCCTGCATCAGTACCATATCCAGGTTTTTAGGATTTCCATTCAAAGGTGCAACGCGGAAGTACATAAAGGAGTTGCTGGAAAACGAGGTTGCATAAATGTGCGGTTCATCGACATTTATTGGATAAGAAGGAACTTGTGAGAGTGCGTTATTTACGTGGATCAAGGTTTCGTTTAGATCAATACCAAACGGAAATTCAAGTTCGATTGAAGCACGGCCAAAAGAAGAAGAGGAGATGATGCGTTGCAGACCGGGAATGCTACGAAGGTATTCTTCCTGTTCTATCACAATTTCTTTTTCGATATCCTGAGGAGTCGCACCTGGCCAGGCGGTACGGACAGTAATGGTGCGGACCTCTAAATCAGGGATCATCTGCACAGGGATCCGCAATGCCGCTACCACACCCAGGACGCTTATGATCAGGATGATGACCGTCATCAGGGTGCCATGTTTTACGATTGCATTAAACATGAATTCGGTCGAATTATTCGTTTGTCTGGATACGAACCTTTTGACCTTGTTGCAAGGCCTCATTGCCACGTACCACCACGATATCGCCAGGCTGTAATCCTTCCAGAATGGATACCTGTCCGTTAAAGCTGTGACCAACCTTAACTATCTGTTCCGATACGGTAGATGATTGCTCATTTTGAGTAACAACCCAAACCGTAACTCTTCCATCAGGGTAACGCAGTAAGGCATCGCGATTCACCACAATACCTTGTTTTTTGGTGTTAAGATGTAAAAGACCATGTACTGACATACCTGGTGTAATGTTGATCGCATTATTTCCTAATTCAACACGGATGAGAAAGGTACGGGCAGTGGGATCGCTAATAGGAACAACCGCATCAATCTTGCTGTTAAATATTTTATCCGGGATGGCATCCAGACTTACAGTAATTTTACTATTCGCATTAATGCGTGGGTAGAATTCCTGAGGGACCTGGAAATCGACACGGAGATTGTCGATCGAGACCAGCGTCAATACCGGATTCCCTGGTGTGATCCATTCGCCTACTTCTGACAAGCGTTCGCTGATCACACCGGCAAAAGGTGCTTTGAGAGTGTGGCGATCAACAAGTGCTCGTTGTTTGCGTTCTTCGGCGAGTCGACGATTTAAGGCGGCAGAATCTATCTCAACTTCTGCCTGTAACAAACGAATGGCATTGGCAGATATACTGTTTTGTTTTTTCAGGCGTTCGGCATCCTTGTAGCGCCGTTTGGCATCGGCAAGTTCGGCCCGAGCCTGTTCGGTTTCGGCTTGTATTGATTGTAATGTCAATGCTTCAATTTCATCATCGAGATTTAGTAACACATCACCTGACTCGACCTGATCACCAACCTCAACCTTGACACTTTCCACCTGGCCACTCACTTCTGTTGAGAGGTTGGCCACCTTGAGGGAAGTAATGGTCCCTGTTAGCGGAACCTGTTTTATGACGGTTTCCGTTTGCGCTTTGGATACTACAACGAGGGGTGTCCTTGTTGTTGCCGCCAGAGTGAGGGTATTTACCAGAAATGCGCAGGAAAATAGCATGCCCCACCGCAGATAGCCTGGAGACGCAACATTTTTAAGACGATATATGTTTAACCGCATTGATACCATCCTTATTACAGTCTTAAATTATGGATAGATGTATCAGTAGATCAGAAGGGCACTATTTTTCTATTCAGAATATCCTTTCATACAGACTTACTTTGACATAAAAAATTCCCGTTGAATAGCTGACAGGGATCAACGTACCCAAGACAACAAAACCAGTAAACATGCCAAATCCATATAAATCCGTCAAATAATAATCAATAAAAACAATGTGTTATGACCATATTGATGAAATGATAAAATCAAAACCGCACTCTGGCTGGATATAGCACCACACTAATGGAGAGCTTGTGGAAATGCATCGCGATGGATGTTTCGCATTGGCGGTAAATAAAATACGGGATTTGGCACGTTGCCAACCCTGATGCTGTCATATCCGTAGCTGATTAAGCCTGACCTAAAGTGGTCAACTGGAGAGCCACTGTTAGGGTTGTTAAAGTGGTAATTGACATTATCGAGCAACAGCGGGACTGGACAAGAGTACGATTGCAGAATCAAAACAAACAACCAGGCGGTAAGAAACAACGTGCTTTTGTATGGTACCTGGCCTCGCTCGTTGTATTGGTTATGGGTGCACTACTTGCCGCACGTCACTATCCAGGGGGCTTTGATTGGCGCTATACCGTTGCTTCAGCCCTGGCTTCGCAAAAACATAATCCCAATGGCAGTATCTGGTTTGCTATGGGCTTTCTTTTTTCCATGTCATTACTTTGGCCTTTTGTTGGTCTTTTGAAAGAGGCTGTGGCATCGAAATTACCAGCCGCTGGCATCACTATCAGCTTGATGCGATTAGGTTTGGTCTGTGGAGTCCTGGTCGCCATCGAACGACTTTTTATTCATGATCTGTCAGCCTGGGTCTACAAGGCCCACGAGCTTCTTGCAATCCTGTTTTTTCTCGGCTGGTATCTGGGGGTGCTGGTTTTACTTGGTCAAGCGATGATTCGCCACAAACTCTATGTGCTCCCGGTCATATTAATTGCCAGTCCTTTACTGGCCATTGGACTTACTGAATTCTGGCTTTATCTGGAGCAGCGGGAACTAGGCTGGGCGGATACCAATTGGCAAGAGAAGGGGATACCGCTATGGTTAAGCTTTGCTTTCTGGCAATGGTTGGCGATAGGATTCCTCTGGGCGGGTATCGCTCTACTGGCATTTATTTATATTGAACCAGAAAGGCATATAAATAATTCACTCCCACATGAATAGAAACCCGCACTGTTAATTAAATTGCTGATATCGTTCATAAAAGATTAATTTCCCAGGCCTGTTAATCGGGCATATAACTTGGGGAGAAATTCAGGCAACGCGAACACATTACTGAACACAGTATATTTGCCAGGGCCAAACAGATAGGGCAGGTATTCCACACCCGCCTGATCAATTGTTAATCCATAAGTATAAATACCGTCATTATGGAGGTCCTGCAGGGCCTTACGCGTATCCTCCAGAGCATACAATCCTTTATAGTTGTCTGCCGGATCAAAAGGCCGACCATCAGTCAGTAAAAGCAACAATCGATGCCGTTCTGAACGTCGCATAATTCTTTTACCCATGTGTCGCAGTGCGGCACCTATCCGCGTGGAACCGCGCGGAGCGAGGGAAAAAATCCGTTTTCGTACCGTGTCATTGTAATCGTCATCGAAGTCTTTCAGTCGCAGACAATCCACCTGGGTGCGGCCATAACCGGAAAACGCATATATGGAAAACACGTCATCCAGTTCTGACAATGCTTCTGCCAATACCAACACGGCTTGCCGTTCTACATCAATAACCTGACCATGACTTAATTGAAAGCCGGTGGAATTGGATACATCGAGCAAGACCATCACAGCGAGTTCCCGGTCGTCACGTTTGCGATGTTTGTATAACCGCTCATTGGCATAACCACAGCCCCGTCGTTCCGATAAGACCTGTATAAAATCGTCGATATCGACCTCCTCACCATCAGTCAGACGGCGCAACCAACGATCATCTATTCGTAATGCCTCAAATTGGCGGCGTACCCGTCGTGATAATTTATAGAGTTCAGCCGGAGGCTCTGCCCAGTCGTCGCTGTCCAGGACATCTTCAATAACCTGACACCAATTGTCCCGGTATTCCTCCGTTTTGCAGTTCCATTCCGGATAAAGAAAAAATCCGGTGAGGGCTTCGCCTTTATCTTCAGCAGGCAGTTCAAGATATTCAGTAATCTTGATTTGCTCCAGATTTTCGATAGATTCGTCACGCTTGTGTTCCAGCAAATCCTCGTCGATCAATTCTTCGAGCATATTCAGATTGGTCGGTGCGATCTGTGTCGGACGACCCCACATGGTTACCGGCCAGAAAGGCAAGCCTGGTTTTACGGTTGCCTCCGGTGGGTCTGGTAAGACTATGCCCACATTTGCCGCATCAATGGCATGCTCCAGCCAGCGAGGAATTTGTGTTTTCTCATCACCCAGGGCACGGCGAATACCCGCCTCAAGTGCAGCCACTGCATTGTTACGGTACAATTTCTCCATGGGCAGCAAGGTCTCGCGTTCTTTCAGGCAGGCTGTACACAGGCGCTGATATCGCTCGACCAGGCCCGGACAGGCTTTTAATACCCGTGCGCTGGTCATTACACCCTGCAGCAAATGCGCCAATGCTGGTGAAAGAGGCGGTTGGTTCAGTGCAGGCGCCGGTAAAGGTTGATCAAACGCGATATAGGCGGCGAGCCAGTAATACAAGTCCCGGTTAAGCGTCGTTTCGTCAAACCGTTGGATACTCTCGGGTAAATGAGCATTACTACTTTCTTGCCAGGCGAGTGCATTAAGATGCCGGTGCGAAGATAACGTTCTGGCGAGACCCCGTTTTTGTTCGGTTGCCACCACTTTTTGTTCACAGGAGCGGCGCAAGGCATGCAGATATAGATTGAGGCTCTTTTCAATGTCTTCCAGTTTGACAGCGGCATCGGGATAAGCGGGTGCGGCCAACAGACCGAAGCCAAGATTCAGCGGAAGATAACCTCTTAAGCCCATTTTCGTTTATGTTACCAATCAAGCAGGGAAGAAAGACTGGACAATTTCCCACAGTCCTTCCTGAATAACCGGATCATCCGATAAGGCTTCCACAATTCCCACACGGCAAGCTTCTGCCGGGCTTAGCCCATCAGTAATCAGGCTTGCTGCATGCACCAACAATCGGGTGGAAGGAACTTCCTCAAGGTCATGACCTTCCAGGGCGCGTAAATTACCTCCCAGGTTAACCAGTTGTTGTGCCAGGGCATTAGAAATATCCACTTCCTGTTCAAGGATTTTCACTTCAAGTTCGGGTGAGGGAAAATCAAACGTGATGGCGACAAAGCGCTGACGGGTGCTCGGTTTTAAATTTTTGAACATATTCTGGTAGCCCGGGTTGTAGGAAATTACCAGCATGAATTCCGCCGGTGCCTTGATTACCTCACCGGTTTTTTCCAGTGACAGCTCGCGCCGATCGTCTGTCAAAGGATGCAGGATTACGGTGGTGTCTTTACGAGCTTCCACGATCTCGTCGAGGTAGCAAATTGCACCTTCGCGAACTGCCCGGGTCAGCGGTCCGTCCTGCCAGACCGTTTCCTCGCCGTGTATGAGAAACCGTCCTACCAGGTCAGCAGAAGAGAGCTCATCATGACAGGAGACGGTGTACAGCGGTCGGCCCAGCTCGGCAGCCATATGACGAACAAAGCGCGTTTTGCCACAGCCGGTGGGACCCTTGATGAGTAACGGTAAACGCCGGTGATATGCCGAGCGAAGTACAGTACACTCATTCCCCTGTGGCAGATAGAGGGGGTGGTTTGTGACAGCAGGCGTGTCCATCAAATGATCTCCCTAAAAATACTGATTTTTTTCCCAACCTTATCAGCTTAGTCGAGCAAGCGAGCCACGACCATCTTTTTTGACAAATCCACATAACAGGAAGCATGATTATCCGAGGGGGACAAGGTGATAATCGTGACAAAATATTGATACTATTATATAAATGAGTATGGCAATTATCCCCTTTATCTAAAAGCGAAAGTCGACAATGACCGTTCTTAATCAACTCAAGATAATTTCCCGTAGCCAATGGTATTGGCTGGTGTACCTGCTCGGCGGTATTTTCTTGATCGCTGCGGCTTTATATTTTCAATATATCCGAGGCGAGCTTCCCTGCACTTTATGTATCCAGGTACGCTTATGGGTATCGATTTTCATCATTGTTTCCGTTATAGGTTTATTGTTACGCAATAACAAAATAATGAACACCCTGGCGCAATTCTCGGTCGTAATGATTGCCCTGGCACTTGTAGAACGATCTTATTTGTTATTGGGCACTGAACGTGGATTTGTGTTCAGTAATTGCGGTGTAGACCTCGGGTTACCTGCCTGGTTTGCTATCGATCAATGGCTACCCTGGGTGTTTCGTGTTGAAACCTCATGTGGTTATACCCCGATAATTGCATTTGGTATCACTATGGCGGAAACGTTGATAGTCTTGTCTGTTCTGCTTTTAATTGTCAGCTTTTTTATGTTATTGGCATCCGTCACTAATTTGTTTCAGCGATGATTCAATAAATCAATGGATTCGCTTACTCAGATCGCGCTAGGCGCCGCTGTAGGAGAAGCTACGGCAGGACGGCAAGTAGGGCGTAAAGCGCTAATTTGGGGAGCGATTTGTGGTACGCTCCCGGATTTGGATGTATTTATTTCATTTGGTGATGCCGTGCGTGATTTTACCTATCACCGCAGCGCCAGTCATTCCCTGTTTGTGTTGGCGGCCCTGACCCCAATTGTGGCCTGGCTAATCATGAAATTACATCCAGAGACTATCAAATTCCGACGACGTTGGGTTGCGTTGGTTTATCTGGTATTCGCAACTCACGTTCTGCTTGATAGTTTTACAGTCTATGGTACCCAGATCTTCTGGCCCATTATAACGACGCCAATGACCTGGTCGACCATCTTTATTATTGATCCGGCCTACACATTACCACTATTAATAGGTGTCATTGCTGCATTGCTCGCAGCACGCCACAAGATATGGGGATATACAGTCAATACCATCGGACTGGTATTAAGTACTGGTTATCTGTTGTGGACAGTCGGTGCCAAGCTTCATGTCGAGAACATTTCCCGAGATGCGCTTGAAAATCAAAACATTGGTTTCACCAGAATTTTAACGACTCCCACACCGTTCAATAGCCTTATGTGGCGTATCCTGGTAATTAACGATATGTATTATTATGAAGGATTTTATTCATTCTTCGATGGCGATACACCGATTCACTTCGAACAGCACCCACGTTCGCTGGTACTAATTGAATCCTTACACGACGACTGGCCGGTGCAGCGGCTGGAATGGTTTACCAAAGGATTTTTTGCCGCATCGGCTGACGATGGTGACATTATTATTACCGATCTGCGGATGGGACTGGAACCGGAATATGTATTTCGTTTTAAAGTGGGAGAGGTGGCTAATCCCCACCCCCATTCCGTAGCAGTACAGCGAATTCCAGGTATACGGAATTACGAGCGCCTCCATTGGGTCTGGGCACGAATCTGGGATCCCCAGGTCCACTAAACCACTTAATATATGTAACCTTGTCTAATATTTTCAATTAGTTACCTTTCTAAGATCTGATTAAAAAATATCTCGCCGGGAGATTTTACCTTGTACTAGAATGATGAGACATCCTGATTGAGAGTTACATGCTTGCGCACACCCACAACCTCTGAACTCAGTAGTTCTAACCGCCGCACTGTTATATGGTATGGTTTTACCATTTTTATCAGTTCAGCCATTCTCTTGGTTCTGGAGATCGTCGCAGGACGTCTGATTGCCCCTTATGTTGGTGTGTCTATATATAGTTGGACCTCGATTATCGGCGTTATTCTTGCCGGTTTATCACTAGGTAATTGGGTAGGAGGACGTTGGGCAGATCGGGGTGGTACAGATGAAGCCATTGGTATAACTTTATTACTGGCTGCGATATTTTGTATTGCAAGTTTGATGTTACTCACCTTTGTGGCGCCTGTACTACAGACCAGTCAACTCGATTTAATTAGCTCCAGTTTTATATATGTCTTAACGATGTTTTTTCTGCCGGCAATGCTGCTAGGTATCATTACTCCGTTGTTGACTACCATGGCCTTGCATCTCGATATTCGTACCGGACATATTGTTGGTAGAATGCATGCACTCGCAGCACTGGGAAGTATTCTGGGAACATTCATTACCGGGTACTGGCTAGTACAATATTTTGGCACCCGCATGATTATCATTGGTAGTGCCATCTGTTTGGCATTATTGGCTTTACCTTTCCTGCGTAAAACTCGAACAACTCATGTGGTTCTATTAATCACACTGGGTGTAAGTACCATTATGTTAACGCAGGTACGTAACGGATTTGCTAATCCATGTCAGTGGGAAAGCAATTATTTTTGTGTGCGTGTGGTTGATGCGTCGAGTTATGAATATGGTGCAGCAAAAGCTTTGATATTGGATCATTTGCTGCACGGAATTAATCACAAACAAAAACCGGATTTACTAATTTCGCCATATGTCCACGCTATGGATGAAATTGTGCGCATTCATTTCAAGCTTCAAAATGAAGACTCACGCCTGCGTTATTTCTTTGCTGGTGGAGGCGCTTATACACAACCTCGAGCCATATTTGCGAGATACCCGAATGCCCATATAACCGTTGCCGAACTGGACCCCCAAGTAACTTCTGCCGCTGAACAAGAATTATTTGTTAATACTAGTTCCATGCATGTGATACATAACGATGCGCGTGTAGCACTACAAAGTATACGTGACTCATATGATGTGATAA
The DNA here is from genome assembly GCA_040235565.1 of Thiohalomonadales bacterium. Taxonomy (GTDB): domain Bacteria; phylum Pseudomonadota; class Gammaproteobacteria; order UBA6429; family Thiohalophilaceae; genus JAHEIJ01. The sequence continues at coordinate 3,054 of JBECLA010000069.1, read as the reverse complement.
TCACTGACGTATTTCATGATGTATCCGTTCCATACCATATGATAACGCAAGAATTTGCCAAAATCGTGAAACGTAAATTACATCCGCAAGGTATGTATTTAATAAATATTGTCGATATTTACCCTGATGCAAAACTTGTCAAAAGTCTAATCAATACCCTGCAGTTGGAATTTAATCATGTTGATGTCTGGCTGGAAGAAGAGCCAGAACAACATTTGCGTGTAACGTATGTGATTTCGGCAAACAATTTTCGTCCCTTACCGCAGGAAGTAAAATCTAAACATGGCTTCGATCGGCAATGGCGTCGAGTAAATAAGAACTTAAGCTCGTCAGGCACGCCGCTGGCCAATCTGCCGATCTTGACAGACGATTTTGTGCCTGTTGAACGACTGTTAGCTGGAGTATTATTTGGTCCGGATGGGTTATAAAAAATCCTTTCCCGGATTTTTAGATAACGACTACAAACAATAATCCTTGGTAAAAAGGCCAACACCATTGTGTTGGCCTTTTTCGGTTACCAGGTTTTGTATGGCAAAAATTTACCGTTCATAGTAATAACGACGCGATCCCCGGCGGGATTTTCTTCCTTGTCAATATCCATCGAGAAATCAATTGCACTCATGATGCCGTCACCAAACTTTTCGTGGATCACTTCCTTGATGGTGTCTCCATAGACACCCACGATTTCATAGAATCGATATACCACGGGGTCCTGTGGGACGGTCTTTTCCCAGGCTTTGTGGGGAAAAGCCTGCAAGGCGACATTGACTTTTTCAGGCAGATCCAATGCGGCGCACAATTTATCAGCCAACGGTTTGGGCATACTGTTTTTGCCAAAACATGCTGAAGTTACCCAAATTACCCCGGCTTCGACCGCATCCGCGATTTCCTGCCAGGTCATGCTTTTGGCAATTTTTGCCGTAATGATCGCTTCTGTCATTTCTTCTTTGCTCATCAGCGAGCTGGTCATGCTATTAGGTAATGTTTTCAGACTTTCAACGGTTGCACTCATAGGATTCTCCTGTACATCTCAAGTTATTGCATGTTAACAACGGTTTGGTTTAGGTTTGCATCCTCATTGTCTGGATGCGGATGAATAATTTCTTGCTGACTTCCGGTTACAGGATTCACTTCCGGGGGATAACGTAAACCTGTTTTGCTTGGCTTGGCAATTGTACGGCTTTGCGGATCAGCCAGTTCCTTGGAACGTTTCACCAGAAAATCAACAATATGGTTGCGAATGGTGTAATAGTGTGGATGATGAATGATATCGGTACGATTTCTTGGTCGGGGAATATCAATTACCACCGATTCGGCAATTTGTGCATATGGGCCGTTACTCATAAGCAGTATGCGATCCGCCAGTAAAATTGCTTCATCCACATCATGGGTAATCATGAACACTGTCTGGGTTGATTGACTCCAGATCTTGATTAATTCTTCCTGGATCATGCCTCGAGTCAGGGCATCCAGTGCCCCGAAAGGTTCATCCAACAACAGTAATTTGGGCTCGATTGCGAACGCACGCGCAATACTGACCCGCTGACGCATCCCACCTGACAGTTGTGAAGGTTTTCGATGTTCGGCACCTTTGAGCCCGACCATCTCGATATACTTCATGCTGTGATCCAGGACTTGCTGTTTGCTCCAGCCAGGATGCCGCGATTTGACAGCAAAAGTGATATTTTTGAGGGTGGAAATCCAGGGTAAGAGAGAGTAGTTCTGGAAAACTACCCCACGGTCCAGACTGGGACCGGCAACTTCCTTGTTATCCATAAGGACCACACCTTCAGTGGCCTTATCCAGGCCAGCCAGGATATTAAGAATTGTGGATTTACCACAGCCGGAATGGCCGATAATACAAACAAATTCCCCCTTGTTGATACCAAAATTGATGTTCTCAAAAACGGTCAAGGGTTCTCCACCACGCGGAGCGGGGTAAGATTTAGTCAATCCCTGTGCATTCAGAAAATAGTCAGTCATAAGTTACTCCACGTATTGCACAAGCTTGGTGGCACGAGCGAGCAGAAGATCGAGTATCATGCCCACTACACCAATCATCAGGATGGAGAAAACTACACTGGTCAGATCCAGATTATTCCATTCATTCCAGACGTAGTATCCAACTCCGGTACCACCAACCAACATTTCCGCGGCTACAATCACCAACCATGCAATCCCGATAGAAATACGCATACCAGTTAGAATAGTGGGTGCAGCAGCCGGCAAAATGACCAGAAACGCGGTGCGTAAGCCACCCAATTCATGCGTGCGTGCCACGTTGATATAGTCCTTTTTGACCGAGCTCACGCCAAAGGCGGTATTGATTAACATCGGCCAGATGGAACAGATGAAGATGACAAAGACCGATGAGACTTCCGAGTCTTTCAGGATAAATAAAGCCAGCGGCATCCACGCGAGAGGTGAGATCGGTTTTAGTACCTGAATAAACGGATCCAGAGCTTTCTGCATCAATGGTGACATGCCAATGAGAAAGCCCACCGGTATCGCTACCAGTGCAGCAAGTAAGTAACCGGATATTACCCGTTTCAATGAATACAAAAGCTGCAGTCCGATGCCTTTGTCATTCGGTCCCTTGTCATAAAACGGATCACTGAGTTCTTCCACTGCAAGCTTGCCAATCTCCGAGGGGTTGGGCACGCGAGCCTGTGGCTCGCTGCCCCCCATTAACATTTCATATTCAGTCATAGCCTTTTCTGCCTTGGGAGGTTGATTAGCCATTTCCCAGATCCCCAGTAGAAAAACGAGGATTACCAGTGAGAGCAGCATTGACCGGATATGAATATTTTTCATTATTATGCCCTCGTGATAGCGAAACTCTTGGCATACTCATCGGGTTTGGTGTAGTCAAATTCCTTACCCATGATGACGTAATTCTCATAGGTGGAACCTGGCGGTGCATAACCCAGTTCCTTCATGATATTGCCGCAATCCGCTGCCAGATAAACTTCTTCTGCAATGGCTTTGTAATTCACGTCACCTTTGACATAACCCCATCGTTTCATCTGGGTAAGAATCCACACAGCCATGGAA
>JBECLA010000054.1:0-16428 GCA_040235565.1 Thiohalomonadales bacterium | reverse complement strand
CAGGTTTTCAGGCGATAGAGGTGGAATTCAGGATAAACATCAGGCAGTCGGACGGCGAACGACCGCTGGAGCAAGAAAGGGTGTTTATTCTTCCGATACACTAGTGAGGCCTGCGGTGGTCTGCTATGGTTCGAAGCTGGTGTTGAGAAGAGAGCTTGAATCCTAAAGGTAATTGACTCAAATTCCGCTGATAACAAGAAATTATTAACAAGGGTATTTTTCATGGTAGCGACATATATGATCACCGGAAGACCCGCGCCACAATTGGCTTTTTTGCCTGATTGAAAATCGAGTGGGAGTAACGCATGCGGGAAGTTATCCTGATCACCGTATCGGGTCAGGACCGGCCCGGCCTGACCGCGGCACTCACCGGGGTGTTGGCACAGTATGATGTGACCGTGCTCGATATCGGCCAGTCGGTTATCCATAATCATTTATCTCTGGGTTTATTGATTGAATCGCCGGACGCGGAAGGTTGTCCGGTGTTCAAGGATCTGCTGTTCAAGGCCCACGAACTGCAGTTGCAGGTACGTTTCACCCCGGTTTCCGAGAGTGATTACGAGCGATGGGTCAATGCCCAGGGTCGTGCCCGGCATATCGTCACCTTGCTGGGACGGCACATAACCGCACGCCACCTGGCGCGTGTGACGGAAGTGGTGAGCCAGCACGGTTTTAACATCGAGGAAATCTCGCGTCTGTCCGGACGGATCTCCTTGAAGCAAACTCTGGCCGAGCAACGTCGGGGTGCCTCGGTGCAATTGTCACTCAGCGGTGAAGTGCAGGACATTCCCACGATGCATGCCGAGTTTCTGCGCATCTCGCAGGAACTGGATGTGGATGTGGCAGTACAGGAAGACAATCTGTATCGGCGCAGCCGTCGGCTGGTCTGTTTTGACATGGACTCCACTTTAATTCAGACAGAAGTGATCGACGAACTGGCCAGGATTGCCGGAGTGGGCGATAAAGTTGCGAACATCACCGAGGCCGCGATGCGCGGTGAACTCGACTTTGCGGAAAGTTTCCGCCGCCGGCTGGCCTTGCTGAAAGGTCTGGATGAATCGGTCTTGCAGGGGGTTGCGGAAAGCCTGCCGATCACCGATGGTGCCGAACGGTTGATTCGTCATCTCAAGCATTTTGGGTACAAGGTCGCGATCCTTTCCGGTGGATTTACCTATTTTGCCAATTATCTGCAGCAGAAACTGGGTATCGATTATGTGCATGCCAATGAACTCGATTTTGCCAAGGGCAAACTCACCGGCAAGGTCAAAGGTGAGATCATCGATGGGCAGATGAAAGCCAGACTGTTAACCGAACTGGCCGCGGAAGAAGGCATCAGTACCGAGCAGGTGATCGCGGTGGGTGACGGCGCCAATGATTTGCCCATGCTGGCCATTGCCGGACTGGGGATCGCGTTTCATGCCAAGCCGATCGTCAAGCAACAGGCGCAGCATTCGATTGCTACCCTGGGCCTGGATGCGATTTTATATTTGTTGGGCATGCGTGATCGGGAACTGGCTGAACTGGAACAAGGCGAGAAGGTCTTGCACTGAGAATATGACTTCAATCAACGACAGTGCTGAGGCGGAATCACTGGATCTGTTCTGGATGCAACGGGCTCTGGAACTGGCGCAACAGGCACAAGCTGAAGGCGAAGTCCCGGTGGGGGCTGTGCTGGTGAAAGCGGACCAGATCCTGGGGGAGGGCTGGAACGCACCCATCAGCGAGCATGACCCCACCGCCCATGCCGAAATTCGCGCCCTGCGTCATGCCGCAAAACGTCTCGGCAACTATCGATTGCTGGATACCACCTTGTATGTAACGCTGGAACCTTGTGTAATGTGTGCCGGCGCAATCATTCATGCACGGGTCAAGCGCGTCGTCTATGGTGCCCGGGATCCCAAAACCGGTGCAGCCGGTAGTGTGTTCAATATTCTCAATTCTGAACAACATAACCATCGTGTCCAGATCACCAGCGGTGTTCTGCAACAGGAATGCAGTACCTTGTTAACTGATTTTTTCCAGGCCAGACGAAATAAATCCTCCTGACGCACCGTCTGGATAGTTAAATGTGAATTGAATTTACCGTAAAGGAAGTCAAGTGTTTGTTTCAGTAAGTCGCATTCTTCCCCTGTTATTATTTATCAACGGATTTGTGCCACAATTGTGGGCTACAGAAGATCTGTCACAAATCATGCAGCATTATCCACCGGCACCGGTAACAATGAAGCTGCAACAAGTCTCAGAGCATGTGTACTACGTCGAAGGTGCAGCCGGTACTGCCCTGGATAATGAAGGCTTTATTTCCAATGCCGGTTTTGTGGTAACGCCCGCCGGGGTAGTGGTGATCGATGCGCTGGGCACCCCCTCGCTGGCGGCGATGTTAGTCAAGCAAATCCGTAGCGTGACGCAACAACCCATCGTCAAGGTCATCACCACGCATTATCACGCGGATCATATTTACGGCTTGCAAGTGTTCAAGGAACTGGGGGCGGAAATCATTGCCCCGGCCGGCGCGAATATTTACCTGAATTCACCCAATGCGGCAGAACGTCTGGAAGAAAGGCGGTTCTCGCTTGAACCCTGGGTGAATGACACGACGTATCTGGTCAACCCGGAGGTGTTGCTGAAACAGAGCACCGAGTATGAGCTGGGCGGTGTCAAACTTGTTATCACCCTGGTGGGGGGTGCCCACTCCGATGGTGATTTGACGGTGTATGTGGAGCCGGATCGGGTGTTGTTTTCCGGCGATATCATCTTTGAAGGCCGGGTGGCCTATCTGGGGGATGCCAATACCAAACACTGGCTGGAAGTGTTGCAGCACATGGAAACCGCCCGCCTGGTCGCATTGATTCCCGGTCATGGTCCTGCAGCCCAGGAGCCGAACAAAGCGATCAGCATGACCCGCCGTTACCTTGCCTATATTCGTGAAGTCATGGGAGCGGCAGTCGAAAATCTGACTGCGTTTGATGAGGCCTATGCCGCAGCCGACTGGTCAGAGTTCAAGGACTTGCCCGCGTTTGAAGCCGCCAATCGACGCAATGCCTATCAGGTCTATTTGTCGATGGAAGCCGAACAGTTTCAGTAAAAAATTTTTGTCTGAATTGACTTACAACACCGGCGAGGAGAACGCCATGATGGAACTGGGGGCATTGCGCGGTTTTTCCCGATCAATTTGCCAGCGCAGAATGTCGTAGTAACTGCGAATATTTTCGACATAACGGACCGGCTCATTGCCCCGGGCATAGCCATACTTGGTCTGGCGATACCACTTGCGTTGGCGTAACAGCGGCAGGCGTTGTTTCACTTCCGTCCACTGACCGGGATCACCGCCACTTTGCTCAGTCAGCCATTGGGCATCTTTTACATGACCATAGCCGACATTATATGCGGCCAGCGCCAGCCAGGTGCGATCCGGCTCCGGCAGGTCTGCGAATTTATCAAACAAGGTCCGCAGGTAACGGGCCCCCCCGTCAATACTTTCTACGGGATCGGTACGCTCTTCGACACCCAGCTGTTTTGCAGTCACCTTGGTGAGCATCATGATGCCGCGGACGCCGGTTGGCGACACCGCCAGGGGATTCCAGTGTGATTCCTGATAGGCCACCGCCGCCAGCAAACGCCAGTCAAGTTCATTCGCTTCGGCAGCTTCTTGAAACTGTTCCATATAGGTGGGTAAACGTAACCGGATATGTCGCATATATGTGGGGGTGCCGGCGTAGTCGTAATTACGGATATGGCCATAGTGGCGCGCCAGGGTATCTTTCAACTCGCCACTTTCTTTTATGGAATTAAAGAAGTCGACAGCCGCCTGGTACAGGCTGTCATCGTCGGACTTTGGCATCGCCCAGGCCAGATGCTGTTCCTGGGAAATATCAAAGGCAACACGCACTTCGGGATGGTAACGGCGCATCAGGGCAACGTCATTTGAATCCGCGACGGTATAGTCAATAACCTGTTCCACCACCAGGGAAATAAGTTCACTGCTACTCAGTTCCTCAGTTTCCATCCAGCTGAGGGTGGGATAGTCGGGTTTCAGTTCGGCAAGGCGTTCGGCGTGGCTACTGTTGGCCAGCACCTCAAGGAAGCCATCATCAAGTTCGGCAATGGAGCGGGGTTTCCTGATACCCTGGCGGTAGACCAGTTGTTGCGTAATGGTCTGGTAGGCGGGTGTAAAGCGTACAGATTTTTGCCTCGTTTCGGTAATGGTCAACCCCGCTGCGGCGATATGTGCATCGCCCTCAGCGATCTTGCGTAGAATTTCCTGCAGGTTATCTTCCTCGATGATCTTGAGTGATACCCCGAGATGTTCGGCAAAGGCCTTTACCAGATCATACTCGGGCCCGGTCGGGCCGTGCGGACCAATATAATAGGTAGTGGCGGCATTGCGGGTCAGGACACGGAGTTCACCTCGGTCCTTGACCTGTTCCAGCAGGTTTTTCTGGGGCGCACAGGCATTGAGGATCAACGCTGTGGCGGCAGCGCCGAGGAGAAGAATTGAGAAAACAGTTTTCCGCATAAAAATAAACCAGAATTACCTGCTTGAATCTATCGAACAGTTCACACTTTTAAGTAAAAAAAAGCCGATAGTGATCTGAAAATCAAGGCGGGTTTGTGCGAGGAAATTGGTGGCCGCCACATATTTCGTATTATAACACTCTAATATTCCCCATCCATATACCATAGGGATTAAGGCAACCGGATTAATGCTTTATAAAAATGAGTAAGTAACTGTTTATAAAGGATAATTATCGGTGGGATAATACTGGTACATTGCTTGTAGTCAGAAGCCAGTCGCGCTATTAGAATTTCTCACCCCCAAAGGGCGAGGGGAGTGACTGCCCGATGTAGCGGGCTTGACTCGACAAGTTGGCAGGAAAGCCAGATTGCACGTTGCGCAGCAACGCCCGAAGGGGCGAGGTACAGGGAAGTACCGAGTGAAATCAAGTGAAAATCAATCTGGTCACTTGATATCCGATGAGTACGAATATTGTTAAATACGTTCATGGAGAGGTGCCGGAGCTGGCCGAACGGGCTTGACTCGAAATCAAGTGATCCTTCATTGGATCCGAGGGTTCGAATCCCTCCCTCTCCGCCGTATAAGACAAAAGCCCCCATAACGGGGGCTTTTGTCTTATCAGGATTTACAGGGATGTTGATGAGAACCCGAAAAAGAGGGTGAGAATCCTGAAGTGCAGGGATGCACAAATGCCACGAAGCCCAGGGATGGGCGAGAGTGGCCTCCCTCTCCGCCACTCCTAAAAAGTCCATTCCGGACTTTTTAGGAGTGGCGATTCAGTCGGTGACCGTCCGGCCCTCACCTGAGGTTCGGGCGTTCGCGAGGGAGGAAGCCAAACTGTTGGCTTCCTCTAGGTCCTCACTCACCCCTCTCCGCCACATCAGACAAAAGCCCCCATAACGGGGCTTTTGTCTGATCAGGATCTACAGGGATGTTGATGAGAACCTGAAAAAGAGGCTCGATGAGTCTTTTTCCAATCCCTCTTTCAGTTCTTCTGAATTTTTCTCCAATTTAAGTTGAGTTTTGCGATGTGGTTCGCCTTTCGGAGGTTCAGCTCTCATACTTTTTGCCGATATACCTGCACAAAGGACAGAAGAATCAATATGTTAGATGATGCTTTTCTGTGCCTGAAAACGTGAATGGTCAGAATGCCGGCAGTTTGTAGATTTCACAGCCAGGAAACCGGATCTGGACGTTGTTGAAATAAGCACATTAATACTGCGGCATTGGGTGTGTCTCCCACTGACAGGAAGGAGTAAATCATTTCCTTACCAGGGAAATTCGGCTTGTATGGGTTTGATATGAAAAAAGTCATTCGTCAATTTTTTTTATTGTTCTGTGTATCGATGATGGTCGCTGTGGTTAATGCGGAACAGGTGACCAAGGAACAGATCAAGGGACTTGATGAGCAGGTTCAGGACATCAAAAAGGATGTGTTGAGAATCTCCGCCGAGCTTAATCAGTTGGAAGAGACGTTATTGTTTCCTTCCAATACACAGATAGCGTTCTTTGTATCTCTTGCCAAGGGTAGCGGTTTTGAACCCGATGCCATCAAGCTCAAGCTCGATGATAAGGATGTCGCTCACCATATATATAGTTACAAGGAAGTCGAAGCCTTACGCAGTGGCGGTGTGCAACGCGTTTTTACGGGTAATGTACGCCGAGGTCAGCATAGCCTGCAGGTCAGCATCATCGGCAAGTCCGGTGGCAGTAAAAAGACCGATATAAAAACATTCACACTTGCCAAAGGGGTAGGTCCGCAGTTTGTGGAAATCAAGCTGAACGGTTCGGGTATTGAGTTCAGAGATTGGTGAGCCTGTGCTGCGTCTGGTAGTTTTCATCGCAAGTGTTGTATTCCTTGGTCATGGCAGTGCGATGTCCGCAGTGGCGTCGGGCGGTACATTAAAGGATCTTTACTTTGGTGAAGCGCTTTATTATGCGTATCAGAAAGAGTATTTCGATGCGATTTCCAGACTGGATACGGAGCTGTCGCAGTATTACGGCCTCGACGAACCTAACCTGAATTCCCTTTACCACCATATCGACAATGCTGAATTCTCGGTCGGCGATTTCGAATTGTATTACCGCATGCATACCCGTGCAGGGCGTGCCATCAAGGCAGTCATCGAAGGTAATGTCGATGAATCGGTTCGTAACGAAGCGATTTATCGACTGGCAAAGATCTATTACCAGAAGCAACAACCTCTGAATGCATTACACACCATAGAACGGCTTGACGGTAAAGTTCCTGAAAGGCTTCGTTATGCGGAGCCATTTTTACGTGCCCAGATATACATGGCAAATGGCAAATTTACCGATGCGATTAATCTATTGAAGGACATCGAAGGTGCAGACAGTCTGAAGGGCTATAGTGGTTATAACCTCGGTGTAGCCATGTTTCAGAGTGGCAGTGAAGAGGATGGTATTGCGCAACTGGGTAAAGTAGGCCAAATCTCTGCCAGCAAGGATGAAGTCAAGGCCATGCGCGACAAGGCAAACCTGGTGCTGGGATTCAGGTTGCTTGAGGATGAACATCCCGCAGAGGCGAAGCAATATCTGGAACGTGTCAGACTGAAAGGACCATTCTCCAACAAGGCCTTGCTGGGCGCGGGTTGGGCGGCGGCGGCTAACGGTGAATATGACCGGGCCCTGGTGCCATGGACCATGCTGGCTGAGCGTAATATTACCGATAAATCGGTGCAGGAAGTTATGTTAGGTGTGCCTTACGCGTATGCGAAACTGAATATTCATGGTAAGGCAGCGGTTTTATACGGTAAGGCACTGGACTCCTACAGTAAGGAAATCGAACGCCTGGATAGTTCTATTACCAGTATCCGGCAAGGTAATTTCCTCAAGGCGGTAATCCGTGAAGAACTGAAGAAAGATAAGAACTGGCTGGTTAATCTAAGGGAACTGCCAGACACACCTGAAACCTACTACCTCACCCAGATGATGGCTTCCCATGATTTTCAGGAATCATTGAAGAACTATTTTGATCTTTCTGAACTGGAAAAAAAGCTGGAATATTGGGCTGATTACCTGGGCGCTTACGAAGACATAATCAAAATTCGCGCTGCTTACTATGAGCCACTGCTGCCTGAAATTGAGGCGCAGTTCAGGGCGCTTGATTCAAAAATGAAATTGCGGCTGGAACAGCGCGACAAGCTGGACAAGCGCTTGAAAAAAATGCTGGTCTCGCCAAGACCCGACTTCCTCATGACAGCCGACGAACGCCTGATGATAATAAAAATTAGTCAGGCTGAAAACAATCTGAAAAAGCGGGGTGTCACTGATGATGTTACCCGGCAACGCGTCGCCAGATTAAATGGTGTGATCGACTGGAATATCAAGACCGAATACCAGGACCGTTTCACCCGTGCAACTGAACATCTGCAGGAACTGGACAAACATATTGAAAAACTCCAGGAGGATTATAACTCTTTTGTTCGCACACGCCAGGCAGCTTCCCAGAGTTACAAGGGATACAACAAGCCGATTCAGCAGTTGCGTATCAAAATTGATCACGCGCTGGAGAAGATAAAAGTATTAATGGCCCGGCAAGGGCACATGATAGAAGTCATGGCCATCAACGAGCTTGAGCTGCGGCGTCAGCGCCTCGAAGAATATCAGGTCAAGGCGCGGTTCGCGATGGCGGAAAGTTATGACCGCGCAAGCAAGGCAAAGCAGGAACAGCAAAAAGAGGGCAGTTCTCAATGAATCTGCGAAGCCTGGCTATATTTTCCGTTTCGCTTGCATTGGTATCCTGCGCCTATGTTGGCAAACAAGGCACAATCGCCGAACTCGACTCGGTGAGCATTGAAATCAAGGATACGGAAATTGAAGGGGGCCTCGACAAAGCTATGCAGGCTTACCAGAAATTTCTGGAGCAGACTCCTGAATCCGCGCTGACTCCCGAAGCATTACGCCGGATTGCCGATCTTAAGGTGGAGAAGGAATACGGGACGCTTACTGATAACACTGTCGTTGAACGGCATAGTTCTGAAGCCGAAGCGGCAGGTACACCGGTTGTATCACCTGAACCGCAACCTGGTACAAAGGCGGTATCTCCTATCGAGAATTCGTCTGGTAAAAGACACGCGGCGGTACCCGCCATTGTCGGCGATGAATCAGAAAAAGATTTTGAAAAGCGCACCACGCAACAGCAGCACATTCAGTCAGCCGGTGGGTCCAAACAGTTAGCCTTGCCTAAAGGTGAGCCAGGCGCCGATCTACAAAATGCCAATGCACAAGAGGCAATCGGTCTGTACAAGAAACTTCTCGAAAAATATCCGCTATATGAACGTAATGATCAGGTGCTTTATCAGTTGTCCCGCGCCTATGAGGAAATCGGACAGGTGGATCAGGCAATGCAGGTGATGAATCGCCTGATCAAACAGTACCCTACCTCCAGATATACCGATGAGGTGCAGTTCCGACGGGGCGAATATTATTTTACGCGCAAAAAATACCTGGATGCCGAAGAGGCTTATGGTGAGGTTCTGAAGTTTGGGGTGGGGTCGGTTTACTATGAGCGAACCTTATATAAGAAAGGCTGGACTTTTTACAAGCAGGAATTATATGAAGAAGCGCTGCATGATTTTCTTACCTTGCTGGATTACAAGGTTTCCAAAGGTTATGACTTTGAACAAACGGAAGACAACATTGAAAGGAAACGGACCAGCGATACATTTCGGGTTGTAAGCCTGAGTTTTTCTAATCTCGGTGGCGCAAGTTCTGTACAGGAATATTTTGGTAAATATGGGTCGCGAAGCTATGAAGATTATGTGTATGCGAACCTGGCGGAATTCTTCTTTACCAAACGCCGATACAATGATGCAGCCACAACTTATACGACTTTTATTTCGGCTAACCCGTTCCATAAGAAGTCACCGCATTTCAATATGCGGGTGGTTGAGATTTATCAAAAAGGCGGATTTCCCCGTCTGGTGATTGAGGCAAAAAAACAGTTTGCATCAACTTACGGACTTAATGCTGAATACTGGAACTACTTCAATCAGGCCGAATATCCTGAAGTTCTGGGCTACCTCAAGACTAACCTGGTCGATCTGGCCAATCATTACCACGCAATCTACCAGGACGCGAAATTCAAGAAAGATAAACCTGAAAATTTTGCAGAGGCATCACATTGGTATCGCGAATTCCTGAAGTCTTTTCCCAAGGACGAACAGTCACCAGGCATAAATTACCAGTTGGCGGATCTGTTACTTGAGAACAAGAATTACAAGCTTGCTGCGCTTGAGTATGAGCGCAGCGCGTATGATTACCCTGTTAACGATAAATCCACGAAGGCAGCCTATGCGGCCGTGTATGCTTACCGTGAACACCTGAAGTCTGCACCCACTTCGCAGACACAAAATGTCAAACGAGAGATTATTCGCACTTCACTGCGACTGGTAGACACTTTCCCAAAACATGAGAAAGCAACGATTGTGCTTGGTGCAGCAGTGGATGATTTGTTCAAGATGCAGGATTATCCTCTGGCGATCAAGACGGGTCATCGTTTGCTGGCAGAATATCCAGCTGCGGATCCATCAATCAGGCGCGGAACCTGGATGGTCGTGGCGCACTCATCGTATGAAATCGAACAATTCCGGGAGGCCGAACTGGCCTATACCGAAACCCTCAAACTGACCGCGCAGAATGATAAGGGCCGGGAAAAGCTTGTAGATAACCTGGCGGCTTCGGTCTACAAGCAGGGTGAGCAGGCCAAAGCGAAAGAAGACTATAAGACTGCAGTCAATCATTTTCTTCGCATAGCAACTATTGCTCCATCTTCGAAAATTCGACCGGCTGCGGAATATGATGCTGCTGCAGTGTTGATTCAGATTATGGAGCTTGAACAAGCTTCCGGAGTCTTGCTGTCGTTCCGGAAGAATTACCCGGGTCATGAATTACAGCATGATGTCACCAAAAAGATCGCATTTGTTTACAAAGAATTGGGCAAATTCGGACCGGCCGCACAAGAGTTTGAACGAATCGCAGCAGAGTCCAAGGATGAAGAGCTGATCCGCGAAGCCATGCTTACTGCAGCGGAATTGTATGAGCAAGCACCCGACACTGATAATGCATTACGTATCTACAAACAATTTGTAGTGAGATTCCCAAGGCCTCTGGAATTTTCCCTGGAGACTTATCACAAGATCGCCACGATATACAAGTCGCGCGATGAACTGCAAAGTTATCGCACTACTTTACAACGCATTATTACCTTGGATGCCAAGGCTGGCAGTGAACGTACGGATCGTACTCGCTATCTGGCAGCAAAAGCTTCATTGGTAATAATCGAACCCAGTTTCGATGAGTTCATAGCAATTAAACTGGTCAAGCCATTCAAGAAAAATTTGACCAGAAAACAAAACAGCATGAAATCACTGGTGAGCAGTTATAGCAAACTGGTGGATTACAAGGTGGCAGATGTTACGGCGGCATCAACCTATTATATTGCCGAAATCTATTTCAACTTCAGTCGTTCTTTAATGGGATCAGAAAGACCAGATAACCTCAATGCACTTGAACTGGAAGAATTCAATCTGATGCTGGAGGAGCAGGCCTATCCATTTGAAGAAAAGGCCATCAAGGTCCATGAAAAGAACGTCGAGCTACTGGCAACCGGTATTTACAGTTCCTGGATTGATCGCAGCATTGACAAACTTGCCAAGCTCATACCGGCACGTTATGCCAAGCCGGAAGAAAGCACCAACTACGTCACAAATCTACATGTTTTTAGATATGCTTCACAAAATCAACAATTTAAACCTCAGATATCCGATTCGGGTGCCGACAAACCCGTACAAGCGAAAAAAGAAATCGATCGGGGACAGAACAATCCTGAATCTTTAGAAAGAGGCCCGGTAACTGATCAATTGTCAGGCACCGGCTCTGAGGCTGAAATCGCTGCCGGTTCACCAATGGGTACTGATTCGCAGAATGTCCAGCCTCCTTTGAGTGCGGAAACTCCAGAAGTACCGGGAGAGGTCGGAGCGAATAGTGATACTCAGCCTCAGGCTGTTTCGGCAAAGGATCGGCAAGTAGATCAAGATTCCGGCAAGCAAGAGTCGATTGCGAGTGAAAGCAGTAATCTGATTGTTAGTGGTAGCTCTGATGCGTCAGGCGATATCGATGAACAGATTGTCAATACGACCGGGACGCAGACACAGCAATGACGCTATACAGTGATGCAACACCAGATAGTATGTACACGTGAATGAAAGTATGAGTATGAACATAATAAAAACTGCAAATACTTTTTCATTTGATAACAAGCTGCCATGGCTGTTTGCCCTGTATGCCTTGCTAATGCTGCTTTCTGCTTGTGCAACAACGGGAGGCAATCAACAAGCTAATCAAATGGCTTGCTCATCTGCTGAGGAGAAACAGAGTAATTGCAATCCTGACGGCGTCATAGAAATTAACCAAAAGATAGGCGTCGATCCGGAAATCAAACAGGAATTCAATGCAGCAACTGCTTTGCTGAACGATGGAAACTACCCCGAAGCAATCCGGTTGCTGAAAGGTGTCACCGGGAAAACCAGTAAATTTACTGCGCCCTATATCAATCTTGGTATCGCCTATGGCCGTACCGGTGAAATGGATAAGGCTGAAGCAGCCCTGAAGAAGGCACTGGAGATTAACGCTCAGCATCCAGTAGCTAATAATGAGTTAGGGATTGTGTATCGCAAAACCGGACAATACAACAAGGCACGTAAGCACTACCAGATGGTAGTGAATAGGTACCCCGAATTTCTTCCAGCACATAAGAACCTGGGAGTGTTGTGTGACATTTATCTGCAAGATCTGGAATGTGCCCTTGAACAATATGAAGAATATTTAAAACGCAAACCGGATGATGAAAAAGTAAACATCTGGGTGGCTGATGTAAAAAGCCGGATATAGGTACAGATTGACAAGCGGTAAGGAAAATAAATGATGAAGCATATAGTGACTGTCGGGTTTATTGTGCTGTTGGGCAGCCAGCCTATGAGTGCTGGTGCAGAGGAGAAATCCAAGAACCAATCTCAGGACGGCGCGAAGGAATTATCCGGGATTTCAATCGTTGGTAACAAGGAAGCACCGAAATCGTTATTTATTGTGCCCTGGAAGAGTTCTGAAATAGGTGTCGAGACCGGTCTGGCATCAAGACTGTTAAACGAAAAAATGCAGGCAGTAGATAAAGAAGTATTTGAACGTGAACTGGATTTTTATACGGCAACAGCCAGGTAGTGACTGTTGTTGGATATGTCGAAAATCAAGGTAATAACATATTGAAAAGCGAGGAGTAAGTGATGGACGCAATTATAAAGTTCTTTCAGACGGGTGGTGTTTTTATGTACCCCATTCTGTTTGTGTTCGCATTTGGTATTGCCATTGCCGTTGAGCGTTACCTGAAATTGACTTTGGTACGTAATGCCAATCGCGGCATGTGGGACAAGCTGCATCCGGTGTTGGCAAAAGGTGATTTTGATGCCGCCAGAAAAATGACCGAAGAAAACAAGTCAACGATTAGTCATCTTTTGAATACCGGGCTTGAATTACAGGGTGCGGTACGCCGGCGCGATGATATCGAGATCGCAATGGAAGAAACCATGATGGAAATCATACCTCAATTGGAAAAACGTACACCGTATATTGCGTTGTTTTCCAATATCGCAACCCTGTTGGGCCTGCTGGGAACAATTATGGGCCTGATCGAGGCTTTTACAGCGGTGGCAAATGCCAATCCGGCAGAGAAGGCTGACCTGTTGTCTGCAAGTATCTCGGTGGCCATGAATACGACTGCATTTGGCCTCATGGCGGGTATTCCACTTCTGATCATCTATGTGGTATTGACGTCCAAGACGGGTGAGATCGTCGATAGCCTGGAGATGGCTTCGGTAAAAACTCTGAGCATTATTACCAAGCTGTCAAAACGTCAAAGTGTCGCTGCGGCTGCATAACACCGGGAATATCGCATGGCTAGAAAGCATCATTACAAGACAAAAACTAAAGAGCCGCCGGAACTCGACATTACGACGTTCCTCAATCTGATGGTGGTGTTGGTACCGTTCCTTTTAATAACAGCCGTGTTTTCACGCATCACAATCATGGAGCTCGATATACCGGCAGGGAACAGTGGTGCCGATAACAAACCAAAGGTAACGATCGAAGTCATTGTGCGTAAAGACCGTTTGGAGCTGGGTAATGGGCAGGGCGTGATTGCCAAACTTGCCAATGTGAATGGTAAATATGATCTGAATAAACTTTCTGGTTATCTGCAAAAGATCAAAGGCAATTACCCGGATAAAACAGACGCCACCATTCTGATAGAACCGGACATTGAATATGACTACATGATTAAGGTGATGGATGCTGTGCGTACGGCAGAACTGCCGCAGGAAGGCAGTGAAGAGCCATTAAAACTGGCATTGTTTCCGGATATGTCATTGGGGGAAGCACCATGAAAAACACCCGACGTATGAAGCGGATGGGTCGGAGTCGCAAAAGGCGTCTGCCGGCACTGAACCTGACGTCCTTGATGGACGTGTTTACCATTCTGGTCTTTTTCCTGTTGGTGAATTCTTCTGCCAGTGAAGTTCTGGAACCGCCTAAAAAAATCACCCTGCCGGACTCGGTAGTCGAAACAAAACCCAAGGAAACCGCAGTTATTGTAGTGTCGGAAGAGACGGTAATGGTGCAGGGCGAAGTTGTCGCCATGGTCGAAGACATCATTAATACCAGGCAGGATGCCATACTGGAAATCAGCAATAAACTCGAAGAGCTCAAGAAGAATGTGATTGGTATCAGTACCAAAGCGATTTCTGAGAGCAGGGAAGTGACAATTCTTTCGCACAAGACAGTGCCCTTTAAGGTGCTCAGAAAAGTGATGTCCAGCTGTACTTATGCGGGATATGAAAAGATATCCCTGGCAGTTATTCAGAAAGCAAAACAGGGCTGAGGTCGTAAATATGAAGCTTTTGTTTGCTGACGCGAAAATAAAAACACGGGGATGAACTAACAGTGAGTGTTCCAGTAGAGCACAATGAAGAAGATATTAATCTGCAGCTTGACAGATGTTATGCGCGTATTGATGACTGTCAGGCCGAAATCAGTCGCCTCGAATCAGGCTTGCAGTCCATTGATGCTGAACTGGATGAGATTTCAGATGAGCGGCAACAATACGAAACGCTATCGGCTGTCTGTGAGAACCTTGAAAAACTCAATGAACTGGATGGCAATGCCCTGTTCTGGGCGAACCTGGTTAAAGACGATGACGTAGAAGGACAGTTAGAGCGTTTGCGGGAGCAGGTGGCCTTTTTCGAGCGGCGCATAAAGAAAGTTACCGATCGCCGAGATGCTGCTCTTGAAGCAATCAACGATTATAAATACGAGATCGAATATATTGAGGATGAAATTGAGTACCTCAAGGAACGAGAAGAAGATGCCAGGCATGAATACATCGTTGAACGTGAAATCACGCCTATTCCATATCGAATCATTGTCATGCCATGGACAAAGCGTGACGAGGATGAAAAGCGGTTTCGCAAGATTCTGCTACTGGTGCTGCTGTACTGTATTCTGCTTGGTTTATTGATCCCCATGTATCAAGTGCCAATTCCGGACCGCGTAGAGGTAGTGGAGGTTCCGGAACGGTTAGCAAAACTCATTAAGAAAGAAAAACCCAAGCCCAAGCCGCAACCAAAGGTAGAGCAGAAGAAGCTCGACGAAAAGAAAAAGGAAGAGAAGAAGCAACCTACCAAGGATCAGAAGAAGAAGGCCCAGGAAAAAGTGAAAAGTAAGGGAGTGCTTGCATTCAAGAACAATTTCGCTGACCTGTTGGACGATGCAAAACTGGACAAGCTTGGGGCTAACGCCAATCTGAGTGATGCCGGTTCGACTGCGAAGAGGACGAAACGCTCTATTCTGACCTCACAGGCCAAGAGTAGCAGTGGTGGAATCAGCAGCTCGGCTGTGAGCCGAAATGTCGCCGGTACCGGTGACAAAATCGATGCGGTGGCCTTCTCGCGTGTCGAAAGCGCGATTGGCACGGCGGTTGGGGATGATCGGCCGTTGAGTGATGGTCCAGGACCGTCCCGTACCGATGAAGAAATACAGATTGTATTCGACAAGTATAAAGCGGCGCTGTATCGCATTTATAACCGCGAACTGCGTGTTAACCCGACCTTGCAGGGCAAGGTGGTATTACGCCTGACCATCGAGCCGAATGGCAGCGTCTCTCTCTGCAGGGTTGAATCCACGGATATGGATTCCAAGAAATTGTTGGCAGACATTGTTGCACGCGTGAAACGTTTTAACTTCGGCGCCAAAGATGGTGTGCCGCCTGTCACCATTCTTTATCCCATTGACTTCTTGCCGGCCTCCTAGGTGGTGGAAAAAATCAGTTGGAAAAAGAAGAAAACAAGCAACAGTGAAAAATATAAAAACAGGAAAGATTATGGCAAAGAATAGTGAAACCTATATCAGATCAACAACATGCACAGGCAACCTTCAATAACAGAGGTTTATGCGAGTGATGTTGTTGAATGGAATGGCAAACCTGCCAGGCATGCCAGTGTCTCAGACACTGACACGGATAGTTATACTATATATATTGTTATGTCTACAGCCGTTTCGTGAGTCAATTCACAGTTACAGGTATTTTTTTCAATCCTTGATCCCGAACCTGTACGGTTCGATTTTACTCGATCAAAACCAGGACAAGTTTATCAGCACACTGGAGGCCGGATGTTAACCTCAGCCTCCAGATACATCTTTTCACTGTTGTTGATTCTGATGTTGTTTGCAGGTGCTTCCACAGCAAATGCCGGCTTGTTTTGTTCTGGTGCCCCGTTTAATGGTGTTGTTGATGGCAATGAAAGAGCTGAAGTAGGTGGTTCCTATGCCGGGACTGTTGCAGA
>JBECLA010000024.1:0-5056 GCA_040235565.1 Thiohalomonadales bacterium | reverse complement strand
GCTATCCGTTAGCGAGACAAACCCGGTTACGTCCGGCGCGTTTGGCCTCATACATTGCAGCATCAGCGCGTTGTAACCAGTCTTCATAGCTTTCCTCTTGCTTGAGTTCGGCTACACCGAGAGATATCGTCACAGGACGTTCGGGCAGTAAATCACTTGCCTCCACGGTAAGGCGGAGTTGTTCGGCCAGTTTTTGCGCTGCTTCTCGCGGTGCACCCATTGCCACCACGACAAATTCTTCACCCCCGTAACGATACAGATCATCAGTCACACGGATTTGTGAATTCACCAACTCGGTTAGCCGCACCAGGATCTTGTCACCAACGGTGTGCCCGTAATTATCATTCACATCCTTGAAATGATCCATGTCTAGCACAACCAGGGAGGCCGTCACCACTTTGGTGTGTTGACGGGTCATGACATCATCCAGTCTGGCATTCAATGCCCGCCGGTTACCAATCCCGGTAAGGGGATCCCGTTCCGCCAGATAGGAAAGATGTTCGCGATGTTCATTCATTCGTGTTGCAAATACATAGGCAAAAATATTGTTCAACAGCAGAGTGACCAGAACAATAATGAATTGCATGGTTGGTAATTCCGGCACCAGAACCGGTACGACCAGGACCATCACCAGCAGATTAATTGCGACGGCTTCCCGGGGTTTCACCAGAAAAAAGGCCGCCACCATGGTGGGATAGGCCCAGTAGATAAGCGAGGCACCCAGAAGATTGATGATAACGACCAGGCCGGTCATGAAGAACAAGGTCATCATCATGCTGGCAAAGCGGACCTGCCGTGACCACCAGCCGTAAATTCCGATCAGACTGACGCCCAGGATGAGAATGAGATCGACGGCACCAACCAGTAATTCGCCGCCGCTAAAGCGGATAATGGCAAACGGAACGACACCGAGTGCCCCGGCGGCACTCAATGTGAGCATAACAATCTCTTCAGTTGTCCGTTTCACATGCTGCATATTCAGGCAATCTAAATCGGGGTTGAGGGCCTCGGGGAGTCCGGAATTTCAATGATGTCATCATGCATCATTAGTATCGGACAGACCTGAAAAATATTGAGTCTGTGGGGGATTTTTATTTTCTTTTCGCAAACAGGGAATTAGCGTTGCAAACCATCAAAGTTGTGCAAGCACCAGCGTAAGTACCTGTTTGGTGGTTTCCTGTGCGGCGGGAATCTTGCTGGCGCGCGGGCCGGCGACATTGAGCACCTGCACCTCATGTTGCCAGATAAACTCCAGGATCTTTTGCGCCACCTCTGCTTTTCCATCATGTGAGGCATCGATAACCAGATATGGCTTATCCTCAGTAACACAACATTGCCGGGTAAAGTCGGTCCCGCCTTCGAGCCTCCCGAAATGCACAATGAGAGTCGCATCGCCATCAATGACATTCTGGCGGGTCCGTTCGGAATAGATCTGTGAATCGAGTTCGGTCAGGGGATAGACCACAGGAATCACACCGTCCTCGGCTTTACGCCCGGCCGGACAGGTGCCGCCGCAGTCGATCCCGGCTTCGAGGGCCGCGTCCAGTGCGCCGCGATCCACCCCGGTCTGGCCGCCTGAGATGATTTTCATCTTTCTGAGTGGAAATCCCCGGTGACACCGCTCCAGGAGATAGCTATGTTATGCCTCGGGTCGCACCCCAAGGGCACTTCCTCGGGTTGACTAATGTCAACCCTCGGGGCGCATATGGGGGAATAACAGCACATCGCGAATCGAGGGCGAATCCGTAAACAACATCACCAGTCGATCAATGCCGATCCCCTCTCCCGCCGTCGGCGGCATGCCGTGTTCCAGGGCAGTGACATAATCCTCGTCATAGAACATGGCTTCTTCGTCACCAGCGGCCTTTTCTTCCACCTGTTGCCGGAAACGTTCGGCCTGATCTTCCGCATCATTCAATTCGGAGAAGCCATTGGCAATCTCGCGGCCGCCCACAAAGAACTCGAACCGATCCGTCACAAAGGGATCAATATCATTGCGTCGTGCCAGGGGGGAAACTTCCGTGGGATAGGCCGTGATAAACGTCGGATCTTTGAGTCGATGCTCCACGGTCTTCTCAAAGATTTCGATCTGTACCTTGCCCAGACCGTAACTGTCCTTCAGTGGAATCGCCAGCCGTTCGGCAATCACCCGTGCTGTGTCGAGGCTCTCAAGATCCGTGGCACTGATGTCCTCATTGAAATGCAAAATGGCTTCTTTCACCGTCATGCGTGTAAAAGGTTTGGCAAAATCATATTGCTCACCCTGGTAGGTGATCATGGTCGTGCCCAGGACCGTCTTGGCCGTATCACGCAACATTTCTTCGGTTAGATCCATCAGGTCACGGTAATCGGCATAGGCTTCATAGAATTCCAGCATGGTGAATTCCGGGTTGTGCCGCGTGGACAGTCCTTCGTTGCGGAAATTGCGGTTGATCTCAAACACCCGCTCAAACCCGCCTACCACCAGGCGCTTGAGATATAACTCCGGTGCGATGCGGAGATACAGGTCCATGTCCAGCGCATTGTGATAGGTGGAAAACGGGCGGGCGGTGGCCCCACCGGGAATCGCCTGCATCATGGGTGTTTCCACTTCGAGAAAATCCCGCTCGGTCAGGAATTGGCGAATGTGATTGATAATACGCGTCCGGGTGCGGAAGGTATCCCGCGCCACATCATTCATGATCAAATCGAGATAGCGCTGGCGGTAACGGGTTTCCTGATCGGTCAGACCCCGGAATTTTTCCGGCAACGGCCGTAACGACTTGGTCAACAACTTCAGGGTATCCACCCTGACGGACAGCTCGCCTTTCTTGGTCTTGATCATTACCCCTTCGGCACCAACGATGTCACCGATATCCCAGCCTTTGAATTTTTGATACTCGCCTTCCGGCAAGGCGTCGCGCTCGACCCACAACTGGATCTTGCCGGACATGTCCTGGATGTGGGCAAAGCTCAGCTTGCCCATCACCCGCTTGAGCATCATGCGACCGGCAACACTCACCCGGACCGGGTTAGCCTGCAGGGCCTCATTGTCCTTGTCGCCATATTCCGCGTGCAATTCACCCAGGGTGACGTTGCGACGAAAGTCATTGGGGAAAGCAATGCCCTGTTCACGCAACTCCGCCAGCTTGGCACGACGCTGGGCAATCAGGGCATGCTCGTCGACTTCCGCCTGGGTGGAATTGTTCTGCTTGTTGTTATCTGCCATCAGGTTTTACTCAATGCTATCTTTAAATTTCTATTTATTATCTCAATATTTTTACCCGGGATCTTGATCCTGCAGGCTGCTTACAAGCCGCTCTTCAGACTGGCTTCAATAAACTGGTTAAGATCGCCATCCAGCACGGCCTGGGTATTACTGCTTTCCACATGGGTGCGTAGATCCTTGATACGCGACTGGTCCAGTACATAGGAACGGATCTGACTGCCCCAGCCGATGTCGGACTTGGAATCTTCCATCGCCTGCTTTTCCGCATTGCGTTGCTGCAGTTCCATTTCATACAACTTGGCCTTCAACAATTTCATCGCATTGTCTTTGTTCTGGTGCTGCGAGCGTTCAGTCTGACACTGCACCACGATCCCCGACGGCTCATGCGTCAGACGCACCGCCGAATCGGTTTTGTTGACGTGCTGGCCACCCGCGCCACTGGCCCGATAGGTATCGACCCGCAGGTCCGCCGGATTGATATCAATCTCAATTGACTCATCCACTTCCGGATATACAAACACCGAAGCAAACGAAGTATGCCGACGATTACCGGAATCGAACGGGGATTTGCGTACCAGCCGATGCACCCCGGTTTCGGTGCGGAGCCAGCCAAACGCGTAGTCACCGGTGAACTTGATGGTGGCGCTCTTGATGCCGGCGACTTCCCCGGCGGAGACTTCGATCAATTCGGTGTCAAAGCCGTTCTGTTCACCCCAGCGCAAATACATGCGTAACAACATGTTGGCCCAGTCCTGCGCTTCGGTTCCGCCGGAGCCGGCCTGAATATCGAGAAAGGCATTGTTGGCGTCCATCTCACCGGAAAACATACGCTGGAATTCAAGCTGGGCGAGATCTTTTTCAAACAGTTCGAGGTCGGCCTCGACTTCGGCCAGGGTGTCCGCATCATCTTCTTCAGCGGCAAGATCCAGCAGTTCACCGGCATCGTCGAGTTGCTGATCGAGACCACCTAATAGATCGACTACTTGTTCCAGGCGGGCGCGTTCCCGACCCAGTTCCTGGGCATACTCGGGTTTGTTCCAGATATTCGGGTCCTCAAGCTCACGTTCCACTTCATCAAGGCGTTCCCGCTTGACGTCGTAGTCAAAGGTACCCCCTCAGGGCAGTGAGGCGCCCTTGCATGTCCTTGATTTGCGCTCGCACGGTATTGACTTCTAACATCTTGAAAATTCACTCAAATACAAAACGGCGTATGATACACCAGAGCGTCGGCGGTGTGTGAAACTCTTGTCGTGACCGACCCTGAACCGGTTGCTTACAGGGGTCGCACATGCTGCAGGATCAATTGCACGCTGCGCAGGCCACGAAACTCATTCACATCCAGCCGGTAGGCCGCTTCCACCCGGCTGGCATCGACCGGCCAGTCGGCATCGGTGGTATTGAAGGCAATGGCATCCATGACCCGGCTGGCATCCGGCGGCCGCAGACTCAGTTTCAGGTGATGCTCAGCCACGATGCGCCGCTCCAGGATCACGAATTCACCATGAAACAGTGGCTCCTCGAAACCCTGCCCCCAGGGGCCGCCGGCCCGGATCAGTTCCGCCAGTTCCAGTTCCATCTCGTTCACTGTGAGGGAACCGTCGCTCAAGAGCACGCCGTGCAATTGAGCCTCATCCAGATGCTGACGCACCTCCTCGTCAAAGGCGCTGGCAAAGGCAGAGAAGTTCTCCTGCCGCAAACTCAGCCCCGCAGCCATGGCGTGTCCGCCAAAGCGGCTGATGAGTTCCGGATGGCGGGCGGCCACGGCATCGAAAACATCCCGGATATGGACACCTTTAACCGAACGGGCCGAGCCCTTGATTTCGCCATTGCCGGTGCGGGCAAAAGCAA
>JBECLA010000023.1:0-12181 GCA_040235565.1 Thiohalomonadales bacterium | reverse complement strand
AGAATTTTTTCCACTGCGCTTTCCTGGCGCGCATCCCAGAAATGGGTGATTGTTCGAAAGAAGGCCCGGCCACAGGTTTCAACGGGTACATTGCAATAGCCGGTGCTGATCGCAGGAAATGCAATTGAATGCCAATCATTGGCTTCGCACAGTAACAAGCTGCGCGCAACGGCCTGTTCTATCTTGTGTTGTTGCTCTCCTTCTTCCCTGGTTGGACCTACTGCATGTATTACCGCCTTGTACGATAACTTGCCTGCATCCGTATATACCGCCATCCCGCTTTCGATATCACCATATTCTTCGATCAACCGGGCACTCTGGGCGGCGAGTTCAGTGCCGGCGGCGTTTAGAATCTGTGCGGCCACTCCCCCGTCGTGGGTTAAATTGGTATTGGCGGAATTGACGATAACCTCGACTTCAGCGGTTAAAAGATCGCCGGCTTCCAGGCGTAACTCACGATCGCCAAAGAGAAATTGCATGGTTTTTTTGTTTTCGAAGCTGGACAACGCTTTATCCTGAAAATGTAAATCACTTCTGCAATTATTGCACATTCAGATTCATTGTTGACTGATTTTAATGGTTTAATCCCTGAAAATAGTGTGAACCAGGTTTGAGTTCGATTGCCCTGTGATTAATGAAGATACAGGATCTAGTTCAATAGAGGATGATCTTTTGGGAGTTGTTTTGAATACCAGATGGCAAGTTTATGCCGCATGCTCTGCTGTGATACTTGTTCTTCCGGTAAAGGCTGGATTAACTTGTCATGGACAAAAAGTCTGTAGATATATTCAACTTTCTCATTTATCGAATCGGTTGGCTCAAATTTTACGGCGCCACGTGCCTCTCCATACTTCATACCTACCTTGATGGCCGCTTTAACCAATTCGGTTTCGTGTTTTAATTTTTTCATGGGGTATTTGAATTATGAGTTTCGTGACGTTATTCAGCCAACAGGTTTGCCAGTTTACGTCGATAGTCCTGTGCCAGTGTCGGATCGGTCGGGCTCAGCATGTTTGTGATGGTAGCAATCATTTCTTTTGCTGCGCCACCCCTGAAGCCCGGTTCCGCTTTTTGTATGGTTAACAGGTTTTCAATGGCTTCATGATATTTATGTTGCGCGACCTGACAAATCGCCAGATCAAAACGGGCGGATTGATTCGAGGGGTCTTGCTGAAGCCGGTGCGTCAGTGAGTCAACACCTTCGGTTTTTGCTGCTAATTCCAGAAATAACAGTTGCCCGGTTAACGCTTTTCCCATCTCACTGCTTTTGTCCGGTTTCGGCAAGCGGTTAAAAAGGTCACGCGCATCCTCGAACTGTCCCAGGTCGATAAAAATCTGCACCATGTCCATGGCAATGCGGGTATTGCCCGGATCTTTCTGAATAGCCTCGGTCAATAACAAAATTGCGGCTGATGTATCACCAGACAAATGTTTATCGCGTGCTTCTTCTCGCATCAGGTCTGACTCATGATATATACCCAGATCCTTCAACAGGCCACGTGCTTCGGTCTCCTGGATCTGGCCGACTTCTGTCTTGATAACCTGCCCGTCCCTGAAAACCAAAAGCGCAGGCACATTTTCAATTTTGAATCGCTGTCGCAACATTGGTTGTTCGTTAATATCAATTCTGGCAAAAATAAATTGCTCTGCAAATTCTTTTGCCAAATCAGCAAACAAATCTGCCATGATTACGCATGGCTCAGACACGACGTCCATAAATTCCGCCAGAACCGGTATTTTGTTTGAATTAAGTATGACTGTTCGATTGAAGCTTTTTTCACTCACTTCGAAAACTAGCGCTTCTTTATCCATATTTAATATACTCATTCTTTTGTAGAGATTTTTTTCGTTACGATTTTATTATAGTTTAACAATGTTTTATGGGTATAAAATGGCTAATTACGTCCAATTGCGAACAGCAGAAAAGTGCGATCTTGGAGTCATCAATAGCGTGGTTGAGGCCGCGGTGATGAACTGGCCGCTACCGGAGAGGATCAAACGTCTGGCGCTGCCAAGTTATCGTTATACCGAGGTAGATTATGACCACATCCAATTCATCGTGGCGGAAACGCAGAAGCGAGGTATTGTTGGTGTGGCCGCTTGTGAGATAGCTGACCCGCACGATATGCAGGGCAAGAAGGCATTACTATTACATGGACTCTATGTCCATCCGGAAATGCAACATCGGGGTGTGGGGACAATATTGTTCACTGCCGTTGAAGCTCTGGTATTAGAACTTGGTTACGACGGTCTATTGGTAAAGGCACAAGCTGATGCAGGCGGGTTTTTTGAACATCATGCGATGCGGAAGCTCGAAACCGATAAGCCACAAAGTGACTATGCTCATCGCTTTTGGAAGCCGAGCCATTTAATATCAACGAGCAATTTAGAGGACGATACGATTTAAGCCTTTCTCATTCTGTAAGTACAAAAATAAAAGGCCAGCAATTGCTGGCCTAAATTTATTATTTTGATATGTTGTGGTTATAATTTCGCCGCGTTATCAAGGGAGATTTCACGCACCATTTAGAGCTCGGTAAATTCCAGGTTGTAAAACAGGTTCAAGGCCTGCGGTACCAGATCTTCTGTTTGCTCATTGTTCTGGTAACGTTTGGCATAGGCCAGATAGACACCCGCGTCGTCTTTAAAAGGATGACGACAGGTAAAGTTCACAATTTCAAGGATCTGGGCTGAGGCGGAAGACTGTTTTTCCAGCTTACGGTTGATCTGCACGCATTGGTTCTCATTATAGGGTATGAAACTCGCACCCTGCTCCACGACCTGTACCTGGGATTGCTGGTCACTACTTTGCATGCTTGACTGGATGAACTGCATAAATTCATCATCTGACGCAAAACTGGGAAGTTTAACCAGCAAAGCCTGGATGGTGTACACTTCATTGGCGGCTTCTGCATGTTTGGCCAGCTCAACCTTGTATTCATCCTCCTTGGCGACTTGCCAACTGGTGTCATCCGGAACCACCAGCTTGAAACCCATATGAGACAAGGTCCGGTAAGAGGGTACATATACTTCTTCAACAGATGCGGATTCCGGCGGTGTTGAGGCACAAGATATCAACACCATGGCCAATGCTGTGAGTGATAACAGTTTCTTTATTCCCATTTTCCTGCTCCTGGACAAATTCCACCACGGGTGACTGGTTTTTTCCGCGGCATCTCAGACCGTGCCACGTCGTGGTTAAAAATATCGGCCGCAGAGCAGGATCCTTTAAAGAAAATAAAGCAGAAGATCAGAGAGTTAGGGTTCTTTTTGAGGAAGTCATCGGAAATTGATCAGGTGGATTCCCGTAGCTGCAAGACGCAGGTGGCGATATAGGGCCCCAGCGGTTCATGGGTATTTTCATAACCCCTGATTTGCACCTCGAATCCAATGTTCTCCATCAGATGCCGAAATTCCTCGGTTGAAACGGGATAGTCACGGCTTTGCATATGACGCAGCGTGCTGGCTGTGCCATCCGGATCAGCACCCCGTGCCAGCAAGGTGCGACGCATTTGCTCGAGATAGTCACTTCGCCAGGCGGGTTCGCTTATTGCCTTTGGCGAGCTGCATTCCGCCCCACCCCTGCCCCTGGCGGCCAGTCGTTCGGGATTGACCAGCGCGGCTGCCTCACCGTCAATCAGCAGCGGGCGTGGCACATATAAGGTGTGATTCGGTCGAAAGACGTCGTGGCTGATAAACCGGCCGTCAGGCCGGAGGCGTTTCTGAATCTGGTGTCCAAGATAATCGATTTCTTCTGGCGTGCCATGATGAAGGTTCATACCGCTGAAAATCAGGGTGTAGTCCGGCTCCAGTTCGAGCTCGTCCAGATCCCAGGCATTACCCTCAAGCAGACGTGTTTCGGTGACATTATCAGGAAAAGGAAAAGACGTGGCGGCCAGCGCCACCTGATCCGGATTGATGTCCACACCGGTATAGTGAAAGCAGATGTCAGGAAATGCCGCCATTACCTCAGCAATAGCCACAGGCCAGCCACCGCAGGCAAGGTCCAGGACCGCGACAGGCTGGTTCCTTTCCCATCCGGCCAACACGGTTTGCAATGCGATGATCGCATCCTGAGTCGCTTCACGATGCAGCAGGACGTTACTTTTGAGAACAAATCCGTAAAAACCGGAGCGACTGAAGAGTGCCTCGCGGCGCATGATTGTTGCCTTGTCAGTTTCAGGAATCCAGACTTAAAGCATACTACGACACACCCGGCAGGAGGCAATCATCGGCGCAGATATCCCGGTACAAGAAAAGCGGCTTTGGCCCGGATTGCTCTTGTGCTGGCGGCTCAAAACCCCATACTTAATATATGATGACGTTAAATAAGGCGAACTTCGACCCATGGTCAGCGTAACCAGTAAACACCCACAAATAGCGGCTGATTCCCCGGCCGATGTGCGCGCCTGGTTAGCGGCCATCGAATCAACCCGCTCTGATGCGGATATTGATCTGATCCGGCGTGCCAGCAAACTGTCGCAACACGCGCACGCAGGTCAAACCCGTGTTTCCGGTGAAGCCTATGTTCTCCATTCACTGGCGGTCGCCAATATTCTGGTGGAACTGAACCTTGATGCCGAAACCATCAGTGCGGCCATGCTGCACGATGTCGTCGAGGATACGGACATCACGCTGGAGGATATCCGGCAACAGTTTGGCGATGGCGTCGCCAGGCTGGTCGATGGGGTGACCAAGATGGACATCATTTCGGTCGTGCGCAGCAGTGACGATCCCAGACAGCAGCAGGAGCACCTGCAGGCAGAAAATCTGCGCAAGATGCTGTTGGCCATGGCGGAGGACGTGCGCGTGGTGTTGATTAAACTGGCCGATCGTCTGCATAACATGCGTACCCTGAATGCATTACGCCCTGAAAAACAACGGCGTATTGCCCGCGAGACGATGGATATTTTCGCCCCGCTCGCCAACCGGCTGGGTATCTGGCAGGTTAAGTGGGAGCTGGAAGACCTGGCATTCCGCTATCTGAACCCCACAGCCTATAAACAAATTGCCGCGGAGCTGGCGGAACGTCGTCTGGTACGGGAAGCCTATATTGAACGTTTCATGACCAGGCTTCAGGCTGAACTCGACAAGGCCAATGTCAAAGCGGAAGTGCATGGCCGCGCCAAGCACATCTACGGTATCTGGAAAAAAATGCAGCGCAAAGGCCAGGAATTTCACCAGATCTATGACGTGCGTGCCGTGCGAATATTTGTCGAGACTATTCCTGAGTGTTATGCCGCGCTGGGGATTGTACACACCCTGTGGAATTACCTGCCCGGTGAATTTGATGACTATATTGCGACACCCAAGGAAAACAATTATCGCTCTATCCATACCGCCGTGATCGGTCCGGAAGGCAAGACGGTAGAAGTCCAGATCCGGACCTGGGACATGCATCAGGAATCCGAGTATGGTGTCGCGGCTCACTGGCGCTACAAGGAAAGCGCCAAAGCGGACAGTGACTTTGATAACAAGATCGCCTGGTTAAGGCAGTTGCTTGAATGGAAAGACGATGTTGCGGAAGCTGGCGAGTTCGTTGATCAGTTTAAATCCGAAGTCTTTACCGATCGGGTTTATGTATTTACGCCAATGGGTAACATTATCGATCTTCCCGCCGGCGCCACTCCACTCGACTTCGCTTACCAGATTCATACCGAGGTTGGCCATCGCTGTCGTGGCGCCAAGGTAAATGGTCGAATGGTTCAGCTAACGTATCAACTCCGTACCGGTGACCAGGTGGAAATCCTGACGGTCAAGAAAGGTGGTCCCAGTCGCGACTGGATGAATCCGCATCTTGGGTACATGGTGACCAGCAAAGCCCGACAACACGTACAACACTGGTTTCGTCAACAAAATCTGGATCAGAACATTGCCGATGGTCGCAATGTGGTGGAGCGGGAACTCAAGCGGATGGGATTCAGCGATGTCAGTTATGAAAAGCTGGCGCATCATTTCAACCAGAAGCAGGTCGAAGATTTTCTGGCTGCGGTCGGTCGGGGGGACATCAAACCGACCCGAATTATCAATGCGGCGCAACAAATGACTGCCCCCGTCCAGCAACCACCGCCAGAGACGGAAGAGCCGGTCTTGCGTAAAGCCAGGGCGCGTACGTCCTCGACAGATGTGAAAGTGCATGGCGTAGGTGATTTGTTGACGAAATTTGCGCGTTGCTGCAAACCGTTACCAGGCGATGAGATTGTTGGTTATATTACCCAGGGCCAGGGTATTTCCATTCATCGCCGCGATTGTCACAATGTATTACATACCATCGCTGAACATCCCGAACGACTTGTTGAAGTGAACTGGGGTGGCGAGACCGGAACCTATTCGGTTGATATCGAGATTCAGGCATACGACCGGCAAGGCTTGCTGCGGGACATTACCACCCTGTTATCCAATGAGGATATCAATGTTACAGCGGTCAATACCCAGTCCCACCGTGACACCCACACCGCATCCATGGTGATCACGGTAGAAATACCCGATATCGACACCCTGAGCAAAGTGCTTGCACGGATCAGTCAGTTGCCAAATGTGACTGAAGTACGTCGGCGCAGTGAGTAGCAGGCAAAAGCACCTGGGTGCTAATGCTAATCAAACAGCTTGCGCCTGAAATTCGTCAGACCCGTAACTCGGTATAACCGCGCAAATAGTTGGCAAAATCCTGCAACACATCAATACCGGTTTGTTCTGCTTCCGCACACCAATTCTGCAAACGCTGGACGCGTTTGGCATGGTTTTGCGTGGTATTTGCCCAGAGTTCTTTCAGACGTTGCTTGAATTCGTACACCGTTGCCAGTGTCTGGCTTTGTGCCGTGACCTCTTTAATGGTGGCAAGGGCGTTGTTGTCCAGCTTGATGTCTTCTCGTGTCATTAACTTGCGAGCACGTCGATACAAGGCACGACAATAGTTATTAGCACGCTGACGTTCTTTTCGTAAAACAGGTTTTATTACCTTGCGACCATAAAGTTTTACAATATGAAACCGGTTGTGGATGATGGCCCGGACGGTTTCAACATCAATGATCTGTTTATTGACATTATGTTTTATTCTGGGCGATGTTTTCTTGATCTGTGCCAGACCAAGCAGTTTCAACAGACGAATATAGAACCAGCCGAGATCAAATTCCCACCATTTATTGGATAAGCGGGCTGAAGATGGATAGGCATGGTGATTGTTATGCAGCTCCTCACCCCCAATCAAAACACCCCAGGGCACGATATTGCGAGATGCGTCTGCGGGTTCAAAATTGCGGTAACCCCAAAAATGGCCGATGCCATTGATCACGCCGGCAGCAAATATCGGGATCCATAACATCTGGATCGCGAAAACTGTAATGCCGATGACGCCGAATAACAGCACGTCCGTGAATAACATCAGGATAATGCCCATGAGCGGGAAACGGCTGTAAACATTTCGCTCCAGCCAGTCATCCGGCGTGCCCTTGCCATATTTTTCCAGCGTTTCCTGGTTTTTCGCTTCATTGCGATAGAGTTCACTGCCTTCCAGCAAGACTTTTTTGATCCCTGCGATCTGCGGACTATGGGGATCATCCGGAGTTTCACACTTCGCATGATGCTTGCGATGGATCGCGACCCATTGGCGTGTCACCATGCCGGTGGTAAGCCATAACCAGAAACGAAAAAAATGACTGATGATCGGGTGCAGGTTGAGAGAATGGTGTGATTGATGCCGGTGCAGGTAGATGGTAACGCTGGCAATCGTAATGTGAGTCAACCCCAGTACGGCAATGATAATGCCCAGTACTGACAGGTTGAGTAAACCGTGTTCAAGTAAGTTCATGGATATCCCCGTGGATAAATTGGTACTTTTACCGTGATGTCTGACTGCCGGTCGAAGCAGCCATCAGGTGATTATTTGGATTTGCGCGGCGCCCAGATAGATTTGCCTTTGATACCGCTGCGGGAATTCACGTCTTCGGCAATCTCCTCAGCCTGGCGCCTGACTTGAGAAACTGTCCCGCGGCGTTTCCCCTCAATGGTCGAGCTGCCGCGAGTCAGAATATATTCACACCAGTTTGTGCCTTCCATACCATCTGGCGGATCGGTCTTTTCAACACGGGTGACAACATATTCTTCGTCTTCAATATCAGCGTATTTCTTCAGTGACATGAATCAGGCCTTGCAAGCAGCAACAGGAATGGTATGACTAATAGGATACCATACAATCGTCCCGGCCCTCATTAAGTAAATAGGGTGACCGGTGAATAAACACAAATTTTTCGAACAGATTCAATTAAATATGGGGTGTGCGGCTCCGATTTCAAGCCGAATCCGTGTGCAACCCTGAAAAATTAAGAGTTGCTAATTTTATAATAAAGAATCCATGCCGGGACGTGGATAACAGGTGCAGTCTAATCAATCCGTATCATGTTTCTGGTGCAGAGTGACCAGCCTTCCAGTTGCAACGTTTCAACAATCCAGTCGTGTGAATAATGTTCATAACCTTGCACGAAGGGAAATTCATCCTCGACACGGCAACGGAAACACTGCTCATCAATTGCCCAGATGACGGATGTCAGTGGCCCGGAATACCATCGGCCATCTTTCAGTATCTGACCCTGTTCAGGCGCGGCAGCAAGCTTCAGTTCATAGTTTAATACCGTGTATTCACTTCTGTTTGTCATGCTTTTGAGAATGCGTTTTTCGACCCGACACTGGTACATTGCACTACCCTGAATTCAGGCCAGGATGGCAAGATTGAGACGCCAACTCTTTGAAGACAAAGGGTCAGTTGCGGCAGCTTGCCCGATCAGGAAAAGGCAGACAGAGAGGCGGAAAGGTAAACAGTCACCGGCGGGTGCCTGTCGCACCCGCCTGTCTATCCGGATTGATTCTCCCACTCATTCCACCAGATCACGATAGGCATGCCAGCTGGCATGACCGATCACGGGGAGGACGACCAATAAACCTATGGCAGCGGTGATAATCCCGATGGCCACGACCAGAGAAATAATCAGACCTGCCCAGAGCAACATCACGATTTTGTTTACCATGACCGCTTTGACACTGGTGACGATGGCAACCAGCACCCCCGAGGATTGGTGCAACAACATGGGCCAGGCCACGACACTGGTGATAAATACCAGAGCCGCCAGGGCGGCCCCGGCGAGCATGAATAAGCCCAGAAAGCCCAGACCTTGTTCTGAAGTGAGCAATTGATCATACAAGACCGTCACACTGGTGCCGGTATTGCTCACATAGAGCGCGCTCATCAAGGCAACCAGGCGGATCCAGGCAACCATGATCACCGCCTGGAAGGTCACCAGTAACGCCATGTCGCGCCGGCGACGCATGAAGGCAAACAATGACGGCCAGAGATGGCTCGAACCGGTTAATTCCCGCTGCCGGCTCAGGTCATACAAGCCGAGACACAAAAACGGGGCAATGAGGAAAAAACCGGTGACAAACGTCATCACCAGCAGGTTGTTTTGCCAACTGGCGGTGACCACCCCCAGGCCTGCCAGGAGGAATGCCAGTCCGTAAAACCCGCTTGCCATGGGGTTGGAGAGCGCATCCTGCCAGCCGGCGGACAGCCAGCGCAACGGTGCTGTGAAATTGATTTTTCGGACCGCCGGGGTCACCAGGGGCTGGTGTTCGATTACCGCTCGATTGAACATATCATACCTCCTCCGATTGATGTGTAGCCTGACTCAACCACGGCAGGCGGTTGAGTTCCGGGAAACTCATCCAACTTGTCTCCACCTCGAAATACCTGGCCGTGAGCTGCAATACACCGCAGATGTGGCCGTCATAGTCGAAATGATCCGGCGGAGATGGTTCAGCCTTAACCTGCATGCCTTCCTCCTTGATTCAGAACCCTGAAGAAGCTTCAGTGGTCAATACCCGAGTAAAACACTCTATTACTTAACCATATTGCCCAAGTATCGCAAATTCAAGTTGACGTTTTAATGAAGGCGTTGGAAAAGAGTGAAAAACAGCTAATTATATTGAATATACAAGAGGATACGAACGTTTTATAAAGTGTATTCTAGACTGATTTTTCCGCGGCAGAAAATGGGCACGGAGCCAGGCGCATGATCCTCACGAGCCGTTGGCAAACCAGTCAGCAACCAGGGCGACGGCGATGAGCCACAGCGCGCCGCGTAAAAGCTGTGTATATGACGCCTGATCGATTTTACGTCGGATCCGCATCCCCACCCAGAGGAACAGCAGGACAAGCGGCACCATGGCCAGCGTCAGCAGGACGATATGCGTGTCGAAGGCCCCGTTGGCAATGAAGCCGATGATCTGCCCCGACTTGCTGGTGAGAAAACTCATATTGAAGGTGGCGACCATGAGGATGGGGTTCATGCGGGTATAGAGGGCAAACACCACGATCACGGGCGCAAAGATATTCACCACCCCCGCCAACAGGCCCAGCCCGAATCCGAATAGCGCCATCCCCCACTTCGGTAAGCGGTGTTCTTTTTTGCTACCGGTCAGGCGTTCGGTGGCGAGGTAGGCAATCAGTACCAGGGCCAACAACATGCGAAACGGTGAGGGATCCACCGACAACAGGATCTGGGTGCCTGTAATGCTGCCAACAATGGTAAAGGTGGGTATCGGCCAGAATTCGCGAAGTGCTTCCCGCCAGTGCTTTTCTGAAAAAAAACTGACCAGATTGATGCTGACGGTGGGTACCAGGGTTAACAAAATGGCCGCCGGTAATTCCATGAACAATACCAGTACGGGCGTCGTGATCAGGGGAAAGCCAAAGCCAAGCGCACCGTGCACAAAGGCACCGAACAACAAAATCGGCAGATAAATGAGTTCTTCCATCGAGAAAAGTTAACGGCAGCGGATTACTGACTGTATCAGCTCTGATATTGCTTTAGCAAAGCAGGGTATGTCACGACACAACACGGTCAGCAGCGCCTTGAGCTTTTACCTGGCGTTTGCCTGAGGATGTACACAGTTTTGTTCTATGCTTGAGGCAGAGTGGTATCGATGCAGTATTTTTTCTATCCACAGGTAAAAGCATGCGAACCCGCGGATTCATCTGGCTAACCCTGTACGCCATTGCCATGGCCTATGTAGAAGCCGCCCTCGTCGTCCACCTGCGTCATCTCTACTACGCGGACAATCCCTTGGCCCTTTTCCCTTTGCGGTTACTGTCACATACGGATCTGGCCATCGAGTTGGGCCGTGAGCTGGCGACCCTGTTGATGCTCACCAGTATCGCATTGCTAACGGAACGTGACAGTGGTCGCCGTTTTGCCGCCTTTGTGTATGTCTTCGGTACCTGGGACCTGGGTTACTATGCGTGGCTGAAGATCCTGCTTGACTGGCCACAATCCTGGTATGAATGGGATGTGTTGTTTTTGCTGCCCTGGCCGTGGTTTGGTCCCTGGCTGACGCCGGCACTCATTGCCCTGTTGTTCACCGTCTGGGGGTCAGCGATCCTGCTGTCTTCGCGGCGGCCGCGGTTCAACCGCGTATCAGGTGGCCTGTTTTTTGGTGGCAGCGTAGCCGGACTGGTCGCCTTTCTGATACCGGCAGGCATATTGCTGCCGCAGGGTGAAGCCGCGTTTCAAGACTATCAACCCGGTTCCTTTCCCTGGATTCTGTTTGTGCCGGCGCTCATCGCCATGACGATCGGGCTTGTTTACGCATGGAGGAATAAGTCAAAAGCATGAAATTTATTCAGACAGCGATTGAATTTATCGCCACATATGGACACTGAGGGTCTGGATATCTATAGTATTTTGTGATGAATGCCATGTTCAAACAACAAATCCTGCAGCGCGCAGGCAAAGAATATCGCGTCAATCCTTCCCGTTTTTTCTTCGTAAAAACAATGGGATGGTTCGTGTACATGCGCGGTGATATTGTCCTGAACCACGGCCTGATTACCCAGGACGGCGTGGCGGGTCCCTTTCTCTCCAAAAACTCGGCCACTAACTTCATCGTCGATCAAGTGCTCGGACGTGTTTAAGCCGCCTTTCAACGCCTCGCTTTGCGTAACCACCATCGCCTGATCAGGCTTGACGGTTTTACCTCGTCTGTTTCAATCTAATGTCTTATTTTTTCGTTTCTGTCGACTGGCAAACAGAAAAGACTTTTGGATTCTTTCTATCCTCTGGTAACAACAAGCAATAACACCAACACGAACGAGGTATCAGTATCATGTTACGTACACTTTTATTCAGCATAT
>JBECLA010000140.1:0-3113 GCA_040235565.1 Thiohalomonadales bacterium | reverse complement strand
TCCTTGTTCATCGCATCTGTTACTCACACCCGAAAAGGAGCAGAGCGCTTAAAAGGCTAAGAAAACGTGGTCTCAATTAGTGTTCCTGACCTAATTCTCGGTTACTGCTCCCTGCGTAACTCTACCTCCCACTTCCTTGTGGTCGTACCTCCTACATCTGACCTCCTGCGACCTACATGGATGTAGGAAGTTAGAGCCGCGTCGGGAACAGCGGCCGAGACGGAGGAAATGCAACAGGATTGCAGGAACAATCCTTGCCATGTAGTCGTGTCCCCGATTTACGATTTAATCCTCAGCATTACGTCTCTTTTACTGCATCCAATCACAGATGTACTGGTGGTTTGTCATGCGTTCGTCGACCGGTTTGTGGGGGACAAACAGTCTTCGACTCTTGTCGTACTGACGCGCCAGCCGGCGATTTACGGTGCGGCCTGCCCGATCGGTGGCACGATCGATCGCCACATATAAATCCGATTCGGTATCTTCCACCACGATGTCCGCAAGGCGGGGCAGGCTGATCTGAATTTGACAGCGCTTGTCGATACCACCGCGCGGTCCATTGATGTCCGACAACCGTACGATAATACGCTGAATTTGATCGTAACGACTGCTTATAACGAAATTGATGCGCCGCTTGATGTAGCTGCCCAGTGCTTTGGTCAGCGGAAAATCCCGTGCCTGTATTTCCATCTGCATGATTATTCTCCTGGTTGAGTTTCCCAAGGGGTTGCCAGCTAGCATAGGGGACTTCAATATTCAGGAATAGTCGAATATACTTTCTCAATACTTCGAATAAACCGAATAATTAAGCAATCATGATCAACTACAAACATCTGCGCTATTTCTGGATGGTGGCGAAAGAGGGTGGTATTGCCCGGGCCAGCGAACGCCTGCATTTGACCCCGCAGACCATCAGTGGCCAGCTTGGCATGCTGGAAGAGACGCTGGGTGAAGCACTATTCACCAAGGTGGGCCGCCGGTTGGAGTTAACCGATGCTGGCCGGCTGGTGCTGAGTTACGCCGATGAGATTTTTGCGCTGGGTGGTGAGCTGGAAGACGCGCTACGTAACCTGCCCCAGGAGCGCACCATGGTATTCCGGGTGGGCGTGGCGGACGTGGTGCCAAAATCCATCGCCTCGCGAATCCTGTCTCCAGCCCTGGCGCTGGATGATCCGGTGCGCCTAGTGTGCCGGGAAAACAGCCTCGATAGTCTCCTGGGGGAATTAGCCTTACACCGCCTTGATCTGGTGCTTGCTGACGGACCGATTCCGTCGGGGTTAAACGTCACCGGCTACAATCACAACCTCGGAGAATCGGACATTAGCTTTCTGGCCACCGCCAGCTTGGCCAGGCCGTTGCGCAAAGGTTTTCCTCAGAGTCTGACGGGCACGCCGTTACTGATCCCGAGTGAAATCAACATGGTGCAGTCACGCCTGCTACAATGGCTGGAGGGATTACACATTCATCCACGTATCGTGGGTGAATTCGATGACAGCGCGTTGATGAAAGCCTTTGGCCAGGCAGGCAAGGGGGTGTTTATTGCGCCGTCGGCGATCGCCGAGGAAGTGGCCAAACAGTATCGCGTGAGTATTATTGGCAGCACCGAAGCGGTGCGGGAACAGTTTTATGCCATCAACACGGAACGCCGTATCTCGCATCCGGCAGTGGCGGCGATTATCAAGGCGGCACGCGAATGGCTATCATAAAAAAATGATTTTGAGAAAACAAACAGCCGGCCGCGACGGTGTAATTAAAGGGCGTAGGGAATAATAGGGATACAACTACCTCTGACACCTATTATTTCGTTTGCCATAGACAAGCATGCCACGATTGGTAAAAAATAACAGTCTGTCGATTAACGGGATTTCATCATGACTTTGTTGTTTGTCTATCTGGTTATCGCCATCGGTGTTTCGTTTCTGTGCTCAATCCTTGAAGCCGTACTTTTGTCGGTCACCCCGAGCTTTGTCGAGAAAACGCAGTTGGATCGACCGCGTACCGGGGGCATGCTGAGTAAAGTTAAAGAACGTTTAGATGAATCACTCTCCAGTATTCTCATACTCAACACTTTTGCGCATACCATGGGTGCCGCCGGTGTCGGTTCTCAGGCCATACAGGTGTTCGGTGCAAAGTGGGAAACTTTAATTGCGGTGCTGCTGACGCTCGCTATCCTGTATTTCTCTGAGATCATTCCGAAAACTCTGGGTGCAACCTTTTGGCGGCAATTGGCCATACCCTCCGCTTTTATCATTGCCTGGTTGGTGAGGCTGGTGTACCCGTTGGTGTGGATTTCCACGCGCCTTACCAAGCTGTTCAGCCGCAACAAAGAGGAAGAAATCACCCGCGAGGAAATCATCGCCCTGGCCTCATTGGGACTCAGAGACGGCACCCTGGTATCCCAGGAAAATGAATACCTGGCGAACATTTTAAAGTTACGCGAAATTCACACCGAAGAAGTACTAACGCCGCGTAGCGTCGTACACATGCTGCCTGATAATTTGACGGTGACTGAAGCACTGGATCAAACGCAGACGCGCCAGTTTACCCGCATGCCCATCTACGGGGAAGGCATCGATGATATCAAGGGCAAAGTCATTCACGCCGACTTGTTTGAAGCAGAACGTTCAGGGCGTGGTTCAGAGCCCATCAGTCAGTTCGCCAAACCCATTGTCCGCGTATCTGAAAAATTGCCGGTGCAGCAATTGCTCGATATGTTTATCAAAAACCGCGCGCACTTGTTCCTGGTCGAAGATGAGTTCGGTCAGACTTCGGGTATCGTTACATTGGAAGACGCCATTGAGACTCTATTGGGTCGTGAGATCCTCGACGAAAGCGATATCGTCGAAGACATGCAGGCACTCGCCAGGGGGAAGTACCGGCAACGGCTGCGTGAAGAAAAACAGCAACAGGATTTGAAGAAGTAAAGGTAATTTGAAAAACCGGGTCAGAGAGCACTTAGTAGCTCTAACGAGCATCATTATAGAGTTAATTCCTCTCTGACACCTATCTTCCTCAAATCCTTTGATATATACATCAATCACTAATTTATGGCTGTTTTAATATTTAATCTCAGACACGTACCCGACGATGAGGCGCAGGATGTTCGCGAATTG